>JAEXCU010000014.1 GCA_023402015.1 Pseudomonadota bacterium | reverse complement strand
GCGACATGTTGTTCCGGGTGGCACAACCGGCCCGGAATCAATTCAATGTGGGCTGGATGAACTGTGTCGGCATTATTGTGATGACGATATTGTTTTAATCCATGACGGGGTGCGACCACTGGTGGATACAGATATCATTAACGATTGTATAAATGTGGCCATGGCGCGCGGTAATGCAATTGCGGCCATACCCTGCAACGAAGTTATTATGACAACCATAGATGGCCAAGAATCAGCGCACAGCATACCGCGTGAAACACTGCGACGAACCCAGACGCCACATGGATTTCATCTGGGGGAAATTACTGAACTGTATAAATTGGCGCGGTCGCGCGGTCTTTCCAACATTGTTGCGTCGTGTGATTTAATGGCGGCGTTGGGACGAACGGTTTATTTTTCACGTGGTGCGGAAAAAAATATTAAACTGACCACGCCCGAAGATTTTCAGATATTTCGTGCAATATTGGGGGCGGAAAAATGAATGCGATTATGATTGCTGAATTTGAAAAAATCCGCGCCGCATTGGGCGATGAAATCTGCAAAATGCAGGGCAGGGCAATACTGATTACCGGTGCGACGGGACTGATTGGTTCATACCTGACAGAATTTTTAATTTATATGAATGAAAATCATGCGCTGGGGGTACAGATATTTGCAGCGTCATCGTCGCCAGATAAACTGGCCGCGCGTTTTGGCGTGTCGCGTAATGATTTGCAATTTGAGGTGGCGGATTTATCGCGGCAATTTATTTTTCCACGAAAATACGATTATGTAATTCATGCGGCCAGTCCCGCCCATCCGGCGGCATATATGAATAATCCGGTTGGTGTAATGCGCGTAAATATGTTTGGGACAATGTCTGTGCTGGACAGTGCGATTGCGCAAAACGGGCGTATGGTATTTATATCGTCGGGCGAAGTTTATGGGGCATCCCAGGGCCCATTTGATGAAACATGTATGTGTTTGACGGATTTGCAAAACGTGCGAACATGCTATGGCGAATCTAAACGGGCGGCCGAGGTTTTATGTATTTCCCATGCGGCCCAATATGGCACAAACGTTAATATTGCACGACCATGCCATGTGTACGGTCCAACGATTACGGATATAAACACGCGCGCAGATGCCCAGTTCCTGCGCCGGGCGGCATGTGGGCAAAACATTGAATTGCACAGCACCGGTCGCCAACGTCGTTCGTGGTGCTATGTCGCGGATGCGGCCGCGGGAATACTGCGAATTTTATTGTGCGGGAATGCGGGCGACGCGTACAATATTGCAAATCCGGCGTCCGTTGCAACCATTTTGGAATTTGCGCAAACCATGGCGAATATCGCAGGCGTTGGCGTCGTTTGTTCCGGGACAGACACATCCGCCCCAGATTGTATTCTAAATGCGACCAAATTAATGCAAATTGGATGGATGCCAGAATATGACCTGGCCGCGGGTTTGCGGCATACGTTGGACATATATCGCAAATAAAAAATCCGCCGTTTGGCGGATTTTTATTTTATGATTATTTTGCAAACGAATAATCCATTTTTAAATGGTCTGGATTATACGTACCGTTCATGATTGCCAAAGTATCTTCAACAATTACCAATTCTTCGTTGGTTGCAATCATTAAAATCTTTACACGGCTGTCGGGCGTGCTGATTACTGCTTCGTCCACGCCTTTGCGGGCCAGGGCGGCGGCATTTTTTTCACGGTCCAGTTTAATGCCCAATTCTTCCAGGCCGGTGCAGAATTTTTCACGCAGATAATCGTCGTTTTCACCAACGCCGGCGGTAAAGACCAATGCATCTGTATGCCCCAGTTCTGCCATAAACGCACCGATGTATTTTTTTACATTATGAACCTCGGTATCAATGGCCAAACGACATTTGTCATCGGATTCTTTGTTTTGTTCCACATCGCGGCGGTCGGCAAAGCATTCTGTCAGACCCATCAGGCCAGAATCTTTGTTCAAATGTTTTTGCATTTGGTCCGGTGTCAGCCCCAGGCGGTTCATAACATACAAAACCACACCCGGATCCAAATCGCCCGGACGCGTTCCCATTGTCAATCCAGACAACGGTGTCATCCCCAGCGATGTATCAACAGATACCCCACCGCGAATTGCCGTGGCAGATGCCCCGGAACCAATGTGCAGTGTTATCAAATTGCATTCAGATGCAGGCTTGCCCAGGATTTTTGCCGCGCGCTTGGAAACATACAGATGTGATGTTCCATGGAATCCATAGCGACGCACACCCAGTTCGCGATACCATGCACTGGGGACTGCATAACGATACGCGTAATCCGGCATTGTCTGATGAAATGCAGTGTCAAATACGGCAACCTGTTTCGCGTTTGGCAATAACTGTTTGGCCGTGATAATACCCATCAGTGCCGACGGATTGTGCAGTGGTGCAATCGGGGACAGTTCGTCAATTGTTTTTATAACTTCGTCGGTAATTTCAACGGACGATGCAAATTTGTCGCCACCCATAACGACGCGGTGGCCAACCCCGCCGATTTCATTCATGTCAATGGATGCCTCGCGCAGCATGAATAACACCACATTCAATGCTTCGTCGTGGTTTTTCATTTCTGTTTCTTTGCGTTGTTTCGTCCCGTCGGGATATTTCTGTGTTATAAATGAATCCGGCAGTCCGATTTTTTCAACGTTTCCGCCAACAATGGCGCGTTTGGATTCTGCATCAAAAACCTGGTATTTTAATGAAGAAGAACCACAATTCAAAGCAAGTATGTACATTTGTATCCTCTTTTATTTACCGGCAAAGCATAGCAAATGATTTTTTGTGTTTCAACAGTAAACATGGAATTTAATACGCCAATTCTCATTTGTGATATTTGTTGTTGCACCGGTGTTTTTATGCGATACCCAGAAATTTTGGCTGCCAATCATTAAACGCACATGCAAACCATCGCTGTCGTTAAATGTATTTGGTGCCGGGTTTGTCCGTGTATCAATGCCCCATGCGGATACTTCGTCGCCAATGGAATATCCGGCCTGGGGTGTTTGACAGATTAAAAATATCTGAACAAATTTTGCGGGCAGGGGGGTGTCAAATATGTATTCCAAATAACTGTTGTTTTGTGCCGGCATTGGGCGACTGGTTAAAACAGTAAATGGTGCCGGCGACATCCGCGCAAACAGACCAGACCAAAATTCATCTGATACGGTGTTTATATCAAATGCATCACCCGGCACGGGTGTGGTACCGCCGCCCGTCGCATCGGCACGTGCCAACGCGTATCCCCCCAGTTTTTCGCCGTCATGAATTCGCAGGGTTTTTGCATCTGTATCAAATGTTATTTCCCCGGCCAGACCGGTAAAGTTATTATTTTGTGCGGTTGTACCGCGGCGAATTTGCAAAATTCGTGTCATTTAAAATCCTTTTAAAAATATGTGAAAAATAAAAACGGCACCGCAGAACGCGGTGCCAATATGTGAACAATTATATCACAAAACCCCAAAAAAATCAAGCCGCATAATCATACCCAGACATATAATTGGCAATCATGGTATTTTTATTGTCATCAAATGTCTTTTGCTTGTTTTTCGCGCTGCCGGGCATCCAACTGTACATTTTGCCGGTGTGCGTATTTCGTCCGGTTTCCAAGAAATCCCAATACGCCATTAATTCTTTGTATTGATCTTTGTGTTTGTCATCCCATTCATTCAGTTCTGTTTCACGCTGTTGTATTTGTTGATCCAACATTTGTACGGATTGGGTGGCGTTTTCAAATTCTTGTCTTTTATTTAATTTTCGCTGCAACTGTGCGTTTTGCCGATTAATGCGTTGCTGAATCTGAATTATATTTTGAACGCCCGTAATCAATTGGGGGTCGGTCAAATTTGGCATTTGCGGATTGGCACCATTTTCCATTTGAAACAGGAATTCTGATACGGCCTGTTCATCTGGATGACCGGGACGCCCGGTAATCATCTGAATCAATGTCTGTTTTTCTTGTTCCAATTGCGCATGATCGGTTGCAATATTTTGGCGATATTGTGTAATGGATGTTTCCAATGCCTGTTCGGTTATGCCGCGTGCGCGCATATTCGCCAAATTTGTTTGAATGTTGGCCTGTTGGCCACGATTTGCGTTCAGCATTTGTTCCGTGCTCTGGCGGGCCGCATTATTGGATGCAGTCCATTGATCGCGGGCGCCGGTCATTCTGTTTGGGTTTCCGTTAAATTTGCTGCCTGACAGTTTTATGGCGTTCCCGGCGGCGGTGATTCCGTATCCGATACCCATAAATGCCGTTTTGATACTTTTGTCCAATGCGGTTGTTACGAATTTTACACCCTCGTTTTTATTCCAAGATAACCCCTTGTCTGAAAAGATAGACAGGTTTTCCTTGGCCAGCGTATCCATAATTTTACTGGTGGTGTATCCGTATTTGATGACAGATAAAACCTCCATCGCAGTTTTGGCTTCGTCCATTTTACCTTCGCGAACGGCCTTCATTATCATTTCAGAAACCAGCGCCTGCATCTGACGGCCATTTTGCAATGCGCCGGCAAAAGCCTTTTTCATTGTGGATTGCATTTCTGACATTGTTTTTACAAACCAGTCAAAATGTTTTGTCGCTGTTGGTGATTTGTATTGCAGATTTTCTTTGATTTTACTGGCGTTTTCCAGAACCTTGGCCAGTCCGTCCGTCGGTTTATACTTGGCCCCATCCAGTGCCGAAATAATTGATTTGGCAGACGGCGAAAAGTAAACACGGTCGCCGCGCAGTTTTATATACTTGTCCATATAATCGGACCAAGTATCGCCAATATATTGGGTCAGTTGTTGCCACAGTGTTAATTCATCTGTGCGTTTTGGCGGGACATAATCGTCTTTGGTTTTGTCGGCATAATCAACCTTGCTTAATGCCTCGTCCAGGGGCTTGGATATTTTGCCCTTGTCATAATTTCTAAATACTTCGTAAACTTTGGAATCGTTATGCAGGGTATTCAGCAACGACCGATAGTTTCGCTTAAAATAATCCAGTTTTTGCGGATTAATACTGCTGCCTTCAAATCCGTTTTCAATGTCTGTAAAGTCAGGAATGTTTGACGGTTTCAGTCCCAATGCCTGTTGAAAATCACTTTGACGGGCATAAAAAGTTATATACTGTGCGATTGTTTTGATTTTGTTTTGAAAATCGGGTTCTGAATCATACTTACGCGATTTGATGCCAGAAATTAAATCACCGTATGAAAAACTGCTGTCAACCAGTCCCCATTGCTTTAAATAAATTTCCAGGCTTTGACGGTTGCTTTCCAAGAAATCTTTAAATGGACCATCTATTTGTTGGCGTGCGGCATCATTTGCCATGGCATTAGAAAATAAATGCGTCGCATCACCAAAGTATTCATTCAGGAAATCGTTCGCTTTGCCGTTATCTTTGAACGATTTTTTATCGGCCGCCATGCCGCGAAATGCGGTCTGAAACGCGTTAAACAGTTTTTTCCATTCTTCATCCGTTAAATGGTAATTCCCATTCGCATCATCAGGGTCGGGCAGGTCGTTTTGAACGTATTTTCCGTCTGCATTCCGGTGCATCAGTTTGTCGCGCCAGGTTTTCATATTCCCGCGGAAATCGTCGGCCTTTAAATAAGATTCAAATTGGGCGCGAACCTCAGGCGGCATTTTGTTAAAATGCATTTGCATGTAATATTGCAACAGAAAATCATTCATTGATACATCAGCCATATTCGCACCTTTGTGTATATCCATGTTATTATAGCGCATTTGACAAAAAATTCAATCTTTTCAGTACAAAAACAACGCAAAATAAGATATAATTCCCACGTTATGGTGGTACGATGAAAAAGAAATCTTCGCTGCGGCAGTTTTTATTAAATGTTTATGGGTATGCGTTTTTTAACAAACTGATGTTGTTGACGCCGGTGTATGCGATTTTTATGCAATCGCATGGCATGACTGAAATGCAATTATCATCACTGTTTATCATGTTGTCTGTTGGGACATTTGCAACACAAATTCCTGTTACATGGATAACCAACAAAATCGGCCAGAAAAATGCAATTGTCTTGGGCCAATTGTTAAAGGGTATTGGTTTTATTCTGTGGTTGATATGGCCCACATATTGGGGATTTGCCATTGGGATGTTCCTGTGGGGGATTATGACGGCATTTTACAATGTGTCGTACGAAAGCATGGTTTATGATGAACTGCGGGCGCGCCGGCATCATGACATTTATGCCAAGGTTTTGGGTATTCGTTATAATTTACAGGCCGTTGCGGCGGCACTGTCGGCGTTTGGTTCATTGTTGATGTTTGTTGGGTACGAATGGAGTACGATTGCATCCATGGTGCCATTGGCGTTATCTATGATGTTTATTATGCGAATACAACTGCGCGCGCCCGAACGCAAAGTGCGCAAGAATCAGCGTAAAATGCGATTTTTAACCGTATTTAAAACCGGTGCACACATTTGCGCACGCACACCATGTATATTTTTGATGATGATGATAAGTTTGTTGGTCGCAAATGTTGCGTATTTGGACGATTATTTGTCCCCGATTGGAATGGAAATCGGTTTGCCGGTGGAATTTGTTGGGATTGTTCAGTTCTTTATTTTGGGCTGCACCATATTGGGTCAGACATTTGCATACCGTTTTACAAAAATCCCCGATTGGATTTTGTATGCAACCATATGCGTGGCCGGGGCGGCGTTTGTTCTGTTTTCTGTGTTTTACAGTACGGCCGGATTGTGGACATTGGGCCTGGCGTACGTTTTATTCAGTGCGATTAACATTTTGCTGTATTCGCGATTCCAAGACTTTGTTCCGTCGTCTTATCGTTCCGTTATTCTGTCCCTGTACAGCATCGGCGATAATATTATTTACATTGCCGTATGTTTAATTGTGGGACTGGGTGGAACACTGGGCAGTTGGCGGTACAGTGTTCTGGCACTGGGGATGATATTGGTCGGGGTTGGATTATGGGCGTTGTTATTTGTGCGCGACAAATGCGCCATTGCCCAGAACCCAAATATACGCGTATTAAAAACCACACATCCCACCGGAAACGATATTGTCTAGGGCGACGTTCCTGTGCAATCTGTCATGCGTTTTTAATAAAATGTTTGCATGGCAATTAAAATACGTGATGTTTTACTAAAGACCGTTCCTTATTTACTGTCCGTTGCGGGGGGCGTCGTTCTGTTTTTGTTAACCAAAGACAATATCCATAATGAAAACATAGCAGATTTAGTTAATAATATTTCCGGATCTTTGCTGGCGATACCATTTGTATTTTTGCTGTATGATTATTCAAATTATCGTATTTCACGCCAGTTAAATAAAACGTTGTCCGATAATCTAAACGACAAAATAAATGGCCTGTTGCTGAATATGGTTTTGTTGTTACGGCAAATGATGGGTTTGCGGGCAAATTTGACACTGGAATCCCTGAACAAGATGGCCGATTTGCGAACGTCTGAAATTGCAACCAAGTTAAAGATAAGTTCTGCATCAATGAATACTTTGCAGACATACCACGAAAATTTGGACAATTTGATTTACAGTAATGCAAAAAATAATATTTTATCCATTGACCAGGTTCAGACTTTATCCGATATTGCGCGCAATTTGCAACATCTGATAAATGAATATAATTTTCATAAAAACAAGAAAGTCGCGGCAAAATACATCGCCCAAATTTTGGTTTTATTAACCGATTGGATGGATTCAGATGCATCAGCATCACTGCATTTTCAGCAATTATTAAATGGTACGGCGCCAACCATTAACACAAATAAAAAATAATTCTAAAAATTTACGTATTTTTCTTGCATTTTGGTTTTTTTTATGTCAAAATTGCCCCCGAACCCTGAAAAACACATGTGTTTATTCAGGTTCCGTTTTGGGGACATAGCTCAGTTGGTAGAGCAAATGACTTTTAATCATTGGGTCCAGGGTTCGAGTCCCTGTGTCCCCACCAGAAACATTTAATGGTCGCAAATTGCGACCATTTTTTATTTTTGCGTCAATTGAATTATTGCATTTCTTGTTCGGCCATTTGACACAGGCGACAAAATTCATCGTCGGTTATACCGGCGGTTGTAATTACCTTGGCAATGGTCTGACTGGACAACCATCGTGGTTGGCCGTATCGTGTCCAGCGCTTGCTCAGATTAAATGCCGTTGCGTCCAGACCGCACAGTTTTGCAAAACCTGACCGCGTCATTCCCATAATTTCTGCAATTTTATCCACCGCGGCCCACGTACCCTTATGAGTCATATTTCCCCTCCCGTTGGTTATATTTAGGAATAAAATCTAGTAATAGTAGAAAGTTTAACATATGTTCTCTTGTTCTTACAGGAGTAAAAATTCCTAGTATGGTATTTTGTTGTTGTATTCAATATTTTCTTGAAAAACACGGGAAAACTTATATGCTTTTTTTATGAAAAAATATTGCGATGCGCATTGTCATTTTAATTTTTCGGACCCCCAGTTGTCTGAATTTCAATGTAAAACCAACCAATCAATAAACACTTTTATTTGTAATGCCACCTGTGAAGATGATTGGGCACAATTGGTAAAAATTACGGCGGGCCATAAATGCATGCGTGCATGTCTGGGGATTCATCCATGGTATGTGGCCAGTGCCGCGTCCGGTTGGGATGTACGTCTGGCCGAAATATTGGCCGAAAATCGCGACTTTATGGTTGGGGAAATTGGCCTGGACAAATTACATGCGGATTTTGATGCTCAGTGCGATATTTTTATCCGGCAAATGGAAATTGCGCGCGAATTACAGCGCACAGTCCAAATTCATTGCGTTCATGCATGGGATGAAATGTTGCGAATATTTAAAATACAAAAATTGCCACATGCAATTGTTGCCCATGGGTTTGTTGGCGCGCCGGATTTAATTACCCAAATCGGTCGCAACGCAAACGTTTATTTTTCGTATTCTGATAAAATATTAAATTCACAAAACGTGAAATTGCGCCACAGTGTATATCAAACGCCGATAAATAAAATCTTGGTGGAAAGTGATGCAACCCCAAATATTGCGGAATCTGTGATACCGCGTATTGTCGCAGAAATTGCAAAAATAAAATCTGTTGATGATAATGAAATGGCCGATATCATATATAATAATACAATGGAAATGATAAAAAATGGATAGACTAAGCAGAACGCGTTTATTATTGGGGGATGAAAATGTCGCAAAATTGCAGGCCGCAACGGTCATGATTGTTGGCGTTGGTGCGGTTGGTTCCTTTGCGTGTGAGGCATTGGCGCGCAGCGGTATTGGAAAATTAATTTTAATTGATTTTGATAAATATGACATAACCAATATAAATCGCCAATTATTTGCAACAGATTCAACACTTGGTTCGCCCAAGGTTTCAGTGGCCGCCGCTAGAATTCATGAAATTAACCCCGATATTATGGTGGATGCGCGCGATATGTTCTGGGATGAAAACAGCAATCCAGACCTCCGTCCGGATTTTGTAATTGATGCAATTGATACTGTTCCATCAAAAATTGCACTGTACAAATGGTGCCAGGCACAAAATATCCCGTTTATTTCCAGTATGGGCGCCGCGCGCAAGACGGATATGTCGCAAATAAAAATTGCAAAAATATCAAAAACCTCTGTTTGTCCATTGGCGGCAAAAATTCGTCATGCGGTCAAAGATACCGGACTAAAAGATTTCCCCGTTGTATATTCTACTGAACCAGCGGACCAGAATATTGCGCCGGGTCGCGTGTTCGGATCTATTATAACGATAACGGGAACATTTGGTTTGGCATTGGCAAATTATGCCATAAAACAAATAATTAAAAAATAAACTCAGATTTATAAAACGCGGCAATGTGTTCCTGGGTAATACGTTTAAAGCCCTGAAAATCATGGACTAAGAACGTTTTCCTAAATGCTGTATTGGGATTGAAAGTACCTTTAAAACCAGTTATAATGTCCCTGTCTTAGCCAAGACAATGTAAACCTTGAAAAGGAGAAAAAGAGATGAGAGGATTAACAAACTATGTTTTGGAACCATTGACCTTTATCGGTGCCTTGAACTGGGGACTGATTGGAATATTTGGTTTTGACCTGGTTGCATGGATTTTTGGACCAGGTACCGTTGCCAGCAGCATCGTATACAGCATTATCGGTATTGCGGCATTGATATGGTTAATTTGGATCTTTATTGACAAACCAGGTCGCAACGACCGTTAAAAATAAAAGTTTTCATGTCAATTTGCGCCCCGTTCGGGGCGTTTTTCTTTGGAATATATGCACATTGTATATGATGATATATTATCGCATAATTATATCGTGCCAGAGGAGAGAGGCTTGCGTCCACCCCTGTCAGAATTCGCTTTCGCAATTTATTGCACAGTGTTATATTTCTTTCAGGGGTTTTAAATTATCATGTACAAATTTTCAGTCCTGATTTTTATTCTGTTTGCCGTTGTGTCGGCATTTGCCGCAATCGTGCCGGATGATTCAATCGTACCTGTATCAGAACCGGTTGAAATCTCGCATTCGGCGGGGACGGACGTCCCTGCGACAGATACGCCACCAATACCGCCCAAATCGGGCGGGGTTAAACTGGGACTGCCGGCGATAAAAATTAACACAGATAATCCATTGGATATGAATTGGATGGGGGCCTTGGAATTGTCAGATATGGCGCAACGCCCCGCCGCGGTTGAATTACCGTTCCTGCCCGATTACCCAATTGAAAATTTGGAAATAAAATTGCATTTGCTGAATTTACGTTTTTAAACCATATTGGATCATTTGCATTATCCACGATATGGGATAATGGATTTATTTACAACTGTGTCATTATAACCATTGATAACCAAAAAATTTTTAATGTCATCAATTTTAGACATATTTCGTGGCCCTAATTTGACTTCAAAAACAAAATCTTTACGAAGTTCTAAATCGCCTTGTTGATTTTGACGAACGAATGGAAAAATATGATAAGGTGAAAATCTATCTTTTGTATCTCTATATCCATCCGGTTTACAAGTTGGCCGTGGTGAAAAAATGAGTCTGCATTCATTTTCTTCTGCAAATGCTGGGTGTTTAAAAATCATTGATAATGCGGTTAAGTCAGTTATATAATTAAAAACTTTAAGTTGGGGTCCAACATAATTTTCAGGGTTTTGTTGTATGTCTGAATACAATTCCTCTGCTTCGTCTAGCTTATTCTTAACATAATTTTTTTGCTTTTTTTTGTCATATATTACCCTACTAAAACCCAAGTTGTGATCGCTTGTGCCCCCTAGTAATAAATTATCTGGTAAATCAAGTACTTCTGTATCAAAACCAATCGCAACTCCACGTCCATCATCTGCGTATTTACACCATTGAGAAAGCAAATCGCAGTCCATTGAAAAACAGGCTAAAAAACGTGGTTTATCAAAATTAATGGACAAGTTTTGTTTTATAATTTCTTCAAACTGGGATTTGGGTTTTTCTTTATAGTATTCATTAACGGTTTCTTCTATGAATTTGCATTCGGTGGAGTCATTCATAGCGGTACTATCTGTCAGCCACAAAGAATGACTTTCAATTATTTTTTTGAATGTGGAATTACTACAATAGTGCCAACATTTCATTTCCATTCCTTTTTATTTATAATAAGAATATAGTCAAAATACCTATGGCTTCAATGCCCATAAGTAAATCTATAAGAAAAATAATACATTGTGAAAATTAAAACCGCCCAGATTGGGCGGTTTATAAATTTTTGACTCGGCCTTAGTGCATGATTTCTTGTATCAAAACGTTTACAGCGTTTATAACAAAAAGGTCATTGTAAAACCATTGTTTAATGATTGTACGCGTTTCGTTTCAAGGGTGTTTCTCTGGAAACTGGAATAATGGCGCTATTGTCATAAGTGCACATTTTGCCACCAACCCCATCAACCGCCAGACCAATTAATCCACCAAAAATAATATTACCAAACACCCATGGATTAACACTGGATGATACTATTGCATTTGTTGGATAAACATCTTCGTCCTCTAAAACATGTACGGTTATATCAGAACATGATTTTGGAACCGTAATGAAAGTTGGCAATGTTATCTGTTGCATGCCGTATTTTGAATTTACTTCGGCCTTTACACGGGAACCATCACTTGTCATCAGGCTGATTGTATCGGGGCCCCCATCTATTATTGATGCGCATGCAGTAAGTCCCAAAGCTGATAAAACTAATAATTTTTTCATCATATCCACCTTAATTTAATTACATAAAATAAAACCGCCAATTGGAATTGACGGTCGGGGAGTTGATAAATCATATAACTCAATGACTCTATTGGTCTTCCGGTTGCCCGTGTTTTATACACCAACAGCCCCCCGACATAAATCGGGGATATAACGGCGCAAAGGCACCGAAACATCAGATAACGATGCTTTCGCACCGGAGTTATACAGGCTTATCACAGCCCCGAACCCAATTCCCATTGGATTCATTGCCTATGATATCAAAGCATTATATTTAAATCAAATTAAAATCAGGTGCGTGATATCAATAAACGTTAACAAAAAAACGCGTCAGTTGACGCGGTTTTTAAATCTTTGGCTGTGGCTGTATGCAACTATCGGGCAGAATGTCCGGTGGTTTTTGCAAAAGCAACAAAACGTTTCTTATAATTGTTTAGCTTGGATTTTATTTCTTGATATCCTTTATTTTGATATAGGCTTATGTGCTCTAAGGTCAAAAATTTGTATTCTGAATGTTTGTTTGGTTCCATTATTTTTAATTCCGATAGATCCGCGTCTGCTATGTAATAATTCTGGTCAAAACCATCGGTTTGATTGATAATTTTTTGCTCTTTGGGCCATCTATATTCATAAATTAATGCAATATTTTTTAATATCAGATTTGTTTCTTCTTTGGTTTCACGAATTACGCAGTCTATAAATGATTCACCAGGTTCGCATTTCCCACCTGGTAAAACATACTTCCCAAAATTTATTTGGAATAATGCCAAATATAACCCATCTTTATTTTGGATAAAAACACGTGCACTTCGTCTTTTCATGTTGTGAATTATAGTAATCTTATTTTCTGATACAATTAAATTATGGGCGGTTGAATCGCCAAATCATGCTTCGTGGGTATGGATTTAGCCATAGAATATTCCCATGCGGGCCCCATGGATGAATAAATAAAAACAGGGCTTCGTGTGGAAGCCCCTGAATTCTTGGCTCGGGCAGCTGGACTCGAACCAGCGACATACGGATTAACAGTCCGTTGTTCTACCGACTGAACTATGCCCGAACAGCCCGCATATCTTATAATCTTTTTTATCCCATTTCAAGTATTTTTTTTAACTATTGATACTGATGTTTTTTGGTGCTATATTTTTCCTGTCCAATAAAGATAAATCAAAGGAAGAAAAATGTTATTAAAAGGTAAAAAGATTCTGATTACGGGCGTTGCCAATGATTGGTCTATGGCATGGGCAATCGCAAAACGCGCACATGACGAAGGCGCAGAAATCGCAATGCCGTACGCTATGCCGAATTTGGAAAAGCGTGTACGCCCATTGGCCGAATCAATCGGTGCCAAATTTGTCCAGGAATGCAATGTTCAAAATGATGAACAAATGGACGCGTTGTTTAATGCAATTGAAAAAGAATGGGGCCATTTGGACGGCGTTCTGCACGCAATTGCGTTTTCTGATAAAAACGAATTAACCGGTCGCTATGCCGATACAACACGTGCAAACTTTAAAAACACAATGGATATTTCCGTTTATTCATTGGTTGATTTGACACGTCGTGCGTCCAAATTAATGGATAACGGCGGCAGTATTGTTGCACTGACATATTTTGGTGGTGAAAAATCCGTGCCTAATTATAATGTTATGGGTGTTGCAAAATCCGCCCTGGACAGCAGTGTTCGTTATCTGGCATCCGACCTGGGACGTGAAAACATCCGCGTAAACGCAATCAGCGCGGGTCCAATCATGACATTGGCATCGTCCGGTGTTGGTGGGTTCAAGGCAATGTTGCGTCTGAACGCAGAACAAACCCCATTGCGTCGCAATATGACATTGGACGATGTATCGGGGGCGGCTGTATATTTGTTCAGCAATCTGTCATCGGCCGTAACGGGTGAAGTTCACCACGTTGATTGTGGTTATTCCACAACCGGCATGATGCCAAATGACCTGAAAGACATTTTGTTAAAAGGTCTGGACGAAAAATAAATAAATTATCGTTTTGATTTTAAATCCCGCTGAATCGGACCCGAAATTTTAATTTTTACCGGTTCCCAAACGGCGGGATTTTATATTATTTTTACAATTAATTCACAAAAATTTGCATTTTTTAATAAAAAACAATTGATTTAGATTGTGAATTCAATCATAATTAGAATCGCATGCTTTGAAACGGCTTTAAATAAACAACGAGGGAGTTTTATTATGATAACCCATGCTATGTTTTGGAGTGCGATTGATAATTTGGCATCTGCGCACAACATTTCTTGTTCAAAATTGGCGCAGTTAAGTGGGATGGATATCACCGCATTAAACAAAAGCAAACGTCGCGGCGCGGCCGGCCAAGAATATTGGATGTCGGTGGGATCGCTGATGAAAATTATGAACGCGACGAATACGTCATGGTCTGAATTTGAAAAATATTTTCCCCGCCAAAAATAAACCCATCCCGCCGAATTTCGGCGGGGGTTATATGTTAGGTTGATATTTCCATTGTAATAAATTTACGATTTTTTTATAATCGGGGCATGAGTAAAAAACCTGATTTATTTGTATTATCCGAACATGCGGATTTGCTGAAAAAATTAAAAGAATGGGATATCGCGTATCATCAAAATGATGCGCCGATTGTGGATGACGCAACATACGATGCGGTGAAAAAACGCGCATTGGAAATAGAATCGGAATATCCTGAATTGGCCCGCGACGGTGCGTCAACACATGTTGGTGCGGCTGTGTCTGAAAAGTTTAAATCGTTTCAGCATGTTGTCCCAATGTTGTCTATATCCGACGTATTTTCAGAATCGGATGTTGCAGATTGGTTTAATAAATTATCTGACCCTGATTTATTCATTGAATTAAAGGTTGACGGTGTTTCTTATTCCGCGCGGTATGAAAACGGGCAATTGGTCCGCGGCCTGACCCGGGGCAGTGGTGTTGCCGGCGAAGACATAACCGAAAATTTAAAAACAATTGCGGATATCCCACAAAAATTGTCTGGGGATTTCCCCGATGTGATAGAGGTCCGCGGTGAAGTATACATGTCGCGTGCGGATTTCTTGGCACTGAATGCAACCGCGGCCGAGCAGGGCGACAAACAATTTGCCAATCCGCGAAATGCGGCGGCGGGTTCACTGCGTCAATTAAACCCAGAAATTACGGCATCGCGTCGGTTGTCTGCATTCGCATACACATATGGCGAATTATCCAATCGCACATGGCAAACACAAAGCGAATATTTTGATAAATTACAGTCGTGGGGATTTAAAACAACACGTCCATGGGCGCATCATGCACGCACATTGGATGAAATTCAACGTGTGTATAATGAAATCATGTTAATGCGTCCGGACATTCCGTTTGATATTGACGGTTTGGTTATCAAGGTTAATAACGTTGATTTACAAGAAAAAATGGGTGCCCGCGCCAACAGCCCCCGGTGGGAGGTTGCATATAAATTCCCCGCGGCGCGCGCGATAACCACGCTGCGTGGCATCACGGTCCAGGTTGGACGTACCGGGGTATTAACGCCCGTTGCGGAATTGGAACCGATAAATATTGGTGGTGTATTGGTTTCGCGTGCGACGTTGCATAACGCAGATGAAATTGCGCGCCTGAATGTTCGTGTCGGGGACAAAGTTATTGTTCAACGTGCGGGCGACGTCATTCCGCAAATTGTTGGCGTTGCAGAAACGTCCCCCGATACGTCTGCGTTTGAATTCCCCGATACGTGCCCGGTTTGTGGTGGCGCCGTTGTACGCGAAGCCGGCATGGTCGCCCGCCGATGCGTGAACACATTGGGGTGCCCGGCGCAAAGAATTGGCGAACTGGAACACTTTGTTTCGCGCAAGGGTTTTGACATAGACGGCCTGGGGACCAAGCAATTGGAATTATTTATATCGCGCGGTTGGATTGAAACGGCGGCGGACATATTTACATTAATACCACGATTTGGGGATGATATAAAAAAACTGGACGGGTTTGGTGAAAAATCTGTGGCGAATTTGAGCGCGGCAATTGAAAATGCGCGCGACATTGATTTGCATCGGTTTCTGTACGCGATTGGCATACCCGAAGTGGGCGAGGCCACGGCAAAAATCCTGGCGCGGGGATTTGGAAATTTGGACGCGTTGCGCAACGCAACAACCGCACAGTTAAAGCAAATTGACGGTGTTGGCGATGTAATGGCCGATGAAATTGTGTCGTTCTTTGACGATGAACATACCCAGCGGGTTTTAAATGATTTATTGGCCCAGGTTCGCATTCGCGATGCCGAAATTGTTGCGCCCGTGGCGTCGGGGCCATTTGTTGGGAAAAAGGTTGTATTAACCGGCACATTGCCCAATTACACACGCGACGCGGCCCGGGAAATTTTGGAACGCATGGGCGCCACAGTATCGGGCAGTGTTTCCGCCAAAACCGACATTGTTTTGGCCGGCGCGGACGCGGGATCAAAACTGGCCAAGGCCCAGCAATTGGGCGTTGCCATTTGGAACGAAGATGATTTCGTCCGCGCAATAAACGCCGCAGAATAAAAAACCGCCCAATGACGTTTTTTTTCGTGATACGTGATAGGTAATACGTAATACGACTTCAACCCTTGTCATTGCGAGGCACGTTAGTGCCGTGGCAATCTATATGTAAAGTGGCAGGGTTCATGAATTGACTGGATTGCCGCAGTCGTTCACACTCCCTCGCAATGACCAAGATGTTTATGAGTGTTCTTCCCTGTCATTGCGAGGCACGTCAGTGCCGTGGCAATCCAGCCGTCTTTGCAATGCAAAGACGCGCCATGTTTATTATTGAATTGTGTAAATATTCATTGTATAATTTGTGTGCATTGGTTGATTACCAGTGCGGGGTCTAGAAGCCTCTTCGTTTGTCATTAAAGACACAAAAATAAACTCCAACCCGGTTGGAGGGCTGTGATATATTTAAATAAGCAGCACTATGACGAATAGTTTCTAGCCTCCAACCGCCCTTAATCACGGCGGTGTTTTTATTAAAAAACAGAGAGGAAAAAAACATGAAAGAAAACTATATATCCAGTCCCGGTCTGCGTATGGCAATGATTGCATCGCGCCGACGTTTGTTTTTTGCAACGGCGGATGTTGCGAACGCGTTGCATATATCTGAAAAAGAACTGTCAGCATACGAAAAAGGAACCGCGGATATTCCGCGCGAAATGATGCAAATGATAATCAGTATGGGGTATTTAATGCTGCGCGCCCGTAATATCCAGCATGAATATACCCGCGCAATGCATTTTATCCGCAGTGAAAATTTAATGTACGCAATGCCAAAATAAAAATCCCCCAACCGGGGGATTTTTTACAGGCCGAATTTATATGCCGCGCCCAGATAAAATTCTGTGGCGTCAATCTTGGTCGTGGCAAAATTGCCGTTGGAATTTTTATGTTCCACCGTGCCATAGTTTTGATATTTCACCCCCAGGTTTAAATCAATTCTGTCATTCAGGGCAAAGTTCACACCAATCATTGCCTGGTACGATACGGCGCATTCTGAATCAGATGTATGGTTCGCGTGCGCCCATATACCGGTCAATCCCATTCCAACGCCGGCATATGGTGCAACCGCGTTGCCAAATTCATTAAACAAATATACATTCAGCATATTCGCCCAAATGTCATAGTCATAATTAACATTATATTTTTTAAAACTGGTGCCCGTGTATGATGTTTCAAATTCAATCTTTACATGGTCGGTCAGGCGATTGCCAACCATAACGCCAAAACCAAAATTATCATCTTTGGTTGTTATATCCTGGCCATGTTTTAAATCGTATTTATATGCGATATGTTCATTTTTATGCAGGCGAATTCCAACATAATTATCGCGCGCGGTTGTTTTTACAGATGTATCCGCGTACGCGTAATCATCATTCCAATCGTCTGCCATTGCCGGCATTACAATCATTAACGACAAAATAAATGCAATTTTTTTCATATATCCTTTCCTTTTTATATTTAATACGATTATAATTATAAAAATTGCCCCAAGGCAAGGTGTTTATGATATAATTCACACATATAATTGTGGAGGTTTATTTGCCACGTCGCGAACCGGAAATTTTACAGGAAAAACCAAAGCCATCGTGGAAAAAACGCGTGTTGGTGTGGATATTAAATCTGTTCATGCTGGCAATTGCAGCGCTGGGCGTTTATGTGTTGGTTGTATTTTTGCAAATGCCGTCGTTGGACGCGATATTGCATGAAACGCGACCGGCGGCAATAATATTTTTGGACCGCAATGGCACAGAAATACGCAGTGCAAACCGCATAATGGGCACGCCTGTTTCAACCCAAACGTTGCCCCCATATGTATGGCAGGCCATTGTCGCCATAGAAGATAAACGCTTTTTCGCCCACGGCCCGATTGATATGCGCGGTATTACGCGCGCGATGTTTTCCAACCTGATTCATGGGCGCATTGCGGCCGGCGGTTCATCCATTACCCAGCAAACCGCAAAAAACATATTTTTATCCCGCGATAAAAAATTATCGCGCAAGGTTCAGGAACTGATACTGTCATATTGGTTGGAAAATCGTTATGATAAAAACCAGGTATTGGACCTGTACATGAATCGTGTTTCATTGGTTGGTGGCATGCGCGGAATTGATGCGGCGTCGCGAACATTGTTTCAGACATCTGCCAATAACATGACAATTGCCCAGGCGGCGCAAATCGCCGCAATGTTAAAGGCGCCAACGACGTACAGTCCCCTGAAAAATCCGAAAAAAAATATCGCCCGTGCACGCGTTGTGTTAACCGAAATGGTGCGCCAGGGATACATCACAATTAACCAGGCCCGCGTTGCGGCGCAGAATTTGGCGCCCGCGACACCACGGCCTGATACTAACATTCACCGGTACTGGACAGATTTTGTCCTGGAAGAGGTTCATTCACGCATTGGCGTTTTGGATTCTGATTTATTGGTTTACACCACAATGGACACGGATTTACAGGCACATATTGCCGACGTTCTTCCCGCCCGCGTTGGTGATTACCAGGGCGCAGTTGTTGCAATGAATCCCGGTGGTGCGGTGCGCGCAATGGTTGGCGGCGCCAATTACCAGGCCAGCCAGTTTAACCGTGCACTGGCCATGCGCCAACCCGGCAGTGCGTTTAAGCCGGTTGTTTATCTGGTTGCATTGGAAAATGGCATGACACCGGCCAGTTTTGTTAATGATTCACCGTTTGCAATCGGCGATTACAATCCCAAAAACTATAACGAACGGTATTATGGTGATATCACATTGGCGACCGCATTTGCCAAAAGTGTGAATTCTGTGCCGTTAAAACTGACCGAAACATATGGCATTGATTCCATTTTAAACATGGCGGGGCGCCTGGGGGTGGGAACGAAACTGCGTCGTGAATATTCGTCTGTGTTGGGGGCATCGGAAATGTCGTTAATGGACCTGACCACGATTTACGCGGTTATTTGGAATAATGGGCAATCTGTGCGGCCGTATTCCATTACAAAAATCACAGACCCCGCCGGGCGCGTTTTGTATGAACGCAATCCGTCGGACCCGTTGCAGGTACTGCAACCGCAAACAGTCGCATATATGACAGAATTATTATCAGACGTGATTAAACCTGGCGGCACGGGCCGTCGCGCAGCCGCACCCGGCGTTTTGGGTGGAAAAACCGGAACCAGTAATGAAAACCGCGATGCGTGGTTTGTTGGTGCAAATGGCGAATTGGTAATTGGTGTTTGGATGGGAAACGATGATTATACCCCCATGTCGTCCAAGATTACCGGTGGCACAATTCCGGCCGAAATATTTCACGACATTGTTGCAAAATAATCTGCGATTTCCCCTTGCGCCCGCGCGGCGGCATGATTATAATGATAACCATTCCAAACGTGAAATTATGCCTAATACAAACCACCGTTTTAAATGGCGTTTTTTATAAATTTTTTTGCCCCGATTTCGGGTTTGTTTTGTTCGGATTTTATGCCTAATCCAAACGGTCGGTTGAAACAGGTATAAAATCGCAATGATAAAAACGCAGAAATCCGGGAATCTTCATGGTGAAAAAATGCCTAATCCAACCGACCGTTTCGTTTGGCAGGGGAACAGAAATGACGACAGAAATTAAACAAGAAACAATAACGGCGTTGCCGAAATCTTTGTGGAAATTTTATACAAAATATGCCGCACGCGGCCATTGGGGATTATTAATCCCATGGGCCATTGCAATGTTGTGGGTGTTGTCTGGGAACATGTGGTTCCCATTGACCCAGCGTTGGTTTATCGCGTTGTTTGAACATCCGGTAAACGGCATGGCGGAATTTATTTCCTATGCATTGCCAACCGTAATACTTATTGCCGGGCTGGAAATGTCATTTACATTGGGAATGACATTACGCGATATTTTTGCATCACATTGGCGGCCAAAAATTAATAACCGCATATCCGAGGTTTTAACCGAATACGTCCAAAATCAATCAATGTCTTTTTGGACCGGACGAATGGCAGGTAAAATAAATTCCCAAATTAACTATGTATCCGAAGGATTCGTCCTGGTCATTGATTGCATGCGCGTGGGCGGTTTGTTGTTAATGATGCTGTTGAATGTTGGGTTGGTGTTGGGGGTAAACAAATACGTGGCAATTTTGCTGGGCGGCGTGTTCTTGTTTCGCCTGGTGTACAGTTTGGCACTGATGCGGCCAATGCATCGCGCATCCAAACAGGCCAGTGAATCTACGTCCACCCTGAATGGAAAATTAATTGACAGTTTGTCCAATTTTTCCATTGTGAAATTATTTGCCGGCGCGCGCCAGGAACGCAAATATTTGCACGAACCACGTCAAAAGCGCATTCGCGATGCAATTCATTCTTCGTTTATGCAGCGTATGTTTTGGGCAGTTCCCAGTTTTGTTTGGGATATTATGTATGGTTTGACGTTGTTTTTGTGCGTGTGGTTGTTCGTGCGCGGTGAAATGCAGGTTTCAGAAATCGTGTTCACAACGTCTGTTTATTTTACCGTTATGGGCGCCATTGGTGCAATTGTGGATTTAATTCCAAACATTGTTGATAAAATGGGCAGTGCGAAAAAATCTTATGATGAATTGGTTGTCCCAATTGATGTTGTAGATGTACCAAATGCATCGCAATTGGTGGTATCGCACGGTAAAATTGAATTTAAAAATGTCTGGTTTAAGTATAAAAAG
Source organism: Pseudomonadota bacterium (assembly GCA_023402015.1). GTDB lineage: Bacteria > Pseudomonadota > Alphaproteobacteria > Rs-D84 > Rs-D84 > Enterousia. The sequence goes on along the minus strand of JAEXCU010000014.1, from coordinate 24,495 downwards.
AACTGGGTTCTGCGCGGTTTGAATTTAACAATTCAACCCGGCGAAAAGGTTGGCTTTGTCGGACCATCGGGTGCCGGTAAAACCACATTGGTAAATTTATTAATGCGGTTTTATGAACCAACGCGTGGTGAAATCTTAATTGACGGCCAAAATATACGCGATGTGTCCCAGGATTCGTTGCGTGAAAACATCGCATTCATCCCCCAGGAACCAACAATGTTTAATCGCACTTTGCGCGAAAATATTGGTTATGGAAAATCTGATGCGACGGATGCGGAAATTAAACGTGCTGCGCGCCAGGCGGCGGCCGATAAATTTATAATGGCAACGGATAAAAAATACGATTCCATGGTTGGCGACCGCGGAATAAAACTGTCCGGTGGCCAGCGCCAACGCGTCGCAATCGCGCGTGCGTTTTTGAAAAATGCACCGATTTTGATTCTGGACGAAGCGACATCGGCCCTGGACAGTGAAACCGAGGTTGCGATTCAACAATCATTTGAAAAATTATCGTCCGGTCGCACAACAATTGCGATTGCGCATCGTCTGTCCACGCTGCGCGATATGAACAGAATTGTTGTAATAAATCATGGCCAGATTATAGAGCAGGGATCGCATACCCAATTGCTGCGCCGGCGGGGTGAATATTCCCGTTTATGGAAAATGCAGGCCGGTGGATTTTTGCCAGAAAAATAAAAGGGGCCCCAAAGGCCCCTTTTTATCATTGAAATGTGGGCGCAAATTGTGTATAATATAACGCATACAGGCGTGTTTCATTGCCGAATTTAAACCTACGTTTGTTTCAGTGATTATTTTCATAAATCCGGTCTTGGTTTTCTGCATTTTTTACTCTTTATTTTATGCCGAATCTAATCGTACGGTTGCTTTGTACAGCCTTTATTGTCTGTGCGGTTCCAATTTATGCGCATGCATTGGAAACGGTGGATTGCGATGTTTGTTATCGTTGTACCCAGTATAACAGTTATGGTTCATGTATTGGTCAATGCGTTTATGATGAAAATTATTGCGGAGACTGTGCCGTTGAAGATTGCGAAGAAGGATACATTTTCAATATGGAAACGTGTCAATGTGAACCTGATGGCGAAGGACCGGATGTTCCGGGTGAAGAATGTTCCAAGGGCGATTATGCATTGGACAACGGCGAATGTATGTCGTGCCCGGCGAATGAATACACCATTGTGGCGGGCGGTGCGTGTGGAATATCATCCAATGCGGGGGATATCACCACATGTTATCTGATGTCGCACGATGTCAGTGAATGCCAGTACAAAGATAATACCGGAACATTTGTTATGACCCAGGATTGTTATTACGATAACAGTGCCGATGACAGTGGTGATGATACAGATTTTTAATAATTTTTTCACATGTATAAATTCTGTTTTTATCAGTTTGCATTTGTGATATAATAAATGGCATGAAAGTTGGAAAAATATTTTTGCTGCCTGTTTTGTCATGCGCACTGTTTGGTGCGGCCCAGGCCAATTGGCAATATCCGGGAACGTATGTCGGTGATGGCTGGTATACTGATGATGGTTCGCGCTTTACAATATCTGTGCGCGGTGGTGCATCAATGTCTTTTGCATCAATCAAGAATGAAATCGGTTCTTTGACCAGTGAATATTATATAAATCCGGCCGACGGTATGGTTGTTTCGGCGGCATATTATGATGCATGCGTTGACGGTGGTGGATGCGCAGGATTTGAATATGCTGGCATCGGTGAATTGGCCGAATTGCCCCCGAACAAAGATTATTCTTCGTTTACATTTGCCGCCGGTGCCAGTATCGGTTGGACGATACCAAATCATCCCCAATGGCGTATTGAATTGGGTTGGGACCATATCGCAGAAAGCGAATACAATGCATCACCATTGTTTGAAGGCGATTTGGCATTGGTTGGTGGTAATGTCGCAGGTGTTGTTGTCCATGCACAAAGTGGCAGTGTACAATCCAAAATATCCACAGATATTGTCAGTGCAATGGCATTTTACGATTTCTTTGACGGATTACAAAAACCAATGCGCCAGGTTATACCATATGTCGGTTTGGGAATTGGTTATGCAGACACCAAGACCACATTGAATTTGTCTGACCTGTATGGTGATTTGTCATCTTCAGTGGATTTACAAAACTTTGGTAAATTGGACCAATTTGGCGTATTGCAATTTTATAAATCTGAAAACCGTAATTCAAATATTGCCGGTGTGGTTGCGCTGGGGTTGTCATACGGGATTACAGAAACAATATACCTGGATTTGGGGGCGCGTGTGGCATATGTTCCCAAAATTAAATGGACATTGCAAAACGAAGATGATACGCGCAAACGCGATTGGTTCAGTGGTGAAAACCTGATTTACGCCAATATTATGCTGGGCGTGCGATTTGAATTTTAAAGATGCCCCGTTTGGGGCATTTTTTAATCACTTTACATCACAAACTTTATTAAATATAATACGAATGCCCGGGCGTGTTGCCGGGGTGGGGCCTCATAACCCTTGTTTAGGCGTCGGAATACATACCGATGGCGCCAAAATTGCGCCGTTTTATTATTACGACGAAAATTAACTCCTGATATCGGTCAGGAGGGTTGCGAAATATTAAATACGCAACGCAATTCCTAAAAATTGTTATGAGCCTCCTGACCACCATTTTTTGGTGGTTTTTTGTTTCATCAAAAAACACAGGAGGTTTATATGAAACATTTATCTGTATCTGCAACGGTTGTTGCGGTAATTGTGATGACCGCTGGGACGGTGAATGGTGCCTGTACCAGTTTAACAAAATGCCGTCAGAATTCGGGGAATAACTGTAATTGTTGTCCAACCGGCACGTCTGAACGTGAATATACCTGTCCCACGGGATGGTCGGCCAGTGGCAGTACATGTTATCGCAGTGCCACACGTTCATCAGACAGTATTGGTTATACCGAAACCACGTACGGATCATGCGCGGCCACCGCCGGAAATCTGATTCAGTGTTATCAGGCAAAATGCGGCACACCAATCCCGTCATGTACAATAATTTAATGGGGGTAAAAAATGAAAAAAATACTGTTTTTTGCCGCCGTTGCAATTGTGGGTATTCCAAATATGACGCATGCGGCATGTACCGCAAATGGCACAACATATTATGCGTGCAAACCGGGTTATTACCTGGCATCTGGAAATTGTGTGCGATGCCCGTCGTCGGGCGGGGTATACGGAACAACGCCGGACAATAATACCGGCGGCATAACGTCATGTTATATCCCGTCCGGCAACAGTGGCAGTGATGCCACTGGTTCATTCACATATACCGAAAACTGTTATTACAGTAATTAAAAATGCCCCGTTTGGGGCATTTTTTATAATTTAATACCATATTTTCCGCGATTTATGGGGCGGTATGATAATGCCTCGGCCAGATCAGACATTGTGATATCATCGCCGCCGCGCAAATCGGCAATTGTTCGGGCAATTCGTTTAATCCGATTGTATCCGCGTGCAGACATGCCCATTTTTTCAGCCGCCGTATTCAGGAAATTTGTCAGTTCCGGATTAAGTTTAACAACCGCGTCCAATTCGGGGCCATCCAGACGCGCGTTAACACAACCCTGGCGCGCAATTTGTCGGTTATGCGCCGCAACAACACGCGAACGTATTTGCGCACTGGTTTCGCGCGGCGCGGTGTCATCGTTTTTCATTTCCCATGGGTTGACCGGGTCAACTTCTACATGTAAATCAATTCTGTCCAACAGTGGGCCGGATATTTTGTTTTGATATGCCTCGGCACAGCGGGGCGCGCGCGTGCATGACATTGCGGCATTGCCCAGGTGTCCGCACGGACACGGATTCATGGCCGCGATTAATTGAAATCGTGCGGGGTATTCGGCATTTTTACGGGCGCGGGAAATCATGATTTTTCCGGCCTCCATCGGTTGACGCAGAATTTCCAATGTTGTGCGGTTAAATTCCGGCAATTCATCCAGAAACAGCACCCCGTTATGTGCCAATGATATTTCACCCGGTCGCGCGTTTCCGGTGCCGCCGGCCAATGATATCGCACTGGACGTATGATGCACACTGCGAAACGGGCGCGTGGTAATCAGCGATTGGCCATTTAACTGGCCGGCAATGGAATAAATTATGGATGTTTCCAAAATTTCATCCGGCGTCATTTCTGGCATTATTCCGGGCAACCGCGATGCCAGCATTGTTTTACCTGACCCCGGCGGTCCAACCATTAACATTGCATGCCCGCCCGCCGCCGCGATTTCCAATGCACGCTTGGCCGCAGATTGACCATGGACATCGGACATATCACCACATTCCCGGGTTGTGGTTGCCGCATGCATTATCGCAGGCAGTGGTAAAATCTGGGTTCCTTTGAAATGATTAATTAATTCCAGAACATGATTTGGTGCCAATATGTTGTTGTGGCCGGACATCCGTGCCTCGCCCCCTTGGGCGCCCGGACAAATAACGCCCAGGTTGTTTTTATTTGCCCAAACACTGGCCGGTAATACACCGTCTGATTTTACAATGGCGCCATCCAATCCCACTTCGCCCATTATAACGTATTCGGCCAATTTATCTTGGGGCAGAATGCCAATCGCACACAGTATCCCACACAATATCGGCAGGTCAAAGTGTGAACCACTTTTTTCAACATCGGCCGGCGACAGATTCACCGTCAATCTTTTGGGCGGCAATGACAAATTAAGTGCAGACAAAACATTGCGAATACGTTCTGCGGATTCTTTGACAGCGCGATCGGCCAATCCAATTATGTTAAATTCTGGTTTGGCCAGACCCGATGACAGTTGAACCTGAACCTCTATACGGGTTGCATCCATCCCATTAAATATCAAAGAATTCAAAGAAATCATATTTTTATATTAAAACTTGCGCTGAATCAATTCAAGTTATAAAATACCCCCGACCAAAGGGGTAAAAGAATATGCCAGCAAAAAATAAAAACAAAGCGCGTGAATGGTTTAACACAATATTTTATGGTGCATTGATTGCTATCATATTCCGCAGTTTTTTATTGGAACCATTCAACATTCCGTCCGGGTCAATGATACCGACCCTGCATGTTGGCGACCATATATTTGTTGAAAAATGGGCATATGGGTATTCGCGTTATTCATTTCCGTTTGGTTCATGGAAATTGTGGAACGGGCGCTTTTGGGCAAGTGAGCCAGAAATTGGCGATGTTATAGTATTCCGCAATCCCATTAATGAATCCCAGGATTATGTCAAACGCCTGATTGGGCGTCCGGGCGACAAAATTCAGATGATTGGCGGACGGCTGCATATCAATGATGTCCAGGTTCCGCGCGAAAATCCACGCCCATATATTGTGGCCACATTGTCCAAATCTTTGCGTAATGTCGGGTATTACAAAGATGATATGTCAATTAAGGGAAATAAAATCTGGATAAACAATCAACCGGCCCCGTTTAATTACACAATTGAATACAAAGATGATCGGTACTGCAAAATGTATCCGGGCGCATGTGGGGTCTTTGCAATGACAGAATATACCGAAACGTTGCCAAATGGTGTTCAGCACAGCATTATTGAATACAGTGATAACGAACGCCTGGATGACACAATGGCATTCACGGTTCCGGAAAATCATTATTTCTTTATGGGCGACAATCGCGATAACAGTAATGATTCACGCGCAGATGTCGGATATGTCCCACGCGATAATGTTTTGGGCCGTGTTTGGTTTATATGGTATTCGCATAACTATTACGCGCCGATGCTGGTCATTTGGAATTGGGGCAGCAAGATGCGCTGGGACCGTTTCGGAATGGGCATAAATTAAATTCTATGAACGCTTGTTGCGTCTGCTGGCCCTCATGTAGCAGTTTGTACACTTCGGGCCATCACACGCCGCCAATCATTTCATATAATTTAATTTACGACAGATAAAGATAAAAATGAAAAAACTGAACTATAATTTTAAGAACACGGAATTACTGGATTTGGCACTGACGCAAAGTGGTGCCGATGCCATGCATAATAATGAACGATTGGAATTTATTGGCGACCGTGTGCTGGGGCTGACGGTGGCGGTTATGTTGTATGAAATGTTCCCAGCCGAGGCCGAAGGTGAACTGGCCCGCCGTCATGCCATGTTGGTATCCACAGAAACGCTGGCCGATGTTGCAATGAATTTGGGTCTGGATAAACAGGTTCGCCATGGACATATGACTGGCGGTCGGATTCAGCATGTTTTGGCCGACGCGATGGAGGCCGTATTTGGTGCAATATTCCTGGATGGTGGTTTTGATGCCGCGCAAAAATTTATAACGGAAATATGGCACGATTTGGCCGCGCGTGATATTACCGCGCCCAAAGACCCGAAAACCGCATTACAAGAATTTGTCCAGAAAACAGATTCCGGTGCTTTGCCCGTTTATGAATATCTGGCGCCCCAGGGTGCATCACATAATCCGGTATTTCACGCCACGGTCAGTGCGCTGGGCCACAGTGCGACGGCCACAGGTGCGTCTAAAAAATCGGCCAGCATTGCCGCCGCAGAAGAATTGTTGAAAATCCTTGCAATTTCAGGAATTGACGGATAAAATCACCCCATAATCAAAGGAAAAATAATGTTTACCATTTTACTTGTTTTATTAATTATCGTTGCAGTATTTATGATTGGTATCATTTTATTGCAAAAATCCGAAGGCAGTGGTATGTCCGGTTCATCGGCGGCATCTATGTTTGGTGGTGCGTTGACTGGTGCGGCGGCGGGTAATTTCCTGACCAAGGCAACCGCATGGTTGGCAACAATATTCTTTGTTTTGTGTGCCGCATTGGCATTGGTTTCATCCAAGACAGATGTCGCAACCCGGCAAAGTGAACTGCGCCAAGAATTATTACAACACGACGGCGAATTGGTTGCACCAACGGTTCCCGAAACAAAATAATAAAGAATCAGGTATAAAAAATCCCGCGGTGGCGGGATTTTTTATTGTCTTTAACAAATCAAAAAAATTATTTCTTGTTTGTCTTTTTCGCGGCCGGTTTTTTTGTTGCAGGCTTTTTCATCGCGCCTTTGGGGGTCGTTTGTGCAGATTTGGCGGATTTTTTATATTCGCGAACCAACTGCAACGCGCACGCGTATCCAACCAATGCGGATACGGCGGTTATTGCACCTTCAATCAGGCCGTCTGAAAAGTATGCAAATAATACAATTGCGACCAACAACACAACCGTGTATCCCAGATTTTTTCCCAAGACATTTAAAATTTTTTCAAAAGTGTTCATTTTATTTTTTCCTTTGTTTGGATATGTGAATTATATCACATTTTGTAATGAAAAGATATGAAAAAAGACCGCCCACGCGGTCTTTTTTTCAGGGAGAAATCATATATTAAATATTTATTACAGTATTACCTGGCCACCCAGACGCGCAGTGCGTGGAATCGGGCCAAATGATGAACGGGGACTGACATAAATATTGCCGGTGATGGTGAAATCCCCGCAAAACTGCAACATATTTACATCGCGCAGGAACACGTTGCCGTCAACGCGCAGATTGCATGGTAATGTATATTTGCGCATGTTTTGCAGATACAGGTTGCCCTGAATCTTGCCGCCGTCGCGCAGGATTGTGGCCGCGCCGCGACTGTCAATTATAATGTCGCCGTACATAGTGTCGCCGGATTTTGCAGTCTGTTTTTCTACCACATTGCATTTTTTTGTCTGAACCACGGAAACAGGGCGTGATACAAATTTATTTGTTGCCGTGTCTTTCTTTAATGGCAGGCTGGGTTGTGCAATATTGCGCGGTTTAACACTGCGAATAATAACATCGTTTTGTTGAACAGGCGCGTTTTTTTGAACAATCGCAGGTGCATTATCGGCCACGATAACAATCGGTTTGTGATTGCATGTGGTTAAATCAATAATCAGCATTGAAAACAAAGATATAATCGCAACCAGTAATGTCAGATTAATCATGCCGATTAAATCTATTTTGCGAATATAGTCCCATGCGCGGACGCAAAAACGTTTAATCGCGCGAAACGGGGCGCAGATAATTTCCCATGCGCGTGTCCAGAAATTCTGGGCCGGCTTAGTTTTTTTTGAACCGCGGGATTTTTTTGCGGCATTTGTGCGTGCTTTCTGGCGTTCAACACGACGTGCGGCAATTTTCATTTTCAATTTATTGAACATAGATTCACCTTTTTGTTATAGGTATTATGTCCCAAAAATAATATTTGTCAATCATTTTGTCAAGTGTTTTTGTCAAATTTTTTTAAATATGATTGTATTTTTTTCTGTTTAATATTTTTTTATCTGGTGCGGGTTGACTGTGTGGGGTGGCGACGCTATTATTTTGGGTATGCAGGGCAGGGGATTATTTTTCGCATTATTTTTACTTTCTGGTTGCGTTTCGCAATGGTGTGCGCCGTATGAAATGATATATGTTCCGGTACAAACGGCGACATATGAAATCGCCACATGGCAAAAAATGACCAATTCTGACAATCCAGTACATATTTATATCGAGGGCGACGGCCATGCGTTTCATGCGTCGGGTGCGCCAACATCTGATCCAACGCCCCGGGGGATGTTTATGCGTGATTTGGCGGCATCGGACAAATCGCCAAATGTTGCATATGTCGCACGACCGTGCCAGTTTTTAATGTCGCCCATGTGCGCGCAAACGGATTGGACGGACGGTCGGTTTTCACCCCGGGTCATAGATGCATTGGCGGAAACAGTTAAAACAATTGCCAAAAATCGGCCGGTTATATTGATTGGATATTCCGGTGGGGCAATGGCAACGGGATTAATAATTAAAAATTATCCGGAAATAAACGTCGTGAAATGGATTACGATTGCGGGTGTTTTAAATCATGTGGAATGGACCGATTTTTTCGGGGACAGCCCGCTGTCATCTTCGTTGAACATGGACGAATTGCCGCATGTGCCACAGCAACATTATGCGGCGCAAAACGACAAAGTGGTGCCGATTTCACTGACCCGGAAATGGGCGGCGGAAAAAGATATTGTCATCGTTCCAAACGCCGCGCATGAAAACATGGGTATGTTAAAATTGGATTTTTCATATTGATTTGACACGGCGGGCCGCCCCGATTATCATCCGACCACCCAATAAAAGCACACAAAAATAAAATAATTTCTAAAAATAAGTTGACAAAATAAAATATTTGTATTATGTTTTGCGCGTTATGAAGAATATAAAAATCGTACCTATTTTCAATCAATCTGTCCCGGGCGTATGGGATGATTTTTTGCGTATTCGCAAAAACGCAATTCTGATGAATTATGGTCATACCCTGACCCAGGGTGAATGCGAAAACTTTATTCGCGATTACGAAAATGCATGGAAAAAACGTGCCTTTAATTTTGCGTTTGGTGCATACAATGACACGGAAATGGTTGGTTTTGTTCAGGGCGACTGTATGAAAAGTGTCGCCACCATCCGCGGTCTGTATGTATTGCCAGAATTTCAAACACAAAATATCGGGTCGGTTTTATTACGACACGCAGAATGCGCGGCGCAATATGGCGCCCGTTCTGCGGATTTGATTTCATTGGGTAATGCGATAAATTTTTACGTTAAAAAGGGCTATTCCCCCATATTCCGCGGCAGTAATGAAATGGTCAAAAAAATGACCGGGGGGGGGCATTGCGACACAATTCCCGTGTTCAAGCCAACCGCGGCGATTCTGCGCGCGTGCGACCGGATTTCGCGCGATAATAATACCATTTTTAATGCGAATGGTGGCGATTTTGGCCATCGTAATATGTTTGTATATGTGGATGTTCATTCTGAAATCCAGGCATACGCCATTGGTGAAATGTCAGATTCAGATAAATATAACATCACAGAATTTAATATTTCTAAACACCAGCCTGTAAATATAATTCGCGCCCGCATGGAACGTGCGTTTGCCGCCGTGGCCGGTTTGCATGCAATTTACAACCAAAAAACAAAATAAGTGAAACGGAAAGTAATATGAGAAAGCAGAAAAAACTGGAATTTGGTTTGGCGGATATTCCATTGTCGTGCAGTATGTTTTTGGAACCCGCATTAAAAAAATACAATAATTATATTGTTCCAATTTCGCGCGAAACTGGGCAATTTGTGCACGAATGGAATCGCGCACTGTTGGACGTTATGCAACGGCCCCAATATCGCGCGCATTTAGGGGAAATGGGGCATAAGATTTTAAATCGCACCATTGAATCCGAAGAATTTCCGGCAAAATGTATCGAGCATGCGACCGATGTGCCATTGCAGTCTTTGCATTATGCCCTGCGATTTTCAGAAAGTGTTAATTACCTGGGTGAAAAAATAAAAGCCAACAATAATATCAGATTTGTTGATTTGGGTTGTGGTTTATCACCCATGACCGCCGCAATCCAAAACGAATATAAATTGGCCCAGACATATTGCATTGATATCCCAGAAATTATGGATGTTTATACGTCTGTCGTTCGTTTGTTGGGTATTGCCGAGCCGGCCAGCATTCAATGGGATGAATGCAAAACCATGGCGCAATCGCACCAATTGGATACGATTATCGCAATGGGTGTTTTCCCATATATTGAAATAAACGAACAAATTGCACGTTTAAAGTTTATCAATACGCATTTCCAAAATTTTCTGTTGGAAATTAAATATAACAACAAAGCCCAATCCGCGGAAAGCAATGTGTTTGATATTAAAAAATTACAGCGTTTAAAAATGGATATCCAAAACGCCGATACGATTGAAACAAAAATGATTCAGAACTCTTTGCGATATCTGCACAGATTTATGTGCGCGATGCCGGGTAAAAAATATTTCCTGGAAAATTCGCGCAGTTTATTTTTGGGTCGTTAAATGCATGTTTAAAAACCGCCGAACCGGCGGTTTTATTCTGTGTAATAACAATTTGATGTATATGTGAATGTACCGGTGGTGTCGCTGATACCGGTGCCGGCGGCCAAATAACACGATGTTATGGTTGTACTGCCCACCGCTGAATTTCCAAATCTGACGCCAGATGTGGGACAACGCGCACAACCGGTCAGGGCCCCGATTTGCTGAATTAACGGTGGTGAACCGTAATAACCGGCGGCGCATCGGTATTCGCGACTGGTACTGCATTTGCATGTCGTTGTATTGCATGTGGCTTTGGTCCGGCTTTGATACCCGGTATCGGCCGCCGTCCACGATGTGGACAGACAATTATCGCATGTGCCGTCGCATGTATCCCCGCCGCCGCCCGATGAATTATACTCGCAATTATACCATGTAATTGTATTGCTGCATCCCGGGCCGGTGGCACTTTGCTGGGTTCGGGTGTATCCGGTTTTGCATATGTCGCATGATACCACAATATTATTGCCATAACATTTTGTATTCTGGCTGGTGCAATTGGACACAACGGTCAGATTGTTTGTTTCTGAACCGGTGCACATCTGGCCCAGGCACATTACACTAACCGCATGGATGGGAAATGGCGTTAAGGACACCAATGCGGCGCCCAGTAAAATTTTGTTCATCTTTATCTCCTGTTTTTCTGAAATCCCACGATGCACAGGGTGCGCAGGACCAGTAAAAAACCACCAAAAATTTGGTGGTCAGGAGGTTGAGAACAATCCTTAGAATTGTGCCGCGTATTGGATATTTCGCGGACCCTCCTGACCGTTTAGTCCAGGAGTTTTATTTTTCGTCGCCATACACATATTAAAATGGGCGCATTTGCGCGCCATTGGTATGTATTCCGACGCTAAGGAACGGGTTCTCACACCCCATCAATGGAACACCCATTGACATATGAATTATATAATGATTGGAACGGAATTACAAGAGAGAAAGTGAAGAGGGTAGAGTGAAAAGTGTAAGTTATGATATAAACAAATTAATTACACTTTTCACTCTTCACACTGCACATTAAAAAATCCCCCATTTGGGGGGATTTTTTTACATCATTCCCGGCATTGCGCCCTGCATTGGGGCGGCCGGTTTTTCTTCGGGTATTTCAGACATAACCGCACCGGTTGTCAGTAATACGCCGGCCGTGCTGGCCGCGGCCTGGATTGCGGTCTTTACAACCTTGGCTGGGTCAATAATTCCCGCCTTCATCATATCAACATATTCGCCGGTTTGCGCGTTGTATCCGAAATTGTAATCTTTGGATTCCATAACCTTGCCAACGACAATTTCGCCCGATACACCTGCATTTTCTGCAATTTGCGCACATGGTGCAACCAACGCACGACGGATGATATCAATACCGACGGTCTGGTCGGTGTTTTCACCGGCCAGTTTATCCAATGCCTTGGACGCGCGAACCAATGCGATACCGCCACCTGCAACGATGCCTTCGGCAACGGCGGCGCGGGTTGCGGCCAATGCATCATCAACGCGGTCTTTCTTTTCTTTTACCTCTGTTTCGGTCATGCCGCCAACCTTGATTACGGCAACGCCACCAACCAATTTTGCCAAACGTTCGGCCAGTTTTTCTTTGTCGTAATCACTGGTTGCGGTCGCCATCAGTTTGCGAATTTCATCCGCGCGTGCGGCAATTGTTTTCTTGTCGCCGCCACCCTGGGCCAGTAAAGTGGAATCTTTGCTGACGACAACTTTTTTCGCCGTGCCCAAAACCGCGGGGGTAATGTTTTCAAATGTCATTCCCATGTCGTCGGAAACAACCGTCGCGCCGGTTACGGCCGCAATGTCTTTTAACATTTCTTTGCGGCGATCGCCAAAGCCCGGGGCCTTGACCGCGCAAACCTTTAATCCACCGCGCAGACGGTTCAGAACCAATGTTGCCAATGCCTCAGATTCCACATCTTCGGCAATTATCAACAATGGGCGACCCTGTTGGGCAATTGGTTCCAAAATGGGCAATAATGCCTGTAATCCGGTAATTTTCTTTTCAGAAACCAAGATTTGTGCACCGTCCAATTCTGCCAACATTTTTTCACTGTTGGTTACAAAATATGGCGACATAAATCCCTGGTCAAATTGCATGCCTTCTACGACATCAATTTCTGTTTCCAATCCTTTGGCCTCTTCAACAGTAATTACGCCTTCTTTGCCGACCTTTTCCATGGCACCGGCGATTTTTTCGCCGATTTCACGATCTGAATTCGCAGAAATTGTTGCAACCTGGGCAATTTCACCGCTGTCCTTGACGGGGCGGGCATGTTTTTCAATATCGCCCACAACCGCGGAAACGGCCATATCAATACCGCGTTTGACATCCATTGGATTCATGCCGGCGGCAATAACGCGGCGACCTTCGCGGATAATTTTTTGTGCCAATACGGTTGCGGTTGTTGTTCCGTCGCCTGCGTCATCGCCGGCCTTTTTGGCAACTTCTTGAACCATGCGTGCACCAATATTTTCCTGGGGGTCTTTCAGTGATACCGCCTTGGCAACGGTAACGCCGTCCTTGGTGGCAATCGGCGCGCCATATGATTTTTCAATTACAACGGTGCGACCCTTGGGGCCCATGGTGATTTTTACGGCATTGGCCAGTTTATCAACCCCGGCCGCCAGTTTATCTGTATCAAATACGATTTCCTTTGCCATAATTTATTCCTTTCTTATTAATTATTATTTTAATATTCCCAAAATATCTGTTTCTTTAATCAGAACGTAATCTTTGCCGTCAATTTTGACTTCGTTCGCAGATGAAGCCCATTTGGCAAACAAAACAATGTCTTTTTCGCGGACTGTCATCGGAATACGTTCGTCGCCGTCATATGCACCGTCGCCCACCGCGATTACACGGCCACGGGATGGTTTTTCCTTGGCATTGTCGGGAATGATAATTCCACCGGCGGTTTTGTTTTCTTCTTCGATGCGTTCCAACAGAACATAATTATGTAATGGTTTTAACATGTTGGTCTTCTCCTTGTTGCTTGATGCAAAAAATATAGTGCGGCGCGATGCCATTTCAAGACTTGATTTTATAAATTCAGTGTAATATTCTAAAATCCGACAAACAAGGGGAATAAATATGTATGATTCAGAAAATGTTTTTGCAAAAATAATCCGTGGTGAAATGCCGTCCCAGAAAATTTACGAAGATGAATTTGCACTGGCATTTCAAAATATTGCCCCGCGTGCCAAAATACATGTTTTGGTTATCCCCAAGGGTGATTATACAGACATTTACGATTTTACCGCCAATGCCCCCGCGCAATTACAGGCCGGATTTTGGAATGCCGTACGTAAAACGGTTGATACGTTGGGCCTGAACGGCGGATTCCGAACGGTCGCCAATACCGGTGCGCCGGCCGGCCAAAGCGTATTTCATTTCCATTTGCATATAATGAGTGATGACAAATTCAAAACAGACTTTTAATATTCGCGTAATACCGCGTGCACGCCAGAATAAAATAACAACGGATGAAAACGGCAATCTGCGCGTGCATACGACTGCGGCGCCGACCGATGGCGATGCAAATGCGGCGGTAATAAAAATGCTGGCCCGGCATTTTAATGTTCCGAAAACCAGCATACAAATAATTCGCGGTGCCACCGCCCGCGATAAAGTAATTCAGTTTTAATAATTCAGGATTTTTTCAATCAATTCTTCGGGTGTCGTCGCACCGTGCATATTATAATCCTGGGGGCGAACAAAGAATCCACAGTTTTTCATGTGTATCAACAGACGCGAAAACGGTGCCCAGAAATGCAATGTGTTCATAAAAAACAACGGTTTGTTCGTTTCACCAATTTGTTGCATCGTCATAATATCGGTCAGTTCATTTAATGTCCCTGTGCCGCCGGGCAAAATGACAAATCCATCTGACATATCAAACATTCGCTGTTTGCGTTCGTTAACGCCATCCACAATTTCAAAGTGATTCAGATTGTCATGCAATGGTTCCTGTTTGGCCATAACATCGTGCGTGGTTATTCCGGCAACATATCCGCCATTTTCCAATGCCGCGTTTGCGACGGTGCCCATTAATCCGACATTTCCCCCGCCAAAGACGACGCGGATATTGTTTTTTGCCAACATTGCGCCAATTTTTGCCGCATCTGCTGCAAATTGTGGGTCATTGCCATATTGATGACCGCAATAAACCGCCACAGATTTCAACTTTCCTGCCATTTTTCTTTTTCCTTTATTTTTGCGAATTATAGCATAAAATGTACCCGTTATGAATAAAAAGTTTGCGGATTTTATGCACAGTTTTCACGACCAAAAACTGGCCGTTGCGGTCAGTGGCGGGGTGGATTCTGTGTGTCTGTTGTGTTGGTTGGCAGCGTTAAAAATGGACATTGTTGCATTGCATGTAAATCACGGCCTGCGTGCAGCGGCGGAAATAGAAACCAAATATGTTGAATCATTATGTGCCCAATTAAATGTTCCGTGTAAAATTTTTTATTGGAATGATGATAAACCCACATCTGGATTAGAGGCCGCGGCCCGCACCGCCCGATATAAATTTATGACGGATTTTTGCCGCGCAGAAAACATCACGGCATTGCTGGTTGCGCACCAGGCGGACGACCAAATTGAAACATTTTTGATGAATCTGGGGCGGGGCAGTGGCCTGGCCGGTCTGGCCGCGATGCGACCAATTTCATATCGCGACGGGGTTAAAATCGTACGACCATTATTAAATATTTATCGTCGTGAATTAAAACAATATTGTGATGACAATAATATTAAATATTTTATGGATGAAATGAACGACGACCCGCATTACACACGCGTGCGCATTCGTAAAAATCGTCATTTGCTGGGTGAAAAGTTGGGAATTTCTGACGATCGGATTTTGTTGGCGATTGGAAATTTGGGCCGTGCGCGTGATGCAATGGACGGCAACGTGGCGGAATTGGTGGCGCAAGTATTAAATAAAGATTATGCGTTATTTTTTGATTCTTTTCTATTTGACCAGGCGCCAGAAATTAGATTAAAGTTTTTAGGCACTTTGATTCAAATCATTGGGGGGAATGATTATCAGCCACGCTTGAATTCGTTGCATAATGCACTAAGTAAATTGCATGCCGATTGCAAATTTACCCTGGGGCACTGCACCATTCGTCGTTTGCACGGACAAATCTTAATCGTTCCCGAAGGTGCCAAAACAAGTTTTAGGAAAAGAAATGGAAAAAAAGAAAAAAAAGATATTTAACAAAAAACGCGACGGTGCATTTGGCTTTGTTGCCGTGTTTGCATTGCTGTTTTTATTGATGGGGCTGATTTCATTTTGGCGTGATGGCAATGTGCCGCAAATAATGCCAAATGGCCAGGTTGCCGCCGGCGCACCGGTTGAATTGTCGTTTTCCGATGTGTTGCGTCGCGCGGACGATATCCAGACGATGAACATTCGCGGTAATGATGCATCCGGTGTGTTAAAAGACGGCACGCGTTATAACGCAACAATTACATATGACCCAGAATTACTGACAAAAATTGCCGATTCCGGTGCATCTGTTTCAATTGATACATCAAAATCATGGACGGAATACCTGGGGACATGGGTTCCGATTTTAATGGGATTGTTCTTTATATGGTGGATTTTCCGCGGCCTGCGTGGGGGCGCCGGCGGAATTGGTCGCAGTTTGGTCGGCCAAAATCCAACAAAAATTACAACCGGTAAAACCAAGACGACATTCAAAGATGTCGCGGGCATTGATTCTGAAAAACAAGAATTAATGGAAATTGTGGACTTTTTGAAAAACAAAGAAAAGTTCCGCGCCGTTGGTGCACGCGTTCCGCGCGGCGTGTTGTTGTCTGGCGAACCGGGAACGGGTAAAACATTGCTGGCGCGCGCCATCGCTGGCGAGGCGAATGTTCCATTCTTTGCCGCATCGGGCAGTGATTTTTCTGGTATAATCGTCGGACTGGGCGTTGCCAAAATCAAAGAAATTTTTGAAATGGCAAAACGCAACACACCATGCATTTTGTTTATTGATGAAATTGATGCCATTGGTCAACGTCGCAGTACGCATTCATATAATGACCAAGACCGCGAACAAACACTGAATCAGTTGTTGATTGAAATGGACGGTTTTTCAAATGATACCGGCATTATCGTCATTGGTGCGACCAATCGTCCAGATATGTTGGATCCGGCATTATTGCGCCCGGGACGCTTTGACCGCCAGGTATATATTGAATTACCGGATATGGCGGGCCGCCGTGAAATTTTGGATTTATATTCCAAAAATATCAAGGTGGCAGGTGATGTAAACATGCAGGATTTGGCACGTGGCACAACCGGATTTTCCGGCGCAGATTTGGAAAATCTGTTGAACGAGGCGGCCCTGCACGCAGTCCGTGGTGGTCGTGCCGAAATCGGCGCAGTGGATGTAGAAGAGGCCCGGGATAAAATCCTGATGGGCCCGCGCAAGGTTCGCAAAATGCGCGCAGAAGATAAAAAACTGACCGCCTATCACGAGGCCGGCCATGCATTCATCAGCATTGTTTATTCAGATGTAATTGACCCAATTCACAAGGCGACAATTATTCCGCGTGGCCGTGCCCTGGGTATGGTTCAGCATTTGCCGATTGATGAAAAGGTATCCATGACCATTGCCGAGGTTCGCGCACAACTATCCGTTGCATTGGCGGGACGCAGTGCCGAAGAAGTTTTCTTTGGCACGGACAAAATCACCACCGGCGCAGAAAGCGATATTGCCATGGCGACGCGTCTGGCGCGGTATTCCATAACGACGGCGGGTCTGTCGCCAAAAATCGGAATGGTCGCTGTGAATCAGGTTGGAACATTTGGTTCACGTGGGCCATTGGAAAATGCATCTGAAAAAACAGCGGAAATTGTTGACGGCGAAATCCGCGAATGGTTGGATGCGGCGCATGCAGATGCAACCAAATTGTTGATGAAGAATCGCGACACAGTTCAAAAATTGGCCGAAGAATTGTTGGCGCGCGAAACCCTGACGGGCGAAGAAATCAAAGAAATTGTTTTGGGCACGACGCACAAACAGGCAACAAAAACTGGCGAGAAAAAGACCGCAAAAACGGCCGCGAAAAAGGCGCCAAATGCAACCAAAACTGTAAAAACCATCCGGACCAAAAAGGCCAAATCAGATGCAAAATAACGAACCAAAATTTGAAATCTTGCACATGCCACCGGAAAATACCAATTCATTGTTGGTGTCTGTGGGTGATGCGGCGGTTATCTTTGACCCATGGGGGCGCGCGGCGGATTGGGAAAAATTGTTAAATGACCGTCATTTAAACCTGCGCGCAATTTACGCGACACACGGGCATACCGACCATATTTCGGCCGCGCCGGAATTGGCGGAAAAATATAATGTGCCATGGTACATGAATTCTGGCGATAATGATTTGGTGCTGTGGGGAAATCCACTGTTGGATTTTTTTGAAATGCCGCATATCCCGGATAATTATCGCCGGGCCACAGATGTCGTGGCGGGCGAAACGGAAATATTGCCCGGCGTAAATATGACGGCAATCGCAACCCCGGGTCATTCTGCCGGTGGCATGGCATATTTGTTCCCAGATTTTGGAATTTTACTGACCGGCGATACATTATTCCGCGACAGTGTTGGCCGATATGATTTTCCGGGTGCGGATGCGGACGCGCTGCGCGCATCCATTGCGCGGCTGTACGATTTAAATTTACCAGATGAAACATATGTTGTGCATGGCCACGGGGTGGATTCAACAATCGGATTATTAAAGACACAAAACCCATATTTCAAACCAATGGAACATTGCTGTTGCGGACATGGCCATGGCAGTTGCTGTGGTAATCATGGAAACGGGGATTGTTGCGGCAAACATCATGACGGGCCGCATCATTGTTGTGGTGGCGCGCATGACGGATGCAAATGTCATTGCGACGGGGATAATTAATTAAAGACCAAAACCCGAACAATACCACCCAAATCAATTTCGGTACGATTAAATTTCCAACCCATACGGGTAAATATGCGGCGAACAACCGCGGCCTGGCCGTCGCCAATTTCCAAATATATTTTTCCACCCGGCTTTATCCAATGTTTTGCGTTTTTCGCAATTTCGTAATATGCGGCCAATCCGTCATTTGATGCATACAGTGCCATTTTTGGGTCGTGTCGTGCGCCATCGTCAACGCGGTCATCGCCCGGGGCGATGTACGGGGGATTTGAAACAATAATGTCGTATTTTTTCGTGCCTGCCAAACGCGGATTATTAAAATCGCCGCGCCGCACCGCAACCCGGTCAGAAATGCCCAATAAACGCATGTTTTTTCGTGCAATGCAGACTGCGCGCCAAGAACGGTCAACCGCCGCGCCGGTTGCGCCATGAATGTTTTTTACCAATGCCGCAATGATGCATCCTGTGCCGGTGCCCAGATCCAAAATACGTGGGGTCGCCATATTTGTCCCACAATCAGAAATAACCGCAGATACCAGTGTTTCTGTATCTGGTCGCGGGTCCAGGGTATATTTATTCGTATAAAATTTCAGGCCATAAAACCATTTTTGATGAATTATTTTCGCAACCGGAACACCACGACGCAATTGACGCGCCATGCGCCAAACGCGGAATCGTGTCATATTTTTTGTGTTTTCGGTAATAATTCTGGCTGCGCGGACGCCACCGGCATCGGACAGAATTGTGAACGCTTGATTTATTTTCATAAACCAATTATAATCGGGCTTATGAAAAAAGCAAAAGATATTCTGACCCCAAATAACCTGGCACGATTTGTAATGGTGCTGGCCATTTTAATTGCATTGGCGGCGATTATTGTTGTGTTTCGCCATGGCGCAACGCGGTCGTCTGTGGTTGCAAATGACGAATACCGAACAACCGTTGTTGTTGCATCGGGCGATACGCTGTCTGGATTATTATCTAAACAGGGATTGGGTAATAACGACGTTGCCACAATTGCCAAAATTTTAAAATCAGATGCCGGCATTTCAACTTTGCGGGCCAAATCAGACAAGATTGAATTTGTCCGTGCGTCCGATGATGCACCCGTAACCAAAATTGTAATTATTCCGTCCCCATGGCGCCGGATAGAGGTATTGGGTGATGCCGATGGCACATGGCAATGTAAAACCGTTGATATCCAGCGTGATACACGTGCCGTTTACAAAAATGGCGAAATTCTGGACGGGGACAGTTTTTTCCTGGCGGGCAGTCGTGCAGGAATACCGGCCGCCATATTGGCCGATGTTTATGATTTGTTGGCGTTTGAAATGGACTTTGAACGTGATGTTCGTGCCGGCCAGAAATTTTCAGTGTTATACGAAGAAAACTTTTGCGACGGGCAAAAGGTTGACAATGGTCGCGTTCTGGCCGTTCAGTTCCAGGCATTGCGTGGGAACGTAAAAATGTATCGTTTTCGCAAATCCGACGGCACAACCGGCTATTATGACGAAGACGGCAATGGCGCGATTAAATCTTTGAAACGCACGCCGATAAATAACGCCAAAATCACCAGCAGTTTTTCCGGTCGTCGTAAACACCCCGTATTGGGATTTACGCGCGCCCACAAAGGCGTTGATTTCCGCGCATCCACCGGCACACCAATTCCGTCCGCTGGCGCCGGCCGTGTGGTTGCACGTGGATACAACAGTGGACACGGGAATTATATAAAAATTCGCCACAATGGATCATATGAAACATTGTATGCGCATATGTCGCGCTTTGCCAAGGGTGTAAATGTCGGCACCACCGTACGCCAGGGCCAGACGATTGGCTACGTTGGTTCCACCGGATTGTCCACCGGTCCGCATTTGCATTATGAAATCATTAAAAATGGCAAACATGTAAATCCCATGACGGTAAAATTACCGGCAATCAGTAATTTGGGTGCGAATGACAAGAAAAAATTCTTGGAATATCGTAAAACATTGGATGATGGTATCGGGCAGTTATCCCAAAATCCCAATTGGTTTATTCAGTTATAAAAAATCCCGCCATTTGGCGGGTTTTTTCGTGATACGTAATACGTGAAACATGATACGACTTCTTACTTTTGTCATTCCTGCGTAGGCAGGAATAAGGTCTTTTGAATTCTTTTATGCATATAATATTGGATTACTGAGATGAAGAAATTTTATAGCCCCGTTCCTGCCTTGTCCACCCACGCAAATTTTATTTGCGTGGGGCCCGGCGCAGGAATGACAAAAATGTATAAATCACCCATTGAAAACAATCACAAATCGGGATTGATTCCTTGCCGAATCCAAAGGTCTGAAAGCCGCGTAAATCTGGGGAAAATTGCGAAAAACACCGTGCTAATCTAAACGGTCATTTTGAAACGGCATATTTTCCAATTGACGAAGGTGCGGAAATTGGGCTAAAATAATTTCAACAAGATGCATAAAATAAACCACCGTTTAGGTTGGCAGGGCGTTTGGGAGAATATTCCGAATCATTTATCTGCATCTGAATGACAAAGAAAGGAATGTGGGAATGAAAATATTTCGTATTTTGGCATTTGCGACGTGTGGCATTGCGATAATTGCGGTCGCCCAGGCGGCGACCAAGTGTGTGGCCCTGACATCGTCTACAACATGCACATCGTCGCCTGCGGCGGGGAAATTGGACTGGTCGGCCAACTGCACCACGGGCAGCACCAGTGTCGCCATATCGGGGATTGCAGGTTGTTCATCCCAGAATGGCAGCAGTGTTGGCACAAAGTCCGACAGTATAACCACCAGTTCAACCAGTGATGATAACAAATATTGCTGGTGTAAAATGACCAGTCCTGCCGTGTCGTCGTGGGTGTTCAACCACGACGACGCCGGTTCCGCGGGTGATTGCGCGAACCGTTGCGCGTACTACTGTGCGTACTTCGTCCAGATCCTTGCCGATTTCCGGTCCGCGTTGTTCTCGTTGCTCGGCGATTGATTTATGCGTAAATGCGTATGCCTGACGGGCATACGCCGATAAACAGGTGGGGGTTCTGGGGGCGGATACTCCGCCCCCAGGGCAACCGGGGTAAATTAAAAAAGAGGTATCAGTTAACGTTATCAGTACATCATTGTCATCGCGAGCGCAGCGTGGCGATCCAGTAATAAGGATAATTAAACATCAACTGGATTGCCACGCCACTATCGTGGCTCGCAATGACAAGAAAGAATGGATTGCCACAGGGCTGACAACCTTCGCGATGACAATGATGCACTGATAACAAATCAGGTTCCCGACCAAAATCGGGAATAGGTTGCATCGCCGTATGCAGTCGTCGCCGGTTGTGTGGGCCGTGTCGTCGTGGGTGTTCAACAACGACAACGGTTCCGCGGGTAATTGCGCGAACAATTGCGCGAACAACTGTGCGAACAACGTCCAGAACAATGCCGATTTCCGGTCCGCGTTGTTCTCGGGGCTCGGCTCCTTGGGCAGGTATCAGTTAAGGATAAAGTTTTGCCAACCTGCGGGACAAAGTGCAAAGCGCACTTTTCAGATGAAAACATCTGTTTTATGCCTGTTATCAAAGGCGGGGCGGCGCGACCTTTTTGACCGCAATACGGTCATAAGAATACATAGAGCAGGGAACGCCTGGGTCAGTAGCCCGTTTGGTTTCCATTCGTGGCAGAACGCCCGGGGCGTTCAATTAATCCCCAACCCGGGGATAAACAAGAGAATGTAGATATGACATTGGACGAAATAAATAACCTGTGCGGAAATGATTGCCCACGGTTTTCACATTTTGCCAAGGATAAATTGCCAATGCCCGGCAAGAAAAAACGCCTGGACGAAATACTGAACCGCGAAATAATCATTACCGATTTCAGAATTTCTAAGTCCAAAAAACGCGATGGCACAGATTGCCTGCAATTGCAATTCGTAATTGATGGCGATGCATGTGTCGTATTCACCGGCAGTTGCGTTTTGTCAGATCAAATCCAGGCCGCCAAAGACAATATCCCATTCCGCGGGACGATTGTAAAAATAGACAGATATTATTCTTTTTCATAAATCCAAGGGTGAAAATATGAAACCGTTAATTGTCATTGTATCTTTGTTTGTTGCCGGTGGTGCATATGCCGCCGCGCCTGCGACATCGTGCCCCAGTGGTTTTGTTGCGGTGGATGAACCGTATCTGACCATTGCAAATGGTTCGTGTCCGTCTGGCACCACCAGTGTGGGTGCCGCGTCAACATGTCTGGCCACCAGTCCGTCCGGAACATGCATGATGTACGCGCCGACCGCAACCGCATACACCGACACCGCAGGCAGTTATGAATTTACAGAAATTTGCCCGCTTAGTTAATCTCGTAGCATAGACCCCGTCATTGGTCATTGGCTATTCGTAATCCTCACATCCTGGGGTTTATTCCCGGGACATTACAAAAAATATACGACAAATATATTTTTTATCCCGCGATAGCCAATGACCAATGACGCAATGGTTGTAAAATGAAAACTTATCGCCATTTATGGCAAGAATTTATTTCGCCAGAAAATTTTGACTTGGCTGCCAAAAAGGCCGTGCGCGGAAAGAAATCCAAAAAAGATATTAACCGTTTCCTGGCACATCGCAGTGAAAAACTGGCCCAGTTGCGTGAAATGGTGGCGTCTGGAAAATTCAAAACATCCCAATACAAAATTATAAAAATTTACGAACCCAAAGAAAGATACATTTACGTGTTGCCGCTGTATCCTGATCACATTGTTCATCATGCATTAATAAATGTTCTGGGGCCGATTTGGCATAAAATGTTTATTCGCGATTCTTATGCATGCATTCCGGGGCGTGGATTGCATGACGCATCACGACGGGTGATGCAAATGTTGCGGCAAAATAAATACGTTTTGCAATGCGATATACGAAAATTTTATCCTAACATCAGTCATCGGCGCATGATGGAAATTGTTGCCCATAAAATCACAGATAAAAAAATTCTGGAATTATTGTCAGAAATTGTTTGGTCTGTGGGTGGCGAAAAAAATATACCAATTGGAAATCTGACCAGTCAATGGTTGGGCAACGTTTATCTGCATGAACTGGACCGGTTTGTTAAGCAACAATTGCGCTGGCGACCATATATACGATATTGCGATGATTTCTGTCTGTTTGGAAATGATACGCATCAGTTGCGCTGTGCGGCCGGGAAACTGGCCGCTTTTTTGTATGATGATTTGGGGTTAACGTTTTCAAAATGCGTCGTGCGACCAACACGGTTGGGCGTGGATTATATTGGATATCGTCATTTCCCCGGATACATATTATTGCGGCGCCGCAGTGTGCGAAAAATTCGCCAGCGTATTGTTAACCTGGCCGTGCATAACGATTTGTCCAATCGGGCACTGGGGCAATTGTCATCTGCGCGTGGGTGGATAAAATGGGCATGCAGTTATAATTATGCGAATGCACTGGTGAAATATCTGGAAAATCGCGGATGCAGCAGCCAGGTTGTTAAATGTGTTCGCAATTACCTGCTTCGCATTCCAATAGCCGCCGCTTTTCAGCAACACCCCCGGGTGCCGAATATCCGCCCAGTTTCCCGTCGCTGCGCACAACCCGGTGGCATGGTATAATTG
>JAEXCU010000017.1 GCA_023402015.1 Pseudomonadota bacterium | reverse complement strand
AGGCGGAAAATCAAAAATAAAACATGCAGGAATCAGGGATTTTTCCATAGAAAAAATACCTAATCCAAACGGCCGTTTGGATTAGGCATGTATTTTTATATCTTTATGCCATGTATTATATGGGTTTCAGATTATTTAGTCAACGTGTTTTTAATTATCTTCTTTGAATAATCGGGCCGGGTCAACCGCTTTATCGCCACGGCGCACTTCCAGATACATTTCCGGCTTGTCCGGGTTCATTCTGCCGATTGGTTCGCCGGCCAATACATCCTGGCCCAACATGACATCAATATCACCCAAATTTGTCATTACGGTGTTATATCCATTTTTATGCGACATGATTACAACCTTGCCAAAACCTTTGAAACTGTCTGCAAATTTTACCTGTCCGTCGGCGGGCGCCATAACCAATGCATTTCCGCGCGTACGGATTCGCCACCCATCGGATTTCAAACCCAATGCCGTTTTTTCAGCGAATCGCACAACAACACGACCGCGCACAGGCTGATTTAATTTCCGTCTTGAAAAACGTGCATCATCGGACATTTGTGAACTCCCCACGCCGGCGGATAATTCAGAAATACTTTTGGCGCGCGCCGACAAATCGCGCAATTTCTTTTTTAATGCCTGTTGTTCATTTTTTAATTTTTCATTTTGGGCCGCGCGCGTGCGCAATAATTTGTCTAATTGTGTCTTTTCATCCGCATATTTTTTTGCCGTACGATCCAGTTTTTCTTTTTCAACCGCGCGCTGTTCACGAATTTCTGCCAGTTCCAGTATTTTTGCATTTGCATCCTGGATATCTTGGTCAAAACGTTCTGCGGCACCCGACAATACGGCGGATGTCAAAACATATTCCCGCATGTTTTCTGAATCAAAACTGGGGTGTGATGCCACAAATAAAATACTGGCCGCGGCATCTTCTATCCGCGCCTGGTTTTGTTCCAACGATCGGGTCAGTTTATCGCGTTGCGCATCCAGTTCTGCAATTTTACGCGCCACGGCGCCACGTTGTTCTTCCAGGGTGCTGACCTGGTCCGCGGCACGCACCAATTTCTTTTTGGTTTGTGCCACATCACGGTCAGATGTTTTAACCTGTTGTTCCAGTTTTTGATTTTGTTGTTCGGTCTGTTTAATCTGGGCATTAATACGCGACAATTCCGTGGCGCCCGGCGCATTGCCGGTTGCCACCACCGCCAACAGAAATGCCGCCAATATTTTTTTCATCAGTTCTTTTTCACAACACGCAGAAAAGTTTTTTTACCCTTTTGAACCATTATTTCATTCATCGGCGCAACAGATGATTGTGGATCTGTTATTTTTACGCCGTCAATTTGAATGCCGCCCTGTTGGACATTACGACGTGCCTCGGACTTGGACGGGAACATGCCAATTGCGACCAAGAAATCCAAAATGCCCATTGGACCAATCATTTCCAGTTCCGCCGTGGGGATATTTTCAGATGACGCCCCACCACCAAACAATGCCGCCGCCGCATCGGCCGCGGCGCGCGCGGCATCCGTTCCGTGCGCGATTTCAGTCGCCGCAAAGGCCAAAATCTTTTTGGCTTCGTTTAATTCCGCACCCTGTAATGCAGATAAACGCGCGATTTCCGGCAATGGAATTTCAGTAAATATTTTCAAGAATTTATCAACCAAATCATCGGGCGTATTACGGAAATACTGATAGTATTCATATGGCGATGTCTTGTCTTCGTTCACCCAAATTGCATTTCCGGCAGATTTTCCGATTTTGTTTCCGGCACTGTCCGTTATCAGGGATGTGGATAAAACAAATGCCTCTTTCCCCAGTTTTTTGCGGATTAATTCAATTCCCATAATGGCATTGCCCCATTGATCTGCGCCACATGTTTGCAATATGCAATCATATTGTTTGTACAGTGTCAGGAAATCCACCGCCTGAAACGTCATGTAATTAAATTCCAAAAACGTCATTCCGTTTTCCAAACGGCGCTTTACGCTTTCCATGGACAACATACGCGGCACCGTAAAATCAGTACCAAAATCCCGCAGGAAATCCAAATGACTGTATCCGCGCATCCAATCGTAATTATCAACAACAATTGCGTCCGACGGACCATCGCCAAATTTAAAAAATTTTGAGTATGACTTTTTTAACCCCGCGACATTTTTGGCCAGGACTTCCTCGCTCATCATTGGGCGACCGGAATCGCGACCCGATGGATCACCAATGCGCCCCGTCGCACCCCCAACCAACATCAACGGCCGATGTCCGTATTTCTGCAACCAACGCATCATCATCACGGGAACCAAATGCCCAACGTGCAAACTGTCCCCGGTTGGGTCAGACCCCAGATATGCGGTAATTTTCCCAGCGTTCAGTGCGTCATTCAGGCCCGCAATATTTGAAACCTGATTTATAAAACCACGTGCCTGTAATTCATGTAATAATTCATTTTGCATAACATTTTTCCTTGTGCTTTGAATAATAGCAAAGTTAAATCATAAAACCAATAAAAATTATAAACAGTATATGTAATATCAGGCCGCGCGTGGGCCATAGTAATAATAATAAGATGCAAATATAAATTTATGCATATCTGCATATTAACATATTTATTTTTAACATTGAATTAAAAAATAACGCGCAAATATTTAACGCTGATTATTAATGTGATCCAACGTCATAATATTATTTACCCACGACATCTGGGGTTTGACCCCGTTGGATTGCAACGCCATCAGCAATGCATATTTAAACCGCATTTTTTCCAAACTGAAATCCCGCACGCCTGGCATACCACACAATATGCGGCGTGCGCACGGTGCAACAGATACGCCCTGGGGGAAATACAAATTATTTTTAAATTTATATGCCGTATCCATACCGGTATATTGCGAAACAAAAATATCAAACCGCGTTCCCGGTATCAGATACTGCGCCCATTTTATCGGCAACACCACCGAACAATCGCCACGCGCCCCGGTTAAATTTACATGTGTTAATTGATTTGCAACCGTAAAGGTGGATTTAACAGTATATTTATCCATATCTTATATCCCGATACATTCCATAATTAATAAAAAATCCGGCCAAATGGCCGGATTTTAACATCATGCAATTACGCCAGCATTTTGGCCACTTCGTCGGCCAAGTTGTCTTCGCGTTTTTCAATGCCTTCACCCAAAACAAAGTATGCAAAGCCGGCCAATTTACCACCTGCTTCGTCAATAACCTGTTTTACAGTTTTGGACGGATCCATAACGAACGGCTGTTCTTCCAGAACGGTTTCGGCATAGTATTTCTGAATACGGCCATTAACCATTTTTTCAACAACCTGTTCCGGTTTACCATTTGTTGCACCAGATTCAATGAACACTTTCTTTTCACGTTCAACGGCCGCCGGGTCAACATCTGCAATTGTCATGAATTCAGGTTTGTTCGCCGCAATATGCATTGCGATTTTGGAACCTATTTCATCAATTTTTTCAGAATCACCGTTAATTGCAACCGCAACACCAATCTGGCCCATGCCCGGAACCAATGCATTGTGGATGTATGTGTAAATATGGTCGCCAGAAACCTTGGCAATACGACGCAGGTTCATGTTTTCACCAATTGTCGCAATTGTTGCGGCAATGTCTTCTTTGACTGCGTTCATTGTTGCTTCAAAATCACCCTTTAATTCCGCGGCTTTGGCGGCAACGTCGGCAACCAATTTCTGGAATTTGTCATTTTTTGCAACAAAGTCTGTTTCCGCGTTCAATTCAACAACACAACCCATGTCGTCGCATTTTACAACGGTAACCAACCCAGATGCCGCAACACGACCGGCCTTGGATGCCGCTTTGACAATACCTTTCTGGCGCAACCAATCGGCAGCAGCCTCAATATCACCATTGTTTTCGGCCAAGGCTTTTTTACAATCCATCATACCCGCGGATGTTTTTTCACGCAGTTGCTGTATTAATTTTGCTGTAATTTCTGCCATTGTATTTTCTCCCATATTTTGTATTGATTATTTATCCGCCTTTTCAGCCAATTTACCGCGGCGTTCTGCACGGGCTTCGGTCATTTTAGATTTTGCACGGGCTTCTTTTTCTTTGATTTCTGCTTCGTAATTGTCGGCAACCACCAGCATGTCAGATTCAACTTTCTTGCCGGCAACGCCACCCAGGCGTTTTTCAATACCGGACAAAATCGCATCTACGAACAAATCGCAATACAACTGTGTCGCACGCGCAGAATCATCATTTCCCGGAACCGGATAATCAACAATTTCTGGATTTGCATTTGTATCGCAAATCGCAATTGTCGGAATGTCCAGGTTTTTCGCTTCGCGGACCGCGTTGATTTCACGAGGAACGTCAATAACAACCATTGCCTGGGGTGTGCCATGCATTTCCAAAATACCGCCGAAAATACCACGCAGTTTTTCAACTTCTTTGGTCATAACACCAACTTCTTTCTTGGTCAGACCCAATTTTTCTGCATTTTCAATGTCGCTTTCCATTTTTTTCAGGCGACGGATAGACTGGGAAACAGTTGTCCAGTTGGTCAACATACCACCCAACCAGCGATTGTTTACATAGAATTGTCCGCAACGTTCAGCCGCATCTTTGACGATATCTTTGGCCTGATGCTTAGTCGCGACAAACAAAACCTTGCCACCGGCGGCCGTGATGGCTTCCAGTGCGACCAATGCGCGATGCAACAACGGTGCGGTCTTATTCAAATTAATAATGTGAATTTTATCTTTTACACCATAAACGTACGGTGTCATTAACGGGTTCCAGCGGCGTGTATGATGCCCAAAATGCACCCCGGATTCCATCAGTTGTTTCATAGTAAATGTTGGCAATGCCATGATAATATCCTTTTTCTGTTGTTATCCTTGTCGTGGGTAAAAAAACCAAATTTTCAATTTGGACAGAAAGTTAAGCCCAACGACTGTGTTCTTCACGCGAAACGCGCGTAGCCGAATAATAGACCACCTGCCCCAAAAAATCAAGAAAAAATTGGCATTTACACCCGCAAATTATTTTAAACACAAAATTATCAAATGCGGTTGACAAATATTTTTTATGTATTATATTTTAAGTATGAAGTTAGAACGTAGGATTTTTTCAATCTTTTTATGCGGCATGACAATTGCGTCCCAGGCAATCGCATCGGATTGCAGCAACAAAGCATATCGCAAAAATCATCCTGAAAAGTGCAGTTTCTTTGCCGGTGCAACCATGCCGGTTTTGGGCGGTGCGGGTTTGCTGGGCGGTGTTGCGGCCGCATTGGGGTTTGCCGCGGGTGGGTCATCCGGCGGGTCCAACGGGGGGGCCGGTACCACGCCAAATGTTCAACCCACAATGCAGACATATAATATGGTTGGCGGCGACGTTGATTCCATTCGTTTGGCAAATGCCATGAATACCGCCGGATATAATCGCAACATTAATCAATATAATGATATTCGTTTGGCGTATTCCCTGGCACGTGGTTATACCGGCCGTGGTTCTGAAATTGCAGTTTTAGATGCCGGTACTGATACATGGCATGGCGCGACGGTTGCAGCGTTTGCATCCGGCAACGTGGCACCGGATGCGGTTGTAAAATCGTATAAAATCACAGACCAGAATATGAAATTCTTGTCCTATGGTGAAATTGGCAACAAAATCGCCGCGGCGGGCACGGCCAATATATATAATGCCAGTTGGTCCGTAGAAATGCGCGCGAACCAATTGCGCACCCGCGCCCAGTTGGTTGCGATTACAGATAAAAACTTTGTTAACCAAATCGCCAACGCCGCCACATCGCACGATGCAATTTTCGTTTGGGCCGCCGGCAACGATTATGACAAAGCGCAATCCAGCGCACTGTCCGCGATGCCGATTGTGGTACCTGAATTACGTGGTCATTTTATTAATGTTGTGGCCTGGGACAGTGATACCGGTGCCCTGGCCGATTACAGCAACGCCTGCGGCATTACCCAGGATTATTGCATTACGGCCCCTGGAACCAATCTGGATACAGGTAAAACATTGGCCAGTGGCACCAGTTTTGCCGCACCAATCGTATCGGCGGCCATTGCCGTGATACGCGAAGCATTCCCATACATGACATCGCCTGAAATAACGGCATTACTGTTTGCCACCGCACGCGATTTGGGCGCGCCGGGGGTGGACGAAATATATGGTCATGGAATGTTGGATTTGGAACGTGCCACACGCCCGGTTGGCGCAGCATTGGTTCCACTGGACAACAATATGATGCAACCATTACGTACTGCGCGCGTATCGGGGACAATTGGTCATAATATTAAATCATCGGGGTTAAAATTTGCATACTTTGATCAATTCGGCCGCGCATTCAGTGCAAATTTAAATGACAATATAACGATTAAAAATCCAGGACGCGGTTTTGAACGTCTGCGTGGGGGTGATGAAATATCCGCCGCAACAATTGGTAATATGGAATTTGGATTAAAACGCAGTGATTTTGTTCTGGGGGACGGATTCCTGCAAAGTGAAAAACAAAACCTGGTCAGTTTCATCGGAACCAAAAATGATTTTCAGGTTGGCGAATTTGAATTATTCCAGCGCACCCGGTTTGGTTTCGGTGCCCCCAAGGCATCGCCCAATTCAATGATAACATCTTTTTCAAATGTTTATACTGCGTCCATTGCCGTGGGCGCACGATATGGGGAATGGACATTTTCTGTTGCAATCCCTGAAACAATTATTTCGGGAAATATGAATTTACGCCTGCCCGCGGGGCGCATAGCAGACGGAACAATCATATACAATAATTATCAGATTGACATGACATCAAAACCGGCAATTGAATATTCCGTTAAATATAAATATTTAACCGCCAGTTTCATTGACAATCCGTATGGAACAGACGAATTCTTTATTATGGCCAAACATACATTTCGGTTTTAAATTACGACCGTTGGGGCAACAGGTTTGTTTGGGTCAATATTGCGAACCTCTATAAACTTGCTAAGCGTATCACGATGAACCCGCAAACGTCGTGCGATTTCATGGCGACTGCTGCCGGCCTCTAATTTTTGGGAAATATATTTTTCACGCCCTTCCAGTTTGCATACATTGCGACTGCCGTGGGGGCGGCCAATATGCTTGCCTTCGGACTTTACGCGCGCCAGGGCCTCTTTGGTACGTTGTGAAATCAGGTTTCTTTCAATTTCCGCGGACAGACCAAATGCAAATGCCAACACTTTGCTGGTTATATCCGACCCCAAACGATAATTGTCCTTGATTGTCCAAATTTTCGCGCCGATATTCATACAATGATGCAGTATACTCATAATCTGCAATAAATTACGCCCCAGTCGCGATAATTCTGACGCAATTATCAAATCATCCTTTTGAATACGTTTTATCAACCGTCCCAATTTACGTTTATTCAGGTCTTTGGTGGCAGAAATTGTTTCTTCGATCCAGCAGTCTATGACCAAGTCTTGTTTTTCACAAAACTTTTGAATCTCAAACCGTTGGTTTTCTGTCGTTTGGTGGTCAGTTGACACACGTATATAGCCATAAATCACAACATCACTCCTTTTGGTCTGGCAAATACATGCTTCCCAATCCCCACCTAAGGGCTCCCCGTTATTATAAATGGTCATAAAAAAAATTCCCTAGGAACAAAAATTTAATTATTAACTTGTATTTTTATGTACGGCTTTTTATGATATCTGTATCAAGGAAAGGGAATTTTATGACGCAAAAATCTGGCAAATCCACCAAAAACCGGGCCGTATCGCGGGCCGCCAATTCACGCGTTGCGACCACAAAAACCAAAATGCACGTCTGGAAAAAAATTGCAATTGGGACGGCATGCCTATTCTTGGTGGCATTGGGTGTATTAATTTGGTGGCGCGCAACAATGACTGCACCCGACAAAACCATTTTGAATGTTCAGACAAATAATCCCAGCGCAATGACATTTGTGGACGGCAATGCCATGTCGTTTGTTTCTGACAATAATATTCCAGATGTCAACAATTCCCGTGAATTATCCACAATTCAACCATTGGTCATTTCATACGATTGGAAATCCGGGCCTTATCAGGGCGCATTTAAAATGGACCTGACAGATGCTGATTTGGCGAAAAACGTAAAAATCAGTCCATTTATACGTGGCAAATGGACGATTCGCAGTCCGTACGCCATTGCATTTACCCCGGAATCAGATTGGCCGGCGGATAAAAAATTCACTGTGAAAATTAATTCTGCGGCGTTTAATTCCGACGTAGAAATCGATTCGCGCGATGTGTCATTTACCACCGAACCAATTGTTGCAAAAATTGACAGTTTTAATACTTATCCGGTTCCATCTGCAAAAAAATCTGTTATGGGCATTGCCGTTATATCATTTAACTATCCCATAGACACGCGCGATTTTAATGACAAAATAAATGTAAAACTGGACGATGAAAAACTGGATTTTGATGTAAAGTTTGACAGATTTAATCGCACAGTATTTATAACAACTGCGCCGGTTGCAATCACGGATACCCCCCAGGTTATACGTCTGAAACTGAACCGTATCCCGGCATCCCAGGGTAATTCCAAAACAAAAAAATTAACGGCGCATACAACAATCGCGTCTGCTGATAATATATTCAAGGTTGCATCAATTAACACAACCGTTGCCGATGACAATGATAATAATGCTCAACAGTTAATTTTAATTAACACAACCGCGGCCGCCGCGGCAAACACAGACTGGGGCACTGCGGTGAATGCATATTTGTTGCCAAAATTCCGGGACGCGGATGAAAAACAAGACAATCGCATTCACAAATGGGCGCCGGATGAAATCACACCTGAATTAATTAAAAAATCAAAAAAACTGACCATTACACCGGTTGATTTTGTTAATCCAAATGGTGTTTATCAATACGCATTCTCATATGATGTATCTGACAAAAATGACCGGTTTATTTATGTGTCAATTAACAATGGGATAAAATCATCCGGCGGTTTTGTATTGAAAAACCCATCCCAATCCGTTTTGTCTGTCCCATACCCCGAACGGACCGTAAAAATCGCAGGCAGTGGCGCATTGCTGTCCATGGCGGGCGATAAAAAATTGGGCATTATGGCACGTGGTGGCGCAGATGTGGCATATGTGAATTTATACAAAGTAAAATCATCTGAAATCAATCACTTGATTTCCCAGGTATATAATGTCTTTGCCCCCAATATTGAATTTAAATCATGGGCATTTGGTGTATATGATATGTCGGTTGTTTTCCAAAAACGCATTTCATTTGCCAATGCATCAATCAAAAGAACAAATTATGCATCTGTGGATTTGGGTGATTATTTGGATAAAACCGGCAATGACAAAACGGGAATATTTATCATTCAAACCGGGGCATCTGAATCCGCCGCCAATTATAATGACAAGCGTTTAATTTTACTGACAGATATGGGAATTATTCGCAAGGTAAATTTGGACGAAACGTCATCTGTTTTTGTGGCACGTCTGTCCGACGGAACGCCGGCCGGCGACACGGAAATATCTGTTTTGGGTCGCAATGGTAATCCGGTATGGACCGGACGCACGAACGCAACAGGCCGCGCGGACATTCCCAAATTGGCATGGTCTGAATATAAAAATGCGCGTGAACCAGTTGCCATTGTTGCACGTCGTGGAAACGATGTTTCATTTATTCCATATAATGCATACAGTTTACGCACAGATTATTCCAAATTTGCCATAGACGGTGTTTATGCCAGTGATTCAAATACATTAAATGCATTTTTGTTTTCAGATCGTGGTATTTATCGCCCCGGCGAAGGTGTAATTATCGGCGGCATCGTCAAAGATAAAACATTTAAATCTTTGTCTGGGATTCCCGTAAAATTTGAAATTTCTGACCCGCGCGGTCGCAGCGTTTTGGAAAAAACGTTTTCGCTGAAATCCGATGGAATGTTTGATATTAAATATCAGATTTCCGAATCGGCCACATTGGGCGATTACAGTGTCCACGTATATTCCCTGAATTCCAAGAACAGACCCCAGGATATGTTGGGCACCACAACATTCCGCGTTGAAGAATTTGTTGCCGATACATTGAAAATCACTGCAAATATTATTGGCGCGAACGACACGGGTTGGGTTTCCCCTGACAATTTACAGGCATCTGTATCACTGCGCAATTTGTTCGGCACACCCGCCACAAATCGCAAAATTTCTGCGCGCGCAACACTGCGGCCGATTAATTTCACATTTACCGAATACCCAGATTATATATTTGCGGATAATTTTATATCTGACACGGGCCTGGCGGAAAATACGTTTAGAACCGGTCAAACATTTACCCAGGAACTGGCCGATGTGAACACCGATGACAACGGCATTGCAAAATTAAACATCAATTTTAACCGCACAATTCCAGCGGGTACATATATGTTATCACTGAATATTCGGGGATATGAAGGCGACAGTGGACGCAGCGTTCAAACCAACATCACCACCCGCGCATCAGATGCAAAATATCTGATTGGATATCGCGCAAAATCTGATTTGGGATATATTAATCGCGATGCGGACCGTTCCATAAACGTTATTGCGGTTGATCATACAGGGACAAAAACCACGGCCACAGATTTAACTTTGCGGTTGGTAAAGCGTGAAAACCTGACCAGTTTGGTCAAAGATTATAATGATTATTATAAATACCAGACCGTTACCCGCGACAAAGTTATATCCCAGGAAAAGATTAATATTTCCAATTCCGGTCGCGATATAAATTTAAATACAAAAAATGGCGGAACATATTTCCTGCAAATTCTGGATGCATCGGATAAGATTCTGATGAATGTCAAATATTTTGTTGCGGCATCTGAAAATGTCGCCATGGAAACAGATACACCGGCAGAAATGAAAATCAAATTAAATGCCGGCGAATATGCCCCCGGCGATGATATTGCAATAAATATAACCGCGCCATATGCCGGATCGGGTCTGATAACAATTGAACGCGACCGCGTTTACGCATATCGTTGGTTTCAGACGGATAAAACATCGTCAATTCAACACATTACTGTGCCCGACGGATTTTCGGGAACCGGTTATGTAAATGTTTCTTTTGTTCGTGATTTATCCAGTCGCGACATATTCACAACACCATACGCATATGCCGTTGCGCCATTTGCGACGAACATCGGTTCACATAAAATTGGTGTTAAACTGTCTGCGCCAAAAATTGTTCGCGATGATAAATTGACCGTAGAATACGAAACAAACCAACCTGCCCGTTTGATGTTATTTGCCGTAAACACCGGTATTTTACAGGTCGCCAAATATCAGATTCCAAATCCATTGGCACATTTCTTTAAAAAATCCGCATTACAGGTTGATACGTTTCAGATACTGTCATTGTTATTGCCGGAATATAAAATCCTGCACGAATTTGCCAAGACCGGCGGTGGCGATTTTGATGGCGGCAGCGGTGATGTTAATCAAATATTAAACAATCCGTTTGGTCGCCGAACCCAGCCACCGGTGGCGTTCTTTGTCGGGCCAATTACAACGACGGCCGGCGTGCGCGAAAAAATTACATTTGATATCCCGCAATATTTTAATGGGGACATATCTGTATTTGCGGTTGCCGCAAATGATTATGCGGTCGGCGCGGCCGATACAAATGTTAAAATCCAATCACCGGTTGTCATATCAACAACGGCACCATTGATGACGGCGCCGGGCGATACATTTAACATAAATACGGTTATTACAAATCTGACGGATAATGATGATGCGACGCGCGCAATTGTATCCGTTCGCGCGACGGACAATATAACGCTGATCGGGACAACAACGGCGGAATTTGATTTAAATCGCAGCGCGGAAAAATTATTAACCTTTGGTGCGGCGGCCGGGAATGCGCCGGGCAACGCAGAAATTGTGATTACCGCCAAATTATTAGATAAAAATAATAAAATAATTGCGCAGCGCGAAAACACAACAACAATGTCTATTCGCCCAACAACAACATACACAACAAAAATTCGTACCGGGTTGCTGAATTCCAAA
The DNA here is from genome assembly GCA_023402015.1 of Pseudomonadota bacterium. Classification (GTDB taxonomy): domain Bacteria; phylum Pseudomonadota; class Alphaproteobacteria; order Rs-D84; family Rs-D84; genus Enterousia. The sequence goes on along the minus strand of JAEXCU010000017.1, from coordinate 5,833 downwards.
TCTGAAAATATTACGAATTTTCAAACAGATATGTATGCCCAGGATGCGGTTCGCCAATTGTTTGTGTCCGCCAATGCATCTGCATTAATACGACCATTGTTTGAATACCTGGCGCATTATGATTTCCCATGCACGGAACAAATTGTGTCGCGCACATTGCCATATGTTTTGGCACCAAATGACGCGGTTTTGGGAACAACATTTGATAAATCCGCCCACATTGTTGACGCAACATTACAACAATTAAAAAATCGCCAAAATGACGATGGTTCATTTAATTTATGGACCGGTGGCGCAATGGGTCGCGATAATGGCGCAAATGCAAATACGGCGTATCTGACATCATATGTGGTCCAGTTTTTAACACTGGCCCAGGAAAATGGATTTAATGTATCCAAAGATATGCTGGGGCGTGCGGTTGATTACCTGCGTGATTTCGCGGGCAATACCATTACGGATAATGCATATGCAAATTCCGCCGCTTATGCAATTTATGTTATTACCCAAAACGGATATGTCAGTACCAGTTATATCGACATATTTGAAGAATACGCAAACAAAAATATGAAAAATTGGGAATCTGGCCTGTCGGGTGCATATATCGCCGCATCTTACAAGATGTTGAAACAAGATGAAAAAGCAGACCGATTGATTAATAAGTTTAAATTATCAGAAAATGACAAATTCCAATACATTTCTGATTTAAATAATAATGTCGCAAACAATGCAATATATTATTATTTGATGAACCGGTATTTCCACGGTGTTTTACCGGGTGCAGACACCGTTATCATGTCATATATAAATGGCGGAGAATACTCGTCGTTCACATCTGCGGCGGTGATAATGGGCCTGGGCGGGCGTGCAGCGGTATCAGATAATGATTTAAGCGAATTATCTATCTTGGCCGATGGCGCACCGATTTCTGGGAATGTTCGCGACGGTCAATATTCGGCTGACATTCAGGCGACGGCAAAAAAATTGACAGTACAATGTCCGAAATGCACTTCGCAATCATCACTGTTTTACACATTAATGCAACAGGGTTATCCAACCGAATCGCATACTGCGTCCAACGGCATTGAAATTATTCGCCATTATTACGACATAAATGGCAATCGCATCACATCGGGCAAGGTTGGTGATACAATCACGGTAAAAATATTTGTCCGTACGCGCGGTGAAACAAATTATGTTCAAAATGGCGCGATTATTGATATGATGCCGGGCGGTTTTATCCCGGACACCGCATCAATAACAGGCGACCCCGAATTTTATCAGGTTCGCGAAGACCGCATTGTAATATTCAGCGATTTTTCCCGCACAGAACAAACATTTACATACAACGCGCAATTGGGCGCGGCGGGAACCTTTGCGATACCGGCAATCCAGGCATTAAACCTGTACAACCCGCAAATAAATGCAACCGGCGAAACGGGAACATTTACGGTTTATAATGACGCGGAAAAATAAGAACAAAATTCTTGGTAAACACGTATCATCCGTGGCGGCATTGATAAACCGCCACCGGATTTTATTTTGCATTGTTGGCGCGATTGTACTGATATATTTTATAACACGAATATTTTTCATCCCTGCGTTGTTGGATGATGTTCATTTTTCCCGCGCATACTATGACCGGAATGGAAATTTAATGCGAATAACGTTAACGGCGGATGAAAAATATCGTCTGTTTACACCACTGAAAGAAATCAGCCCATACGTTCAACAGGCAACCATTTTATACGAAGATAAATATTTTTATTATCATCCCGGCATTAACCCAATTTCTTTATTTACGGCCACAAAAAATTATCTGCGGGGCGATAAACGTCCCGCCGGCGCATCCACAATTACGATGCAGGTTGCACGTATAAAATACGACCTGGACACCAGGCGGCCCGGTGGTAAACTGAAACAAATTGCCGCGGCAATTTACATAAACGCATTTTATTCCAAACATGAAATCCTGGAAGCATATCTTAACCTGGCACCATATGGTGGCAACATCGAAAGCATTGGCGCCGCATCTGTTATTTATTTTAACAAGAATGCATCTGACCTGGGCAAGATAGAGGCAATAACCCTGGCAACAATTCCGCAAAATCCAACCAAGCGTGGGCTGAATACAACCACCGGGATAAACAATATTATGAATATGCGTGGGGATTTGGTGCGCCGGTGGATTGCGCGTTTCCCGGGCGATGAAAAATTGGCAACGTTGGCCGATATGCCATTGGCGGTTCGGTCATTGCGCAGCCTGCCCTTTGATGCGCCGCATTTTATTAACAGTTTGAATTCACGTCAAAATAATTATTGGTCGGATATTGGCCCGCGTCCCAGTCAAATAAAAACCACAATAAATATGAACCTGCAACGACGTTTGGAAAAATCATTGCGAAATGAAATTTCGCGTCGCAAATCGCACGGCATTACAAATGCCGCAGCGGTTTTGGTAAATTATAAAACAATGGACACAGTTGCATATATTGGGTCTGTGGATTATTTTGATAAATCAATTTACGGCGAAAACGATGGTGTTCGTGCACGACGCAGCCCGGGTTCCACGTTAAAACCCCTGATATACGCATCGGCCGTGGACCGCGGTTATATTCACGCTATGACATTATTAAAGGATGCCAAAATTAACTTTGGCGTATATGCCCCCGAAAACGCAGACAATGAATTTTACGGTCCGGTTTTGGCACGCGATGCCCTGACCCATTCGCGAAATATTCCGGCAATTAATTTGGTTAAACAAATCGGAATTGGAAATTTTTATAAATTGCTGAACGAAATCGGTGTTGAAAATCTGCGTTCGCCTGATTACTACGGAATATCAATCGCACTGGGGGGTGCCGAAGTATCCATGTGGGAACTGGCCCAGATTTATGCAACAATGGCCAACCTGGGGATGCATTATAATATTCGTACGCAATTGGACCACAGCCCCGGTGATGGTGCGCAATTACTTTCGCCCGAAGCATTTTTCATCACGCTGGACATGCTGGGGCATCAGGCAACACCGCAACGCAATACACCATTTGCACGGGTGCAACACAGCAATATAAATCATTATTGGAAAACCGGAACTTCGTCGTCATTTCGCGATGCATGGACGGCGGGGATTTTTGGTGATTATGTTTTAATTGTCTGGGTGGGTAATTTTGACGGCCGTCCCAACAACGCATTCAGTGGCGCAAAAACCGCGGCACCAATATATTTTTCGTTGGCATCGGTTGTATCTGAACATGATGCTGCCCAGGGTTGCCCGGTTGTTAACAATAATTTCATGCGCGATAATTTAAATATTTCCCAGATAGAAATGTGCGACGGCGTTGGGGGGCTGGCGGGAAAACATTGTCCCAAAGTTGTAAAATCATATTTTATTCCGGGCAAATCGCCAATTGAAACATCATCTATTTATCGGGCCGTACCAATTGACCGCAAAACGGGTCTGCGCGCATGTTCACAAAATCCGGAAACAACGTATATGGCGGTTTATGAATTTTGGGATTCAGAATATCTGGACATGTTCCGACGCGCCGGAATTACCCGCAAAACACCGCCGCCATTTATGCCCGGTTGCAGTTTGGATAACGTCGTCGCCACACGCAGCGCACCTGTTATAATGACGCCAATAGACGGCACAAAAATCGTCATTGTATCTGACGGCGATTCGGAACCGGTATCATTTCAGGCCATCACCGACCTATACGATACAAAAATATTTTGGTTCCTGGATGGTGATATGATAGGCACAACCACCACCGGCCAGGTTATGCGCCATAACGTTCCAATGGGCGAACATACTGTCCGCATTGTTGATGAAATGGGCGCGGCAAAATCTGCAAACTTTATTGTGGTGAAGTAAGTTTTTCATACAATGCAATTGTATCCCGCAACATTGGTTTTCGCATATATTTTTGTACAAAGCGCGAATATCCCATGACACCCAACCGAGTACGCAATGCCGCGGATTCTATTATTCGTATCATTTGTTTGGCATATTGTGATGAATTTATTTCGCCACCCACCCCCAGGTCAACATACAACGCCGCCGGGCCGAACATTTCACTGCACGCACTTTCGTTTGTGGATATAATAGGCAGGTTGTACGCCATTGCCTCTATCCCGGCAAATGGACAGGCCTCGGTCCGGGATGCAAATAGTGCGCAATCCACGCGTTCATAGCATTCACGTATTTTTTCCGCATCGGTTAACAATCCCATTCGCACAATTGGCAAATCTGATATTTCCTGAAATAAAGATTCGCAATCATGCGAATATCCACCCATGACATAAACCTGAATCTTGTGTTGTTGTGCAACCTGGCGAATGGCGGGAATAATTTTTGCAAAGCCTTTGTGGGGGGCCCAGCCGTTGGCAAATATAAATCTGAAAACGCCGTCGCGCGGTTTTTTTGTTTTAATTTTCGGCTTTTCTACGCCATTGTAAATCACACTGAACGGACGCGTGCACCGCCAATAATCCATATATTTACGACCATTGTCGCCCACCAAAATTATATGGTCCATATTGAAATACGGGTTCGCCGGCACAAAACCGGGTGCATTATTCATCGTCGGTTGGCAATGCAGGACACCAATTGTTTTACAATAAATACGACTTTTAATCATATATGCCAATTGTTCACATCCCAAACAATCACTTTTGACAATCAGGTTGGGCATATTTTTTATTTTTGGCCAAATATAGGTTAACACCGCGTCAAATAATGCCGCAAACGGGAATCCCATGGGATGATATATTTGTAATTCATTTCCGGCATCTGTAATGCGCACATCGTGGAATTCAGGCGACCGATAAAACACAATATTGTACGTTGTAATGTTATCAGGCATACCATCGCGCAAAACATCAAAATACGTTGCAATACCACTTTGATATTGGGCATCGCGCGCATCAATTTCAATAACAGAAATTTGTTTTTTCATATTAATGCCCCTGGTTAATTCACGTACGGACAACCATCGGATACCGTGAACGTACCGGTATCATCAGTAAATGTTTTATTCCGCGGGTCCGGATATGCACGGCATGTTGCAATTCCGATACCAGTCGCCGAATCCCAACACCAACCAGATTCACAATTACTCAACAGGGTTGCCGGATCCCAATCAAACGTGGAACCACTGATTGTACCGCCGTAATTTGAACGATAACCTGAACACGGCCCGCAACAGGTACCAAATACCGAATAATCTGTTATTCCTGTACCGGTGCCACCATCACATGGAAAATTATTAGTGTTCTTATAATATCCACTGGCACATCCCAGAAAATTGTATGGCCCCCCCGCAAATTCGCCCCATGTGGCAGATGTATAAATGCAACTGCCGCTGCCACTGGGGTTATCGGCGGTGCAACCATTACTGGTAAAGAAATTCAAATTGGAACAACAAACGCCTGTTTCATTGCAATATGAAAAACCATTGCAATCCGAAATCGCATTATAACGGTTGTTGTTTGTTTGACCGACGCCACAATTATACTTGCTGATTAATTTTGTCTGCGTATAGTTCGTGCTGTATGAACAGTATCCTGAACGCACGTTTTGTGTGCCCATTGATGAAAAACGGGCACCTTTTATAACACCTTCGCTGGCCGCATATGCCCGGTGCGCGATTAACCCAAACACTGCGATACAACATCCCAAAATTCGGATAATTGTGCGATTCATTCTTTCCCCCTGTTGTATTAAAACGGCCGTTTGGATTAGGCGGAAAATCAAAAATAAAACATGCAGGAATCAGGGATTTTTCCATAGAAAAAATACCTAATCCAAACGGCCGTTTGGATTAGGCATGTA
>JAEXCU010000016.1 GCA_023402015.1 Pseudomonadota bacterium | reverse complement strand
TACATGCCTAATCCAAACGGCCGTTTGGATTAGGTATTTTTTCTATGGAAAAATCCCTGATTCCTGCATGTTTTATTTTTGATTTTCCGCCTAATCCAAACGGCCGTTTTAATACAACAGGGGGAAATTTATGCAACGCAAATTTATCAGATTTTTTGGAACGCTGGTTTCAATGACAGGTATGTTGATTCCCGGCGGTGCGCGTGCAACGGATACACCGACGACAACACCAACAACGCCCACTGAAACACCAACGGCGTGTGTAATGGCGGGCCAGCCCAGTTCAACGTTTCCATCCGGATGTGTTAAGGTCAGTGGTGAACAATTATCTCAATCTGGCAATTATTATTACCAGCAATATAATTGCGGCAGCGGTGCAACCACGTATGTCGGTTCAGGTGCGAACCATGCGTTGATTGGCAAATATCAAAACCCATGTGTTATGACTCCTTCCACCACGCCCGGGGCAGAATATATTGGTATTAATGAGTTTTGTCGTCTGGGTGCGACAGATCCAACAACAACCGGACGGTGCGAAAACGAAACTATTTATTGTTATTCACCGGAACCGTTTATCCAGGCAGGTTGCTGTCTGACCAGTGGCAGTGGTACATGCGTCCCGACAAACGATTGCCAATACGATGTGGTGGGGGCCAGTGGCGGCGTTTCTGCCACGATATTTGAATTTGTCGGGTGTGCCAGTGGTTATTACAAAGTCGGTGCATTGGGCATTCAAAATCAAAGCAGTCTGGACGAACTGTCCAGTCTTTATCAAGGATGTTGCGCGGCATGTTCTGGTATCACAGTGGATGCAAATGGCAATATCAATACCGTCGGTTCAGTGGTCGGTGGTGGAAACAGCGCGGATGGTTTTTATTGGGTGGCCGATCAGAATTCATATGGAATTGATTCATGTACGGCGTATCCATCCGGTGGTGAATTAACAGGTTCCGGTCGCGATAACAGTGGTACATTTCAGTTCAGCGTATCCACTGCATGTCCATATAACAAATAAAAATTTTCATGACCACGCGTACAATAAATATCATTGAACTGGACAGTCGTGATGCCCGTTTTCAAACGGGCATCGCGCGATATATGGATATTCTGGCCGGGCATATGCCGATAAATATTCATACACTGCGTGTTATATTTTTTCGTTCGCCCCAATACCGTGATATAAAAATAACATCTGATGATACCACCGTGTCGGTGTATGTTCCGGCGGGTTTCCCCGAACATACGTTAAATGCGGCGGTTTTGGCAATGTTGGGCCCGCGCATTTCCGGTATGCAAAACATAATTGTCAAAAGCAACTGTTTGGGATGCGAATCGTTGGCATACATGATTCGCAATCAGGTTTATTGCCGCACAATTGGTGTGTTGCATTGTCTGCCACATTTTGCTGTCCCGCCATCGCCATTGCCACCGGTCAGTCCATTTTATAACATGGACCATATTATACTGGTCTGTGATTCGGGCCGGGAATATTTAAATCTGGTAAAAAATTCGCGCCCGTTCAGCGTTATTTACAATGGAATCGCTAAACCGAAAATTACAGGTAAAAAACCAAATGACGGTGTTTTCAGATTCATATTTGCAAATGGATTGGCCGCGCACAAGGGACTGAGCAGAATTGTGCCGGCAATAAAAATGGTTGCGGCGCGCCATGACATAGAAGTAATGGTAATCGGTGGCGGCGAATTAAGTGAAAAATTTAAGGCTGAAATTTCTGATTTGCCAATAAAAATAATCGGCCTGTTGGATAATGCGGATGAAATTGCCGGGTATTATGAAATGGCGGATTGTGCATTGTTCGCATCGTTTTCCGAGGCCTGTTCCTTTGCCGGGATAGAGGCATTGGCATACAATTTACCAATTGTTTCCACGGATGCGGTTGGGTTGGTTGAAATGTTTGGTGATGCCGCATTGTATGCAAAATCGGATAATAACAGATTTCTGGATGCCGCGGAATATGCCGCGCAAATGCAACGTGTTATAACCGAACGTCGCCTGCGCACAAAATTGGGCGTGCGGGCGTACGCGCGTTATCTGGACCGCTACACTGCCGCGCGAATGGTTCGCGATACAATAAAATTATATAATAAAATCATTGGTGAATGATTTATCTGGCAAATGCCCGTTCTAAATCAATAAAGTTTTGAATTTGTTCGCGCATAAATGCAACTTTTTCTTGGTTGTTGCGAATACTTTTTTCATTGAACGGATTAATGCGCAGGTCATCAGCGGCCTTGATAAAACGTTTCAGCCATACAACCATAATTCTGTACTTCATAATTTCGCGCAATTGTTGATGTTTACCCGACATCATTGGGTACAGACTTTTGTTATGCATACGCACATACAATTCGTACACGGGTTTGTATATTTCCAATTCAATCTGCAGTGGGGAAAATATATCGCGATAAATATATTTATAACCGGCCTCGGCAAAGTCAATAAATGACAATTTGCTGGTTTGTGGGTTATATAAAACATTACCCGAATTCAAATCGCCATGCGACCATGCACAACGTGTTGTATATTCAAATGTTGCCACGTTGTCGCGTATTTTTGCCATTTGACGCACGTCATTAATGTTAAAGAATTTTGACATCTTGTTTTCAACGAAATTGTCCAGGCGGGCAAATTTTAATTCATCGCTGATTTTATGTGTCATTGCGGGCTGAACCGGTTTTAATTCGTTCATGTCCACCAGAAAACTGGCAATACTGTTTCTGATTTCAAATTGTTGGCGACGCGACAAATGACGGTATAATTCACGGGTCAGTGGTAATCCCACCGCACGGTCTTCCAATATTTGATATTCTTGGTCATTAATAAAACGCATATCTGGAACATTATAAACCGGATTGTTCACAGCACGGATTTCTTTGATGACGTCGTTTGTTCGGTGTTGCTTTTCCAACCAGGCATCCATTGCCGCCTGGCCGAATGTTGGCAGGGGACGTTTCAACACAAATTCATCGCCGTAATACACAGCATATGTTTCACGACCATGATTAAGAGTTTTTATTTTTTGTGCAGGTGTCATTTTACATAACCTTGGATTTGCTAAGCAGTTTTATGATTTCCCGTTGTGTGCGCAGCATGCATTCGTACATGTAATGTGAATATGTTTTGCAATCGTCCTGGGCGCGCGCCAACAGTGCCGCCATATATGCGTCTTTGTCGGTTTTTTTGTTGAATAAAATCGGGCGATAATCGTTTTGGATTAAAATCCAATTCATAATTAATCGCGCAGTGCGTTTGTTAAAATCGTTAAACGGTTGGGCCGCAATCAGGTCGTAATGTGTGTTAAACGCGCGGGTTAAAACCGGGATGTTTTCGTTGGATATATTGAATTGAATATCGTCCAACCGGTACAGCAATGTCGCATAGTTCGGCGCATGCATTTGCAATTTTTCAATAAATGCCGATGAAACACGATAAACGCCGCCTGGGATATTTGTACCCTGGGCCAGGATGGTGTGTACCCGACGGATTTGTAAATTATCAATTGTTGTTTTTTGGTGTTTTAAAATATAATCCCACGCATCCCCCAGGTTGGACATATTTGTATAATCCAGATATAACGATTTTTCCGATTTAGGCATATAGTCCGGATATTGAAATAAAATCGTTGCTTCGTTTACCAATTCATGCCGAATCCAGTTCAGGCTGTTCAGACGATTAAATGTTTGACTGCCAGACAACATGGCGGAAATGGACACGCGATTGCGTTCAATTTGGCTTTTCAAAGAAGGCGTTTTGGTCATGTCGCGTTGCTCCATCCAGGGCAGGTGCCGATTTCAAACCACCGTTTTCAGGTGGCGTTTTTTATCGCATTTTTTGCCCCAATTCCTGGGATTTCGTTCGTCTTGCATTTGCCGAATCCAAACGGTGGCTTGTGTGCGGCAAATCAATAAGAATAAAATCTTTAACATAAATATAGTTCTTAAATAATTTTTGTCAAGTTTTTATACGGTTTTTGCTAAATATTATGTAAAAACGCACTTGCGGGTCGGGGCTTTTTGTTTTATGCTGATAACGTTATAAAATCTTTGTTTTACGGAAAGGAATTTTAATGTTTAAAAAATTTTTGGTTATTATTGCTTTGCTAATGCCAATTACCGGTTTTGCGGCCGAAAAAAACAAGAAAGATGAACCAGTTGTACATCTGACCGATGAACAAATTTATGAACAGTTAAAAAAACTGGCCCTGGTGTTTGAAGTGGCCCGCGACAGTTTTGTAGAAGAAGCAGACGAAAAGAAAATGCTGGAAGCGGCCATGAACGGCATGTTGGGTGCGTTGGACCCGCATTCTTCGTATCTGTCGGCCGATGATTTCAAAGAATTCAGTGATAAATCCCATGGTGAATTCGGCGGTCTGGGTATTCAGATTACAAGTGATAAGGGCGCTGTTCGTGTAATATCGCCCATTGATGACACGCCCGCAGAAAAGGCCGGGATCAAGGCCGGTGATTATATTACCCACATTGATGATGAACAGGTTTTTGACCTGACACTGAATCAGGCGGTAAAAAAGATGAAAGGGCGTCCGGGAACCAAGGTTAAATTGACCGTTGTATCCGACGGCCAGGAACCAAAAACACTGACGCTGAAACGTGCAATTATCAAGGTAAAATCGGTAAAATACGAAGAAAAAACAATGGCGGATGCCACCGATAAAGATGAAAAAATCGGATACATTCGCATTTCTGATTTTGGGGCAACCACGGCCAAAGAACTGCGCGAGGCCATTGAAAAATTGGAAAAGAAAAATGTTATTGGGTACATCGTTGACGTGCGAAATAATCCGGGCGGATATTTGACCGCGGCCATTGATGTGTCTGATGCGTTCTTGGATGGTGGTGAAATCGTATCTACGCGTGGCAAAGGCAAAACAAATATTGACCGCAGTTTTGCAAAACCCGGTGATTTAACAAATGGAAAACCGGTGGTCGTTTTAATTAACCATGGTTCTGCATCTGCATCCGAAATTGTCGCCGGTGCATTGCAAGACAACGGCCGCGCGTTAGTTATGGGGTCGCAATCGTTCGGCAAGGGCAGTGTTCAACAGCAAAAGCCCCTGGGCGATGGAACCGCGATTCATATCACAATTGCACGTTATTACACACCGTCGGGTCGTTCAATTCAAAACGAAGGTATAACCCCGGATATTGAGGTTCTGCAAAGCAAGGTAGAGGTTCTGGAACGCAAAGAAAGCCTGTATTCCGAGGCGTCATTTAAAAACGCACTGAAAAACGATGCCGCCAAAAAGAAAGACGACAAAAAATCTAATGACGAAGAAGACAAAGAATTGACCGACGAAGAAAAAGACGCATTGGATTACCAATTGCAACGTGGCATGGATATGGTTCGTGCAATGTCTAAATTAAATGCACGTGCATCCGCGCCGGTTTCGGCAGATGATGCGGAACCGGTTGCAGATTCTGATACGCACGCGGAAAAAAATGATAAAGCGGATAAAGCAGACAAGGCAAAATCGTCTGAAACAAAATCCGCCCCGCGTGATTCCAAAAAGTCGCAGAAAAAATAAACCAATAAAAAATGGGGCAGGTGCCCCGTTTTTTATCTGGTTTTAATGCCGCCGTTCGTCAAAAATATATTGTCGCAAAATCCCGCGGCCAGGCATTGGTCCGGGTTCATAATTGTTTTGTTTGGCGACACGGTTGTTTTGCGGGTCTTTTTATCATATGTTGTTTCGTAATAGTAATGATATGAATCTTGGTACATGTTGCGGAAACGCGGACTGGCGTACATGCTGGCCATTGTGCTGGCCCAGCCACTGGTTGGCCCCATGGTATTTGTTTCAATAATTACCCCGCCATCGCGTGCACGTTCAATCAATTCAAAAAATCTGGACGCCTGGCGGTCATACATTTTTTCATCGGGGCAATCAAAATAAATATGAATAATCGGTGCGCCATAAAATTTTTGTGCGCGCCACTGGGCCACCTGGGCCAATTTCAGATTAACCAATTTTTCAATTGCATTGTAAAAACGATATCTGTTTGTGTAATTAATGGTGCCCTGGACAAAAATTTTGTCGTGTTCAACATAATTTTTTTCGTATAATTGGCCGTATGTGTTGTCCATTATATGCTCTCTTGTTTTTTTTAAAATAACACTAAAATATAAATTTGTCAATATATGTTTTAACAAAGTCTTGCCTTGGGAAAAAAATGGCAGTATCATTCAGGGCTATATTAATTACATGGAAAATCACGAAGGAAAAATTACGATGGCTAATTTAATTGTTGATGGAAACTGGGCCGCGGCTGATGTCGCATACAGATGCAGCGAATTTGCCGCAATTTATCCAATTACCCCCAGCAGTACCATGGGGGAACTGGCCGATGAATGGTCTTTTCAGCACAAGAAAAACATTTGGGGTGCAATCCCACAAATTATAGAAATGCAATCCGAAGGCGGTGCCGCCGGCGCAATGCATGGCGCATTGCAGATGGGGGCGTTGGCAACAACATTTACCGCATCCCAGGGATTATTGCTGATGATACCGAACATGTATAAAATTGCCGGCGAACAAACACCGTTTGTAATGCATGTTGCGGCGCGTGCGTTGGCAACACATGCATTATCCATTTTTGGCGACCACAGCGATGTTATGGCCGTGCGCCAGACCGGATTTGCATTATTGTCCAGTCATAATGTTCAACAGGCCTCTGACATGGCCGCAATTGCACATGCGGCGACCCTGCGCGCACGTGTACCGTTTTTACATTTCTTTGACGGTTTCCGCACCAGTCATGAAGAATCGCGTCTGACGCGAATTGATGATGATGTTTTGCGCAAAATGATTCCAGATGATTTGGTATTGGCCAATCGCGCGCGCGGTATGACACCAGACAATCCGACAATTCGTGGTACGGCCCAAAACCCCGATGTTTATTTCCAGGGACGCGAGGCAGCCAACCCACTGTATGCGAAAACGCCTGAAATTGTGCAGGAATGCATGGATGAATTTGCAAAATTAACCGGTCGCACGTATCACTTGGTGGACTATGTTGGCGACCCGGCGGCCGAAAATGTTATTGTCGCAATGGGCAGCGCATGTGAAACCATAGAAGAAACATTGCCATATTTACCGTCCGGATTGGGATTGTTAAAAATACATCTTTATCGTCCGTTCCCGGTGGAGGCATTCCTGGCCGCGTTGCCAAAAACGGTTAAACGCATTGCCGTTCTGGACCGTACCAAGGAACCGGGCGCAATTGGCGAACCATTGTACCAGGATGTTAAAACCGTTGTTGGCGACCGTGCGGATGTGTTTGGCGGACGTTATGGTTTGGGTTCCAAAGAATTTAAACCACGCGATGTCAAGGCCGTGTATGAAAACCTGATGCTGGGTAAATTACATCATAATTTCACCGTAGGAATTGACGACGATTTGTCAGGCTTATCGTTAAAAACCGATCCGGCGTTTGCCGTTCAGGCCCCGAATTTCCAAACTGCCATTTTATATGGTATTGGTTCGGACGGAACCGTTGGCGCAGTAAAAAATATTGTAAAAATCGTTGGTGAAAATTCTGATTTGTATCCGCAATCTTATGCGGTTTACGATTCCAAAAAATCTGGTGGTTTAACCGCGTCGCATATCAGATTTTCCGATGCCCCAATCCAAAGTCAGTATTTGATAGAGGTTGCCGATTTCATCAGTGTTTCTAATTTTATGATTGCACAACGCTTTGACGTGTTCCGTGGCCTGCGCGCAGGGGGCACCGTTATGATTAATACGTCCATGACCCCGGACGAGGCATTTGCAAACCTGCCGCGGGAAACCCAGGAACATTTAATCAGAATTCGCGCGCGCGTGTTCTTTTTGAATGCGAACCAGGCGGCGGCGGAACTGGGGTTGGGCAATCGTATTAATACATTTATTATGTTGAATTTCTTTAATTTGACGCATGTTATTGACCCGGCGGTTGCGGCCCAATCGGCCAAGGTTGCGATTGAAAAAACATACAAGAAAAAAGGTATGGATGTTGTTCAGGCCAACTGGGCCGCGGTTGACCGCGCGTCTGAATATCTGCACCAGTACACGTTGCCGTCATCTATTTCATCATTTGCCCCGGATTTTATTCCGGCAATGACCGTGGACGCCCCGGCGGAAATCGCGGGTACATTGGGCGAAATGGCGGCAAATCGTGGGGACAGTTTGCCTGTGTCGCGATTCCGCGTTGGTGGCGAATTCGGTGCCGGTCAATATCCGGTCGGAACATCCAAATATGAAAAGCGTGCGATATCTGACCGTGTCGCAGTATGCGATTTGGAAAAATGCATTCAGTGCGGAAAATGCTCACAATTGTGTCCGCACGCGGCCATTCGTATCAAGGTTTTAAGCGAAGACCAGGTTGCCGCCGCCCGTGCAAATGGCATAATTGTCGTGCCGATGAAGACGCCGGAACTGGGGCCGAATATGTATTTCACATTGAATATTTCCCCGGCTGATTGTACCGGGTGCAATATCTGTGTCAAAAATTGTCCGGTGCATGCATTGGCCCTGGCGCCATTAAAAGATGCGGCCGGAAATCAGGCGGCATTTGATGCGGCGGTAAAATTACCCGATATTGCGCGCGACAAATTAAACCTGAACATACCAAAACATTTGGAATTATTGCCGCATTATTTTGAATTCCCGGGCGCATGCGCGGGGTGTGGTGAAACAC
>JAEXCU010000013.1 GCA_023402015.1 Pseudomonadota bacterium | reverse complement strand
GAACAACATGTCGCAATTTCGTAATGTTATACCGACGTGCATATTCCCATAAACGGTCTTGCCATCCGGCCAGGCACGCAACGCATATCGCATTAATATCCGGGTGATTTTGAAACGCCATCAGTGTATGAACAATTACCGGCCGATTACATACAACCTGGAACTGTTTCGGGATTTCCGCCTGCATACGGCGTCCGACGCCCCCCGCTGTAATCAGGGCCATAATCATTGGATTGCCCCCGGCATGCCGTCAATAAATGCGCGAACCATATCCAATTCCGCATACGAAAAACGTGCGGGTTTATGTCGTGCAAAATCCGGATTAAACGCGCGCCAATCGCCATATCGCGTTGTCAACCATGCATCTGGATTATTTGGCGCCATAAACCGATGTCCACAGAACATGATTTCCCCATATGGCATTATGTATTCCCACCGCCATGTCGCGTTATGATAAAATCCCAATATTCGTTCCGCAAATAATTGCCAATCTATGCCTTCGAATATGTCGCCATTTTCGGCCGGCCGGGCCCCATGCAGAATCATGTCATTGGTTATTTCGGCGTATCCGGCGTATTTGGACTGGCCGGTTTCAAATCGGCGCGCTTCGTCCATTGCAGCGTTATAGTCCGATTTAAATTGTTGAATTTCATCCGGTGTTTGCATACGCGCGCTGTACACATCCCACGGGAATAAATCCAAACAGACTTTGTTTAAAAACAAAACCTTGAATATTCCACCACTTTGTGCCCATGTTGTACGAAAAGGCCCATAGTTATATTTGGCCGATAACAGTGCAACCGCGCGATTAAAATCATCGCGCATCAGGCCGAAATCAATGTCGTCATCCCACGGGATAAATCCACCCGTTCGCATGGCGCCCAATAAATTACCCGCCGACAGAAAATAATTAATCCCCGCTGCCCGCAGGTCCGCCGCCACCATCGCCCCCAGACACACACACGCACGTTGTTGCAATTGCAGATGCCCGGTTGCAGGCGGTATCGCCGCAACATCACAATCCAATGCGTACAATCGCGTCAGATGATTTTGCAGTTCACCAACCTTTTGTATCAGGTAGTTTTGTCGGCCTTCTATTTCACGCAAACGGTCAGATAATTCTTGCCAATGGTTTGTCATTGATTATCTGCACCCCATTATGATCCGTAATAACAATTGTATGCAAATTCGTATTTTCCCGTATTATCGGCAAAGGCCTTGCCAACGGGGACATAACATTTACTTATATTTGAATCACTGCCAATATCTGGATAATTGTTTCCCCCGCCCAAAACGCCGGTAAACGTGCCGGCATAGTATGAATAATTCGGGCACTTAACACAATCCACAGTACTTTCATCCAAATAATATCCATTCGCACATGTTGGAATATCAATCTCGCCGCCACTGCCGCCGCCATCACCTTCGCATTTTTCATATCCCTGGTACCAGCGCAGACAACTGTCATCACTGCGGCAACAATCAACATATACGGCCTCGTCCAAATCAAAATCACCCTGTTCACAGTATGATTCGCCGACAATTGGATTTCCATCTGCGTCTTGTGGGAACCAGCCACTGTTGCACATAACTGAACTATAAAGGTTTTGGTAATACAAACGCCCACCGGCCAGGGTATCGGCGCATGCCTGAACATCACTGGTTGAATCGCAATGTATTGCGGCGGCATTATATGTTTTTGAAAATACCAATGCAGCGATTAATAAATAAAATCTGTTTATACGGGCCATAACACTTTCCCCCCCGGCGGAAACGCGCGTTTTATACAAAAAATCCTAATCTAAACGGTGGTTTGTTTTAGCGCTTTTTTTATATTGACGAATGGCTGAAATCAGGTGTAAAATATATGCTGTATTAACAATATCTAACTGACCGTTTAGATTAGGCCAGTTTTTAAAAATAAAAAAACGCAGATTTCTGGCTTTTTTATTTCTTGGCAAAAAAGATATTTATTTATTAACGAATTGAAATTACTGGTAATTTATACAATTTTTTTATTTTTATAAAAAAACACCCCGATATGGGGTGTTTTTATTAACAACCACCGGTTGCATTTCCAATCAGTTTGGAAATGGAAATATCCTTGTGCAACAGGAAATCATATTCGCAATTGCCAGATTTATAAGAACCTGTGCAGGCGGCCAATGTCATAACGGCAAACAATGCCAAGATTACTTTTTTCATATACTACTCCTTTCTTAAAAAGTACGAAACGATTATATATGATTTTATTCACATTGACAATATTTATATTGAATTTTTTATCCAATGAATGCGACGGCCGCATACAATTATAACATCGTATCTTGCATTGCCACGCCAACGCGATTGCGCCAAATATGTTTCCGCCGCCGCGCGCAGGCGCGCAGATTGGGTTGCCGTTATTGAATCCCACGCCGCAGGGATATTGGGACGCGATTTAACCTCTATAAAAACAATTAAATCTCCGCGACGCGCAATTATGTCAATTTCTGCGCGATTGGTATTTCGCCCCGTTATATATCGCGATTTTAATATACGAAATCCGTGAAATCGCAAATACATGCGCGCATACCATTCCGCAATCAGACCGGTTTTATAACTGTTCATATATTTATTATAAGACTTATTTCATTATCACACAATCAGAAATCAGGCAATGTCATTAATCGCATCAGAATGCATATGGACGCGCCTTGAAATTTTCACGCGCCTGTTGCACATTTTTGGCAACATCGGATGAATACCGTCCCATATCCACCAAATCCAGCGACCCGTAATATGCGGTCATCATCGGGTCATATGAATTATCGGTGGTAATCCATTTGTCGGTTCCAGAATTCGGTGCACCATATTTATCCAGCACATTTTGCCAAAATACCAAAATTTTTTTCTGACGCTGGTTTTCAAATTTTTCGGCCGCCCCTTCCAGTTTATTAACGTCATTATTATAAACAACACGCCACACCAGGTTATCGGTTGCATTACTGGTGAAATAAACGACAATTGTTTCATCAGTGTTTTCGCGAATCAGATGCAATTCAGATGCATACATCAACCCACGATTTCGCGCCAAACTATTTATGCATTTTTCCAATTCGGCCGGCGCAACAATTCCCTGTTCACGGCATTCATAATCCAGGTTATATTTCCAATCCTTGGCAATGGTGTAAATAATACTGTTATCTTTGCGCGGTGAATACAGACCTTTGGTTTTGAAAAACAACGTCTGGACATCTTCAAACGGCATCCCCAGCATAATGCCCGCAATATCAAATGACCCAACATTTGCAGGTGCCGCATCAACATTCAGGTACACTGAATCTGTCATAATATCGGCATCACCACTGTCAACAATGGCAAAGTTGTTAAAATCAAACGGATCATCGGCCGCATTCGCCATGGAAAACGTCAGGCAAAATACAATTCCTAAAAAAATACCAATTTTATTTTTCATATGCGTTCCCAATTAATCCTGTGCGATTTCATTTACCCTGAATTTAAATAATGTTGCCGGGTCCATGCCCGCGTCCAGATATTTATGTATTCCCATTTGTTCAATTGAATCACGAATTCCCGGTTCATACACCAGATTCAGATACATTGTTCCACGGGTGATTTCCGGGGTGGCGGACAAATCGTTTGGATTGGTCCATGTTTGCAATTCGTAATTTACGGTCCAATATAATGCATCCGAACTGGCCTTGTGCGCGGCGCCAATAATGCGAACCAGACGCATATATTTTTTATCCGCCATGGTTTGTATTTTTATTGCTTCGCCATTTTGCCATTTCTGGAAAACATCCGGCGCAGACATTTGTCCCAATGCACTGTCCGCGCGCGTGCGACGTGCAATGTTTTCAGCGTCCGGTATTGCATAAAAATATTCGTTTACATATTTTGCAACCAATCTGTCAATAACGCGTGATTCACCCAATGCGGCCGGCGTTTCCAACGCCCCCACGCGCCGTTCAGATAAATTATTCGGCCGGAAAAAGAATGTTTCCACGGCAATTTTATCGCCGGTGTCATAAATTGCGCCCGCAAAAAACAACGCCGCAAATGTCAGCACCAACAACATCAAACCTGCAAAAAACATTATCAGTTTTTTCATCAATTTATTCTGTATGCATTAAAATCCGCAACATAAAATCCCAATGTACGCGGATATCCCGATGTGTTTCGTGCAACCTTGGCAAATGCAATAACATTCATTTCCCCGGTTAAATTGGATTGCAAAGTTGCCTGAACCCGATATGTACCGCCATTGTCCGAAATTTGGCCAATTGGCGAAATTTGCAATGTTTCCATATTTACCGCAATACGTTCGCCACCATCGGCACGCATTAAATAATCAGGAACAACATTATAAACAAATCGCGAAAATACATCTTCGCCCGACGCACAATATAATGCGCAGGTTTTATCCCCATATGATAATTTATCATCTGCCTGGCATGTTTCATTACGGTCGCATGTTTTCCACATCGCGTTGTTTTCATCCATATCAGCAGATATTGTGAACCAGTTCTGGGCAAAATTACCCACCACTGATTCCTGCATCGTGCGGTTGGGGGAATATTCAAAATCCCCATGCGAATGACCAACAATTTCCCATTGGCCCGTTATTTGATTAGTAGATATAATAAATGGGTCCACACGCTGGGACCGGGATGTCCACCACACCAATACGCACAAAAAAATTATTACCAGACATACCAGCGAAATTCCAATGGCCATAAAGCGGGAAACAGCGATGCGTTTGCCCGCCGGAAATGCCGGCGTTTCAAAACTGCCTGGATAGTCCAATTATCCCCCCTGTGCGGTTAAATGTACAAATTATGCCTGGAACACCATGATGCATGCGCATGGGCTTAATTTCAATTCGTTGTTGTCATATCCGACACCAACCGGTTCACGGTCATAAACCTGGCCGCAACCCGCCAGGCACAACGCAACAAACAAACCCAAAATTACTTTCTTCATATTTTCCCCTCTTGGATAAATGAATTATAAGAAAAATTCAACCTGTGCGTCAAGTTTAAAAGAATTCGCGGCGCAATTGCACCGCGAATAATTTTTCAACCATTTATATCAGAACTGGGTTTCAAATGATAACAAGAATCTTTGTTCCCGGTCGTATTTATTTAACTTTAACGGCCAACCCCATGAAAAATTCATTGGTCCCATCGGCGTATTCCAATAAACGCCAACACCCACACTGGTACGGATATCGCTGTCAATGTAATTGGGGCGACCCGCATAGTAATATTCATCTTTGGGTGGTTTACCCAAAATACCGTAATCTGCGAACACAAATCCCTTGATCTGATATTCATCGGGGATGAATATTGGGAAATTCAATTGGGTTGAACCGTTAATCTTCCATAATCCACCCAAAGAATACGTCGTGTATGCCCAATTTCGGGAACCAATACCCGCCACGTCAAATCCACGCAGTGATTCACCGCCCAAGAAATAACGATAAACACGCGAAATATAATCACCACCAATGGATTGCAACAACCCGAAATCCAACGACGTGCGCAATTGCCATCTGTCATCCCAGAACTTTATCATCGCGGTAAAGTCCGCATTATACCGCATGTATGTTTCGGTACCGCCAAATCCGGTATATGCAACGCCAATGTTTCCAACAATTCCGGTATGGGTATTTTGTTGGAAATTCGTATCCAGATTGTAATACTTTAAATACGTACCCAACGTAAACAGGTTTGCATCGCGCCAACCGGTGGACGTCTGAATATCATAATTTTGGTCAAACGACGCAGACAAACGCACAGTTTGTGTCCAATGGTCGGTTAAACGCCACCCCATGCGGCCGGCCACCGTCAAAGAATCACGGTCATACCCAAATCCCCCCAGGGACGAATAATCGTACATCGTATATGATACATCAAATCCACCAGATAACGCCCGACCAAATAAATATGGTTCGGTGAAACTGAACAAAGCCTGTTTTTGGTATTCTGCAATGGAACCGCGTAATTGAACAATTTGACCGCGGCCCATAAAGTTGCTTTCCGTGATGCCGGCATCAACCATAAATCCATTAATATTGGACCATCCGAATCCACCAGATAATTCGCCCGTCGGTTGTTCTTCAACCTTGATATCCAGGTTCATCATGTTTGCGTCGGCCACACGTGATGGAACCATTTGCACATCTTTGAAATAACGGGTGCGCATCAGATTTTGGCGTCCTTCTTCAATGGTCTGTAATGAAAATGGATCACCGGGACGCATCGGTATTAATTGTTCAATAACCGTGTCAAATGTACGTACGTTGCCCAAAATATTTATGGAATTTAAATAAATTCTGTTTGTTTTTTGAACCCGGAAAACCATATCAATCGTGCGGTCTTCGTCATTCTTGGTCGGAACCGGTTCCACGTTAATAAACGCATATCCATATTCCGCAACCGCACTGCGCAGTGATGAGATAGTTTCATCCACTTCGTCAATATTATAAACGCCGCCTTTTTTCATCTTAATCGCGTCATATAAAACCTGGTCCGGGACATCAGGGAATGGATTGTCCACCGTTAATTTGCCGAATTTGTATTGGGGGCCCTCTTCCACGGTAAATACAACCGAATAATACTGACGGTCGGGCGTAAATACACCGTTGGCATTTTTAACATCAAAATCAACATAACCATTGCGCAGATAAAATTGGCGCAACATTTGCTGGTCATACAAAATGCGGTCTTCATCAAAAACATCAAACTGCGTCATAAAACGCCACCATTGGTGTTCGCGCGATAATATTGCACTACGCAAAGTCCGATCGCTGAATTTTTTGTTGCCGACGAAATCAATATCGGTGATGTATGTTGGATGCCCTTCGCTGATTTCATAAACAATATTCACACGATTGTTATCCAATGCGATTTTTTTGGGTTCAATTTTGGTACCGAAATAACCCTTGCGCTGATAAATGGTCAGCATACGCTGGACATCGGCGCCGATAACGGATTCATCATACGAAACGCGTTCTTTCATGCGGATTTCTTTTTTTAAATCATCCACAGAAATTTCGTCATTTCCCTCAACCGTGACCATGTTTACAATTGGCGCTTCGCTGATATCAATTTTTAATGTATTGCCGGCCATGCGCACATCTATTTTGGAAAAGTATCCAGATTCCTGTAATTTTTTTGCGATTTGATTTGCGCGTTGGGGACCAACATTTTCGCCAATTTTAACATCAGATAAAATGCGGATAGATTCTGCATCCATACGTTGATTTCCACTGACGTCAATGCGCGATACGGTTGCCGCATTTGCAGACCCGGCCATAATAACAGATGCGAATAATATGTTTCTTGTTTTCATCTTAGTTCAATCCAAATAATCGGGCCACGTCGTTCCACATTGTTAATGCAAACAGTGCGGCAATCAAAAACCAACCTGCAATAATTGCAAATTCCATGCCACGTCCGCCCAGTTTTCTGCGGGTTATGCCTTCGATAATTAATATCAGCAAATACCCCCCATCCAACACCGGCAATGGTAATAAATTAATAACACCCAAATTCACAGATAGCAATGCAATAATAGACAACAAGGCAAAGAATCCCATCGCCATTGCTTTGCCAGATACTTCGGCAATTGTAATAAACGACCCCAATTGTTTGGATGAACGTTCGCCGGTTACAATTTGTTTCAATACCACCAACAGTGTTTTTGACTGGTAATATGTTTCGCGTGCGCCGGCATGTAATGCACCAAAGAATCCTTTTTTGCGGAATTCAGTTTTACTGCCATCGGCAATCAGTCCCCAACGTTCGGCCGGGGCCAAATTAACCTGGACCAATTTATCGCCGCGCACAATTAACACATCTGCATCGCGTGATGATGCAACCTCTTTGGCGATAATCAATTCACCCCAATTTGTGATTTTTTCATCATCAATGCGCACAATGATATCGCCCGGTTTAACACCGGCCTGAAATGCAACTGATTCCTGGATAACCTGGCCAACGACGGGCAATTGGACATTTTTCGGTTTAAACATAAACATTGCTGAATAAATTCCCCACGCCAACAAGAAATTCATAGCAACGCCCGCGGCAATGATAATAAATTGTTTCCACGCCGGCGCAGACAGGTAATGTCCCAGTTTCTTATCCGCGGGTAATTCAGCATATTTTTTACGGTCAAACATATCATCCTGGCCGTAAATGGAAACATATCCCCCCAATGGCAACGCCGCGATTTTCCACATTGTACCGCGTCGGTCATGCCATTTAATTAATGCCGGACCAAATCCAATTGAAAATGTATTCACACGAACACCGGCCCAGCGCGCCGCCAAAAAGTGCCCCAATTCGTGAACAAAAACCACCACGCCCAAAACAATCAATAATGCGACGATGGTCAGAATAATATGCATTTTCCCTTTCCTTTATATTCTGCGAATTACAAATCACCCGTCAGACGATTTGCAACATAATTTTCAATCAGTTTACGCGTTGGCGCATAAATATTTTTTGGCAAATTGTTTAATTCGTACCATTGCCAACAAACAATTTCATCCGGTTCCATTGTTTGCACTTCGCCGGTATATTCTGTTGCCAGAAATCCCAACGTTATAAAATGCGCAGTGTCTGAAACCTCGTTCGTAATGGAAATCAGTTTGGCAGATTTTAATATTAATCCGGTTTCTTCGCGTAATTCACGTGCCGCGCCTTCAAACAGGCCTTCGCCAAAATCAAATTTACCGCCGGGCATGGTCCATGTGCCTTCGCCGTGCAAATCACTGTCGGCCAAGGACGCATCGGTATTGCGCAATCCCATCAGGACGCGCCCCGCCCCGTCCATAACCATAACGCCCATTCCGGCGCGTGTAACACGTGGTTTATCCGCCATATCTTTCTCCTATAACATTATCAGCCAGACCAACGGCAACACATAAATCCAACCATCAAATCTGTCTAAAATTCCGCCATGGCCCGGCAAAATTGTTCCAAAATCTTTAATTCCCATTCTGCGTTTAATCCAACTGGCCGTTAAATCGCCATATTGACTCAGCAGTGATACACTGATACCAATCCACATTAATTGCGGCATAAACGTATCTGTCCCCAGCAACCCATACATCACAGACATAAACGTACCGCAAATAATTCCGGCAATTTGTCCCGACCAAGTTTTGCCCGCAGACAATCGTTCCCACATTTTATCGCCGCCCAAAATGCGCCCAAAAAACCATGCGCCAACATCGGCCCCAACAATTATCATCAACAACAACAGTATAATCCACGGCCGCGCGCCAACAGAATTAATTGCGGCCAACATAACAAACAACCACACCAAGAATCCGCTGAATACTAACCAGTTTTTATTATTTAAAAACGTTTCGCGTGGCGTACGTCCAATGCATAAAATCATTTCAACAATCATTGCCAAAACAATCAAAATCCCCAGATATCTGACCGCCGGAAAACCAAAGTATTCCCCGATTGCCGCCGCCGCCGCAATTAATGCCATAATCCCGCCAACAATGATTCTTTGTTTTGTATTGTTCATTGCATAATCCTTATTTACCGTATCTACGTTGTCTGGTGTTGTATTCAGCCAACATTTTTGCAAAATCACGATTGCGCAATGCCGGCCAATGTTTCGGATAAAACATCAGTTCCGCATATGCCATTTTCCACAGCATGAAATTTGAAATACGTTGTTCGCCACTGGTGCGGACCAATAAATCAATCGGCAACAATTCACCTGTATCCATCAGGCTTTCAAACGTTTCCGCGTCCACCGGTTCGCCCTGGGCAATGGCGGCATTTGCGGCGCGAACGATTTCGTCTTGGCCGCCGAAATCCAGTGCAAAAACAATTGTTCCGGTGGTATTTTCCGCCGTATCTTGTTCCAATTTTTCGCACATTTTAACCACCGCCGGCGACAGATAATCACGACGTCCGACAAACTTTACACGAATGTTTTTTTCCGCGGCGCGATGCACATGCTTTGGCATTTCGCGCAACATAAAGTCCATCAGGAATTTTACTTCTTTTTTATCCCGTCCCCAATTTTCAATGGAAAATATAAAAAAACTGACCGTTGTAACACCACGACTGATGAAATATTCCGCCGCCGTGTCAACGATATTTGCACCTTTTTCATGTCCGTATGACGCGGGCATTCCGCGCCGACGCGCCCAACGGCGATTTCCGTCGCAAATAAACGCAACATGTTTTGGGATTTGTGTTTGTTTTGCCTTGTTAAAAAACATAGAATTTCCTTGCCTAGTACTTACAATGTGAAATCCTAGCGTTTTAGAAAACGAAAAACAAGCATTTTTAGCGCACCCATTTCATCAAAATTATCTGGCGTTGGCACATATATTAAATTACAGTTTTATAAAAAGGGGGAAATATGTCGCTGAAAACAGAACTGGCGTCAATTGCGACGAATGTTGATAAAATTTTGGGGGAAATGATACCTGGTGATGAATACGGTGCATCGCCGGCCAACGTTTCCCGATATGCCGCACTGGACGCGGGTAAACGCCTGCGCAGTTTTTTATGTGTTCAGGTTGCACGAATTTTTGATGTACCGTATGACGCGGCCATACGCGCCGGCGCATGCGTGGAAATGGTACATAATTTTTCGCTGATACACGACGACCTGCCATGCATTGATAATGATGAATTACGCCGCGGCCGCCCGTCAGTTTGGGCAAAATATGGCCAGCGCAACGCCGTCTTGGCCGGGGATTATTTGTTAAACAGACCGTATATCATATTGGCAAACGATGCGCGGATTTCGCCTGATGCGGCAACGCGTCTGGAATTGGTAAAAACATTGGGCGAAATGACCCAGGGCATGATTTTGGGCGAATGGATGGACTGCGAAGCGGAAACCCAAACAAATCAAACTAAATCGGAAATTGAACAGATTCAGGATTTAAAAACCGGATGCCTGTTTAACGCATGCACCGCATTTGGTGCAATATTGGGCGGCGCAGACGATGTCCAACGCGCGGCACTGAAAAAATACACCGACGCAATGGGTTTATGCTTTCAGATTACCGATGACATTTTGGATGCTGTCGGGGACCAGAAATTGGTCGGAAAAACATTGCGCAAAGATGCCACCGCGAACAAGGCAACGTTTGTTTCATTACTGGGGCTGGACGGGGCGCGCGAAATGGCACAAACGGTTGCAGACACTGCCCGTGATGCACTGAGTATTTTTGGCCCGCGTGCAGATATGTTGCGTGAATTGATTGATTTTATATTGGTTCGCGATAAATAAAAAACCGCCAAACGGCGGTTTTTTATTTTGTGTATATTTTACACGGACATGATGTCAGATTCTTTTTGTTTGGCCAATGCATCCACATCTTGGGCGCGGGCATCAAAAACCTTTTGCAAATCATCTTCGTATCTGCGCTGGTCGTCTTCGGAAATTTCCTTGTCTGCAACGGCACGTTTAATTTTGCCCATTGCATCCTGACGAATATTACGCATAGATATTTTTGCCTCTTCGGCGTATTTACCCGCAACCTTGGTCAGTTCACGACGACGTTCTTCGGTCAATGGCGGCATGTTCAAACGAATTACGCCACCCGCCGTCATTGGGTTCAGCCCCAGGCCGGAATCACGAATGGCCTTTTCTACGGCGCCCGCATTGTTAATATCCCAAACCGTTACGGTCAGTGTTTGATTGTCCGGTGTTGCAACGGTCGCAACCTGGGCAATTGGCATGTCAGAACCATATACCGGCACACGTACACCATCCAACAAATGTACAGACGCACGCCCGGTGCGCAGTCCGGCAAATTCGCCCTTTAACACGTCAATCGTTTGCAAAGTTTTCTGTTCAACCTCGGCTTTCAGCACTTGATAATCCATAATTTATCTCCTTATATAAAAAAGGTTAGCAAATCTATTTGACTTTTTGCAAGAAGAAATATAGAATATGGCGGCAATGGGGTTGTAGCTCAGTTGGTAGAGCACTTGCATGGCATGCAAGGGGTCGTCGGTTCGAGTCCGATCAGCTCCACCAGTATGGCGGATGTAGCTCAGTTGGTTAGAGCGTTGGTTTGTGGTACCAAATGTCGCCGGTTCGAATCCGGTCATCCGCCCCATTAATAAAAAATGCGCCCAGCGGGGCGTTTTTTTATTAATCGGTTGCGATACCGTGATAAGAACCGCCGGTACGACACGATAGTTGGCGAAAACAAGTTTACGCAGTTTGAGCCTTACGTGTGGTGAGCGGATGCGAACAATCCGGTCATCCGCCCCATTCTTAATAAAAGCACTTCCTTTTTAACAACAAATTATTTATGATATTTGACATGAAGCGATTATTTTTAGCATTTTTCTTCATATTTCCAATTACTATTTCTGCGCAGACGTCTATTTCAGAATCATTTTATAAACATGATCTAGAAAAATGTGATCAAAACTTCAAACAAAATGTTAATAAAAATTCTAGTGGCTCTGGAATGATCCTTGCAGCAGACAGTCAGGTTGTTTGCTATGAATCTGTTGCACATAAAATAATAGACAAATATTATTCTAAACAATCTGAATCAATGAAAAATAATCTTCGTGGCCTGATAACTGCATACAAACAGACATCAGACGATATGTATAATCCAGATGTTTGTTATAATGATTGCGGCAACTTATCTGCCCTTATGGCATATACACCCACTTTGGATTTTATTAATAATTATATATCACATTTAATAAGTGCAATAAACACAAAATTTTAGTTCAGTACCTGTTTGTCCGGGCTGTCCAACCACGTCCGTATTTATCCCAACCATCCAAAGAACGTAAATATTCAAGACGATTTTGTTTTAAAACTTCGATAAACTTGTCCACTTTGTTTGTTGGTATATTGTTAAGCGCTTCTATTGTCCGGGTTCCGACTTTTCCGTTCACAGGTAAATTTGTACCCTGAGTACTGTTAATTGTGGTTTGAACCATTTTACCAACATTTGAAAAATTACTCATAACGCCCATGTCAAATATTGCATGCGCAATACGCGTATCATTTATATCCCCAATATTTCTATCATTATAATAGATTTCTGTATAAATTTTTTCCGCTTGGGCACCGGTTAAATCTTTGATGTTTACCGGGAATCCTGCGTCTGGGTATCTTTGATTAAAGTTATTCAAAGCAGGTTGTGTTATACCGGCATTTGTTGGCTGATCTATAAGATTTGGGTTATCTATATATCCACCTTCTTCGGCCATTGTTAGGTGTATAGAGTTTTCACGGATTTGTTCAGGTGTTAAATTTTCATTGAGTATCATTTCCTGCTCATTTATTTGATCACTTTGTATATCATCATCAGATTCATCTGTCGGATTCTTTCCGGCAATACACATACGATTTATAATATTACCACATTCATCAATTTCTATTTCTTCCACCCAGCATTTACAATTTGGATGAATGGGACATTGTGGAATATCATCTTTGCTGTAAAATATTTTACCATCACAACTTTCGCATTTCTCGCAAGTTGTGTCTGATTCTTCACTATACCAGATCCAGATTTTATCAATTTTCTTAAAATCCGGAATATCAAGATCATACGTTTCCAAATACTGAAGTGCAATGGTATCATCGCCATATAAAACTTTTACCGGTATTGATTCACCTGGTTCCACAAAATCGTCCATATTTAAATCAATACCCAAATTTTCAAAATATTCTTGTCCATATTCTTCTAATAGCTCATCATAAGCATCTTGTTTTTCATCTTCAAAATCGGCTTCAATTTGTTTTTGGGCTTCGTTAAACTGTTCAAGGGTCATATCATATTCTGTGGGAACAAACCTTCCCGTTGCATCGGGTGTCATATAACCTGGATATAAAATTCGCATATAATTTATCACTTTTTCATTTATAATTTGATGGTTTGGATGCAGAGTATTTGTATAAGCATTTGATTCTATTAAATCTCTTAGAAATATAGGCATTGTTATCATCTGTTGTCCTTTGTATAAAAAAGCCCCGCGATATCGCAGGGCAAATAAAAAAACGGCGGGAAAACCGCCTGATGGGTTATATTATACCATAAATAGACTTTAAAATCAACACCAAGGAAACGGTGGTTCCTTTCAATTAGTTGCGCCAGTGTGGCGTTTTTTATTATTGCTTATGGGCCAGGTTTTGGCTAAATTTACATATATATGAAAAAAGAATTGTTTGATTTTCTGGGCACAGACCTGCAATTTATCAAGGGCGTGGGGCCGAAACTGGCCGCGCGGTTCGCAGATGTCCTGGGCGGACGGCGCGTGTTGGATTTCATGTTGCATACGCCGGCATATGTCCGCGCCCGCGAAATCAGTGAATGCGTTTCAGATGCCAATCCCGGCGATGTTATAACAATTCCAGTATTGGTCAAATCGCATAAAAAAGGCGGCGTATTTCGTGGCCGGCGGACCCCAACGCAAATTATATGCAATGACAAAATGGGCAATCCGTTGGTGATTCAGTTCTTTAATGTGAACTTTTTGGATTATTGGTTAAATAAAATGCCGGTGGGCCAATGGCGCATGATAAGTGGTAAATTGGAAAAATCATCCCGCGCGGTTATTAACCATCCGGACTTTATAGAAGATATGGAAAACGCCGACAAAATCCCCCAGATTCAGGCGATATACCCGGCCGGCGAAGGATTAACCCAGAAAACATTTACCGCCGTTCGCGACCAGATTTTTGCCGCATTGCCTGATAAAATCGCGGGCGAAGACGATGCGGATGTGCGCGAATTTTTTGATGCACTGAACCATGTGCATTATGCAAAATCATCTGATGATTTGACGCCGAATTCTGAATATATTGTAAAACTGGCATATTGGGAATTGTTGGCGCATCAATCGGCAATCGCAATCAGTCGCCGCAACCGCACAGATATGCGAAATCGCCGCACGCCCCGGCCCCAAAAATACAAATTAATGGATAAATTTTATGACGCGTTGCCATTTGCATTAACGGGCGCACAACAACGTACGATTGATGAAATTACGCGCGACATGGGCGCAGATGTACCAATGATGCGCATGGTCCAGGGCGACGTCGGCAGTGGTAAAACAATTGTCGCATTGGCCGCAGCGGTTGAAATGTGCCAATCGGGCGGTCAAACCGCCCTGTTGGCACCGACCGATACGCTGGCACAGCAACATTTTGCAAAATTAAAACCCATGTGCGACAAAATCGGCATTGTGTGCGATATTCTGACCGGCCGGGACAAAGGCGCAGCCCGCAAAGAAAAACTGATATCGCTGCGTTCGGGGCGCACAAAAATCATTGTTGGCACACACGCACTGTTTTCCGAAGATGTCATGTACCGGGATTTGGGATTGGTTATTGTGGACGAACAGCATCGCTTTGGCGTGTCCCAGCGCCAGGCCCTGCGTGCCAAAGGAAACAATCCCGATTTATTAGCGTTATCTGCAACACCAATTCCACGAACGCTGTCCATGACGATTTATGGCGACATGGATGTTTCAATTATTAATGAAAAACCGGCGGGTCGTTTGCCCATTAAAACAACAAAATTACCAATTGCACGCATTGGTGAATTGGTTGCGCGCCTGCAATCGCAAATTGCGGGTGGCGCCAAGGTTTTCTGGGTATGCCCACTGGTTGCCGAATCCGCGGAATCTGACCTGACCGCCGTAGAGGAGCGATATAAAGACCTGAAAAAATACTTTCCGGGCGCGGGCCTGGTTCATGGGCAAATGGATAAAAAACAGCGCGACGCCGTAATGGCCCAATTCGCGGCAGACGACGACAAAATGCCGATACTGGTTGCAACCACGGTCATAGAGGTTGGAATTGACGTCCCCCGCGCTACAATAATCGTTATTGAAAATGCCGAACGGTTTGGATTGGCGGCCCTGCATCAATTGCGCGGGCGTGTAGGACGCGGCAATCAACAATCATATTGCATCCTGGCATTCGGCCGCAACATCAGCGAAGATGGCCTGAAACGATTGGACGTGCTGTGCGAAACCGATGACGGATTTGCAATTGCAGAACAAGATTTAATGATGCGTGGCACGGGCGAACTGTTGGGGACACGTCAAAGTGGTTGGATAAATTATCATTTTGTTGATTACCGCATGCATCGCGATTTATTCCGTCTGGCATCATCGGCGGCGCGGGATATGGATGCGCCAACACCGTGGATACGTGATTTAATGTTTATATTTGACCGTGGGGAAATTATTGGTGCGTAAAATATTTGCATTTTTATTGTGTTTAATGTGCGCAATTCCCGCGCGGGGGGCATCGTTGATTAACGATACAGAAACCGAAAAATTGTTGATGGAATTGGTTATGCCATTGGCCGTGGCGGCGGACATTCCACAAAACCGGTTAAAAATTCACATTGTTAATGACAATGATTTTAATGCATTTGTCATGGGCGGTGAAGATGTCTTTATCTATACAGGACTGCTGACCCAGATAAAAACGCCCACCGCATTACAGGCAGTGATTGCACACGAACTGGGCCATACAATCGGGGGGCATATGGCACAAATGTCGGCGCGCATGGCGGCCGAATTTAAACGTGCGATGCTGATTCAGGCACTGGGTGTTGGATTAATGGTGGCGGGGGGAAACCCGTCCCTGGGCGCGGGGGTGTTGGCCGGGTCGTCGGGGGTGGCGACGCAATCAATGTTGGCATTTTCACGCGACGAAGAACGCATCGCAGACAGCATGGGCATGGATTTAATGGTTCGGGCCGGTCAAAACCCGCATGGATTCATAGAAGTTTTTGAACAAATGGACCAGATGTCGCACCCAATGGAATCCAAAATTAACCCGAACCAGGTTAATCATCCATTGACCACAGAACGTTTAAAAAATGTCCGTGAACAGGTACAAAAATTAAACAGCAAATACACCCCAAACAAAAAATTGGAATCACAGCGCGCGGCAGAATATGAACTGGTGCGGGCAAAATTGATTGGATATCTGGACAGTGCGGACCGCGTTAAAAACCTGTATCCAAATTCTGATACATCCGATGCGGCAATTTATGCGCGCGCCATTGCACGAATGCAGGCCGGCAATTTGGACGCGGCCCGCACGGGTGCGCAAACACTGATATCGCGGCATCCGGAAAATCCATATTTTTATGAATTATTGGGGGATATCCAATACCAATTCGGCCATTATGACGACAGTATAACGGCATATGAACGCAGTCTGAGCCTGGCCGGGAACGCACCACAAATTCAAACGGCACTGGCGTTGGTATTGGCCGAAAGGAACAAGCCCGGCGACAACGCACGCGCCATAGAATTATGTAAACGTGCCATTTTAACCCAATCTTCGCCATTGGCATACTGGGTCATGGCGCGCGCATATGATGAAACAGATTCCGGCCGGGCAAATTGGGCACGCGCAGAATTTTATAATATGGCCGGCGATATGAAAAACGCACGCACATATGCAAAACGTGCACGCCAAGAATTACCAAAATCCACCCCTGAATATATAAAGTCGGGCGATATATTAAATCAAAAAGATTAAAAATCCCGCCAAATGGCGGGATATATTTTTATGGGATAATTATATTTATTCCAAAACCTGGTGCTGCATGGCGATTAATTTTTCGCAACCCGCAGACGCCATTTCCATTAATTTTACAATTTGTTCCTGGGTAAATGGATGCTGTTCGCCGGTGGCCTGAACTTCTACAAATTTTCCATTTCCGGAAACGACAAAATTTGCGTCCAATTCGGCAACACAATCTTCTTCGTAATCCAAATCCAATATTAATTCATTGTCCCACAGACCGGCCGAAATTGCGGCAACATGTTCCCGAATTGGGTTTTCACGAATGCGGCCCTGGTCCAATAACCAACGCACCGCCAGTGCCAGCGCAACAAACCCGCCCGTAATTGACGCGCAACGCGTGCCACCGTCGGCCTGAATCACATCGCAATCAATTGTAATCGTATGACGGCCCAATTTTTCCATGTCCACGACACTGCGAAATGCCCGACCAATCAGACGGGAAATTTCCGCACTGCGATGGTCTTTCATTAACGTTTCGCGATTTTTGCGCATACCAACCGACCGGGGCAGCATGGAATATTCGGCCGTTACCCAACCGCCTGTTTTATTCTGAATCCGTTTCCACAATGGTTGATTTAAATCCACCGATGCCGTACACAAAACCTGGGTTCCGCCCATTTTTATCAGGCATGACCCTTCGGCCCATTTGTTTACGCCTGTTTCCAATGACACAGGACGCATTTGATCTGGTTTACGCAATGATGGACGCAACATTTAATTACCTTTGGTTAAATTTCATGATTAGTATATAATAAAGTACACTGATTGCAATTTTTTTTAAATTTGCATTTTATTTTGGATATTGGTATCCTGCAAAACCTGAAAAAGGATTTTTATGTCAGCCAAGACGAAACGCCTGTTGAAAAAGTTAATAAGTTATTCGGGCATTTTCTTTTTTATTCTGGCCGCCGTAATGTTGTGGTGGCAATTGCGTAATTACAGCATGTCAGACATTTTGCGCGCGTTGGTCGCAATTCCGGTACCAAACCTGATTGCGGCGTGCGTGGCATGTTTATTGGGATATTTATCATTATCACTGTATGATTACCTGGCATTGCGGTATGTGGGTGAAAATAAAAAGGTTTCTTGGTGGAAATGGATGTTGGCCGGGATGTTGGGCTTTGCAATCAGCAATAATGCCGGACACGCCGTTGTATCAGGTGGGGCCATAAGATATCGCCTGTATACACGTTGGCGCATACATGGTGGCGACATTGTAAAAATGCTGACCATATCCGGATTTACATATTTTCTGGGTGCGGCGGCAATCTTAATTATCGGGTATTTTATGGTGCCGGCCGAATTATTCAACCGATCTGCCGGGGCCAGTATTGGTATCAGCACCCTGTTTGTAATTTGCATTGTGGCGTTATTAATATATTTCGCCATGACAATATTCTTTCATGGCAAAAGCATTAAAATCGGCCAATTAAAATTTCAAATACCGACGACCCAAATGGCCCTGATGCAAATGTTGTTGGGTATAACGGACAGTGTTCTGGCCGGATTGGTATTGTATTTCTGCCTGCGGCCGTTTGTTGAAATACCGTTTTGGACGTATATCGGCCTGTTTGTTGTGGCCCAGACCACCGGCGTATTCAGCCAGGTCCCAGGTGGCATCGGTGTATTTGAAAGTGTTTTCTTGCTGGCGTTGCCGGACACCGTGGACAAGGCCGACATATTTGGCGCCCTGTTGGCGTATCGCATAATTTATTATGTGTTGCCACTGATTGGCGTGGGCGGATTGTTCTTTATATATGAAAATTGGTTGCGTGCACGGATGAAGCGTCTGTTGGACGAAGCCAAACAGGTTATTCCGCACCTGACCAAAAATTCCAAAAAAATCAAAAAATAAATACCTTGCCATATGACGCCGCCACATGCTATGCTGGGGGATGTGTATGATATGGGGTTAATATAAGTGTTTGTATTATCACTATTTTATGTAATTCGCTTTGCGCTGTTTGTCATCGTTGCGCATTCCCTTGGCATGGGCTTGGACGCCCCACGGGGACGGGTTATATCCATTGCATACGCGCACAAAACAAAAGGATTACTGAATGTCAAAGAAGATTTATGTGGACGCAGTCCACCCGGAAGAAACGCGGGTGGTTGTGGTGGATACCGCAACCGGGCGTGTTTCTGATTTTGACGTTGAAACAACGACAAAACCCCAGATAAAGGGAAATATTTATCTGGCCAAGGTCATACGCGTAGAACCATCTTTGCAGGCGGCGTTTGTAGATTATGGATCGGGGAAAAACGGATTCTTACCGTTTTCTGAAATTCATCCCGATTATTATCAGGTAAACCCAGAACAAAAAAAGAAACTGTTGGAATTGGCACACGCCAATATTGTTGACGATGACGACGACCCAGATGACGAAGGGGACGAAGTTGCCGAATACGATGACCACAGTGCCGGCGAAGACAACAAAGAATTTGTTAAACGCGCACGCGAATTTAAAATCCAGGACGTTATCAAGCCAAAGCAAATCTTGCTGGTCCAGGGTGTCAAGGAAGAACGCGGCCAAAAAGGTGCGTCCATGACGACATACCTGTCGCTGGCGGGACGTTTTGCGGTGTTAATGCCCAATTCCCGTAAACGCAACAGTTATGGAATTTCCAAAAAGATTTCGGACAAATCCGAACGCGCCCGTCTGCGCGATATTCTGCATGGTTTAAAAATACCCAAGGGCATGACGGTTGTTCTGCGCACGGCGGCATTTGGCGCCGCGGCGGCAGATGTTGCGGCCGATTATGATTACCTGGTGAATTTATGGAATGAAATCCGCAAAATCACACTGGAATCGGTGGCACCTGTGACCATTCATACCGAAGATTCATTATTGCGCCGCGTGGTACGCGATTTCTTGTCCGACAAAGAAGATGTCTTGGTTATTCAAGGCGAAGATGCATTTGATGCCGCCAAACAATATTTTCAGCAAATGTATGGCCGTGCACCACGCAAACAATTGGTGCAATACAAAGATACCGCTGTTCCATTAATGGTCAAGGCGGGCGTTGAAAAACAATTGGAAGGTTTGCATGGACCATATGTTCAATTGCCGTCGGGCGGTTCATTGGTCATTAATCAGACCGAGGCAATGGTTACCATTGACGTGAATTCTTCACGCGCGATTAAAGAAAAAGATATAGAGCAAACGGCCCTGAATACCAATCTGGAAGCGGCCGAAGAAATCGCCCTGCAATTGCGTTTGCGCGATTTGGCGGGCATTGTTGCAATTGACTTTATTGATATGGAAGAAGAACGCAACAACCGCAAATTGGAAATGAAAATGCGCGAAGTTATGAAGCGCGACCGCGCACGCACCCAGGTTGCCAAAATTAATAACTTTGGTGTTTTAATGTTATCACGCCAAAGATTACGCAGCAGTTTTATGGAATCTTCGTATGTCCAGTGTCCACATTGCATGGGCGCCGGCGTTGTACCATCCATTCAAACCGCCGCGATAATTTTGTTCCGTCATTTACAGGAAAAACTGTTGGCCAAAAGTGCCCAGAAAATCATTATGACGGTTCCGACCGATGTTGCGATTTATCTGTTGAATCATAAACGCGCAGAATTGGCGGAAATGGAGGCAAAATTTGAAACAGAAATTGTTATTGTTGGCGACGACAGCCTGATGAATATTGACCAATATTCAATCCAGCGTGTTGCCCCCGAACAAAACAAAACCGAAGATTTGTTGACCGCATTTGCACCATCAACCGATGCAAAAAAGAAAAATGCACAACATGTGGATGCGAAAAAGACAACAATGTCAACGCCACGTCGCAGACGTAAAAAACAACCTGAAAAAAAGCCCAGTATCTGGAAGAAATTGGTTGGATAAAAATAAAACGCCCAATTACGGGCGTTTTTTAATCTTGCGAAACTGTGAAATAAACCATATAATCTTTCTGTGGCAGCGTGATTTCTGCCATGGGGCGTAAGAATCCCTTGAGTGTTTCATCCAAAGCGGGTGAAAGTCCAACCAAGTGGTTGGAGTGTGCTGAATATATTGAATAGAGCACGCAATTCACTCAATTGTTCTTAAACTCCAACCACCATATTTATATGGTGGTATTTCATCGGAGCAAGTGTGGGGAGGGGATAACAAACATGCAAAATAAAAATGAACAAATGTTCTATCAGGAAATTGCCGCATCAATTCGCGCAACACGTGAAAAGTTGGGTTTATCCCAGCAATTCATTGCCGATAAATTGGGCGTATCATTGGTTGAATATCAACAATATGAATCGGCCCAGAAACCAA
The DNA here is from genome assembly GCA_023402015.1 of Pseudomonadota bacterium. Taxonomy (GTDB): domain Bacteria; phylum Pseudomonadota; class Alphaproteobacteria; order Rs-D84; family Rs-D84; genus Enterousia. The sequence continues at coordinate 113,587 of JAEXCU010000013.1, read as the reverse complement.
TCAGCATATATCAAATGTATCTGTTTATAAATGCGACCCAGCCTGATTTAATCAAGGGCGAAAACTGGCCCAAAATCTGAACAAAATCGCCGAAATAAAATTCGGCGGTTATTCTTTATTTTATAACGGCGGTTTTTATTAATGCAACGTCATCTTTGATGCCGTCTATTTTTATCTGCAATTGGCCAATGCCTGTTTCCAGTATTGTCGTGCGGTTTTCCAATGATGTTAAACGCTGGTCGGCACGCTGGATATCGGCCAGGGATGAATCCTGGCGCGCGACCCAATAAATCATGCCGGCAATAAATGCAATTAAAAACCAACTGTCGCGCAGAAAATCCACAATGCCCATTGCGCTTTGCTGTGATGACATGGTTATTTACCCCGCTCTATCATATTTTCAATTTGATGTACCAGGGTGCGCTGCGCTTCCAACCCACGCAGTTGCGCATCGGTTGCATCCGGCCCCAGGGCACGTTCAATCGTAATCCGACGCAGGTGCGCCAATACCGCGGCGCCCGCGGCGGTACCAAAGCAGCGTGCATAATTTAATTCTATTTCTTTCATGATTTTACCCCTATATAACATTTTCTGCCGCGGCCATTTGGGCAATCGGCGCAATATATTTTAATTCCGCATCGCCATGCAGTGATATTTTTGGAATAACACCGCGACGCGATAAAATTTGTAATCCGCGTTCGCATAATGGTCGGATAAATTCATGCAACAGTCGTCCGTACGTTGCACCCAATATGCGCATCATATCGGCGTTGCGCGCCATTATTTCGGTCGCCGTCATTTCTTTTTCACTCAACAATCCCAAACGGTCCGCCAACAATGCGTGTCTGATTCTATCGCGCAGGTCTGTTAATATTATCTGGGAAACATCAAAATCGGCCCCGGCGGACAGCGGGGTCAGGCCCGATGAACCAACGGCCTTGGGTATAATTGCACCCGGCGTCAGGTTTATATTTGCCAGGTTTATTACACCGTCGTCATCGGCCTGCCATATGCCGGAAACGGCAATGGTTGCGTTTTTTAACACCAATTCAACGACTTTGTTTGCGGTTTTAATATCGGGTAATGCCCGCATAACCGGACTGCGCCCGTATATTTCACCACTGGCCAGCGACCAGCGAAATATTAAATACGGATTGGTTTCAAACGTTCCACGCGACACAATATTGTTTTGTATATTCCCACCCACATCCAACCACGCGGTAAATTCCGTATTAACCAAACTTTGCACCAAACGCAGCGGGGTATCGGGGTCTTTTTTTATTTTATCGCGTAAATCCGCCGGTGGTGTCCATGTGGGATATTTTTCCATAACATCGCGCGCCGGCATGGACGTGGTATGAAAAACCGCCCCCGGCAGAATTGCGATATCCGTCATCGGAATTGCGGTAAAAGAAAACGCAGACGCACCACCAATTGGGTTTTCCGACATGAATAAACATGCCGTACCCAAAACCACCAAATCCAGATAGCATTGATGAATTGTCGTATAAAAATTTGAATCGTTTATGTTCGCACGCAGTGCCCCCGTTGCCGTGGCGGCGTCGGGCGACGCATCACTTTCCGGCACCAGATTCAACCATAATGATTCCGGCGGGGTCAGCAATGAATACATTGACGCGGCCAGGTTATCAACCGCGTCTGCCGCGGTCGCGTCAAACAAAACCGCCAAATCATCATCGGCGGTTGGCATGGTGTATTTTTTTGCACTGTCCCACCGGGCCAGCCACGGCGAACGCGCATCCAGCGCACGACGATACATTTGCTGCAAATTATTTAAATCTGTTTGCATAATTAAATCCTTTTTTCTTTGCAAATTTATTTCGCATAATTTTTGTGGCAGATATTTTCCATATGAAATATCTGAACAAATCTTTAAATGGTAAAATTTGTATTTGCCATTATGGGGCGAACACGCCCACCCAATGGGCGAACGGGCGTTGGCACGGCCGTTATTGCACCGGCCAATGCATCCAATCCGTCGTCATGGCCGGTGGTCCCAATCGGGCACCACCCCAGCATTTCTGCCAGTAATGGTGTATGTTGAACGCGCGCATGCGCATACAGGCGCCCGGTGGTCAGCACGGGTTCAATCGCATCCAGGATTCGCGTCTGTTTATTTTTATTATTTGTGATTTTCTGGACATTAATACCCGCGCCACGGCGCGTTGCGACATCGCGCATAATTTCAGGCAACGCGTTTCCGATACCGTTTGTCTCAATGATAATTCGCCCCACACCATGACGGCGCATAAAATCCAATATCATTTCGCATTGCCGCGCCAATGGGTGCAGTTCACCGTCTGACACGGTCAGATATACAACATCGTGAATGAATGCGCGTCGCGCATGGTCATCACGATACAGCAATACGCAAACACTGCCGTCGCGTCCTGCGCGTCCCGTGGACGGGTCCCAATACACCACCACGCTGGTAATTTGGTTATCACCAATTTTTGCCGTGCGCGCATCAAAATCCGCATTATACATGTGCAACGCATCCGGGTCCAACCGCGCCCGGTCCATGGATACGAATTCCAACATCATCTGGGATGAAAAGTGCCGCGGCCCAACCGTTTCACGCAACATTTCTATTCGTGAAATCGGATAAACATCCGGCCACGCGGGCACACCATTGGCATCCACAATCGGAATTCTTAATTCACGATATCCATGCAAAAAAGGCGTTGAAAAAGCAAAATTTTTATATACTATATCTGACATGGACTTTACTCCCAAAACTTTGCCAACAAATCTGGAAGCAGAACAGGCCGTCCTGGCCGCGGTATTGATGAATAACCGCGCGCTGGAACGCGTTGCTGAATTCCTGAAACCGGAACATTTTTCCCATCCTGCGCACCAAGAAATTTATAAATTGGCCGAACGCCAATTTGCCGCAGGTATTCCGTTTGATATAATCACGGCGAAAAATTATCTGGACCAACAGGGAACATTGGAATCTGTTGGCGGTGTTGATTATCTGACGCAATTATCTGGTGCGGGTGCAACGGTTGTTAATGTTGAACAATATGGCCGTATTGTTTATGAAAACGCATTACGGCGCGATTTAATCAACCTGGGGCAATCAATAACTGATTCTGCATTCATAGAAGATTTGGACAATCCTGTTTCGCGCCAAATTGAATTGGCGGAACAACAACTGTTTGAAATGGCGACATCGGGTACATCTGAACGCGAAGTGTCGTCAATTGCAACCGCATTACAATCCGCATTACAAGAGGCAGAAATCGCATACAAGGCCGACGGAAAATTATCCGGTCTGACCACCGGATTAAACGCGTTGGACAAATCCATCAGCGGTCTGCACCACAGTGATTTAATTATCATCGCCGGTCGTCCCGCAATGGGTAAAACAACCCTGGCGATGAATATTGCGTTTAATGCCGCAAATGCAATTCTGTACGGACGCGCCAATGAAAAATACAAAGGCGCCGTCGCATTTTTCAGTTTGGAAATGTCTGCATCGCAATTGGCCGCGCGTGTTTTGGCATCGCAGTCAAAAATTCCGGCATCGGCCATGCGTGAAGGCACATTGACAGACGAAGATTTTTTAAAAATGTCGCAATACAGTGCCGCCATCAGCAAGGTCCCACTGTTCATTGACGACACCCCCGGTATGTCCGTTCCCATGATGCGCACGCGTGCACGTCGTCTGGCGCGCAAGGCGGGCGGTATTGCATTAATCGTAATTGATTATCTGCAATTAATGACGTCGCCCGGTGGCCGGCGCAATGATAACCGTGTCCAGGAAATTTCCGAAATCACACGTGGTCTGAAAATGCTGGCCAAAGAATTGGATGTGCCGGTTATCGCCCTGTCCCAGTTGTCGCGCAGCGTTGAATCCCGCGATGACAAACGTCCGCAACTGGCCGATTTGCGTGAATCGGGGTCTATTGAACAGGACGCCGACATTGTTATGTTCACGTACCGCGAAGAATACTATTTGGAAAATCGCGATCCGTCCCAACGATTGTCGGGCAACACCAACGATAAAATCCAGGAAAGTTATCAAAAACGTCTGGAACGCGCCCGTGGCAAGGCGGATGTTATCATCGGAAAAAACCGACATGGCCGTCCCGAAAGTGTTCATTTGGCGTTCTTTGGCGATTACAGTTTGTTTGACAATCTGGATGAAATTGAAATCAATCCTTCCGGTGGATTTACAAATTCTGGCGCACAGAACAATTCACCATCTGATGGCGATTTTGCACCAGAAATTATTGACGCCAACGCAATTCCCGACGACATTGGTTTGTAATTATTTTCTTGCCAAGCATATAAAAATTGACTAATATTTTGTCAAGATAGTACAGGAGTTGTGCGATGGCCCAAGAAGAAATAATTTTCCCAAATAACATCAGAAATATTCGTTTGGCGGCGGGCATGAAAATGACCGAATTGGCCCGTCAATCCAATTTGTCTTTGTCTGCGGTATCCAAAATTGAAAAAGGCGTACGTCGTCTGAACCAAAAACAATTGCTGAATATCTGCAATATTTTGGGTTGCAAATTATCCGATATATTTATCAAAGAATCTGACGATGTTGCAAATCAATGGCAAAACGAAATCAAACGCCGTATGAATGATAACGAAGACAGCGGCCTGAAAATATTCGGCAGTGGCCTGCGCAAAATCCGTCAACAAACCGGCAAAACAATTGCCCAGGCGGCCAAAGACGCCGGCATGACCCTGTCCGTTTATCACAAGATAGAGGTTGGCCAACGCGAAGTTTACCAAAATGAAATTGAACCATTGGCAAAATCCTTTGCATACAGTGTTGATGCATTGTTTGATAAAATTGCAACCCTGTATAAATCTGGTGATTTAAATAAACAAATTAACAAGGTCAAAGAACGCGTAAAATCCGTTCTGATTCCGGGCAATCCATTGTCTGGCATTGACATGCACAGCAGTTTGTATGGCGCAAAATTATACGACAGTGCACGTAAAAAATTGGTGCCTGTGTTCGGTGTTCCATCTGGCAAAGCAATCAGTTTCAAAAAATCTGACAAAACAATGATTGTGGCACCCTTAACACTGGAAGGCCGCCAGGGTATTTATGCCGTTGTTCCAAACACCAAAAGAATGGGCGGATTTATTCCTGAAAAATCATATGTATTTGCGGACGCGAACATTGCGCCGGTCGTTGGTGATTTGGCCGTTTGCATTGATACAGATTTTAATTCTTTGGATTCCAATGATACCGCCACCGCACAAATTGTCAGTGTGCGTGCAGATTCCAAGGGCAAACTGTACGGCCAGGTATCTTCACCCGAAGAAAAAATTATCGGCCGCACCATGCACAAGGTTATCATGATTGTTATGGAATAATTCGTTCGTCATCACAACCGGGGGGACTGTGAAATGAAACCAAAAGCCAGCGTTGTCGCACAAAAATTATTAAACCTGTATCGTCAAGAACACGTTATATTTGGCGGTTGGGCCGCTGTTAATGAAATATTTATTGGCGAAGCGGATGATGACGTTCTGCACGAAATATCACAATTGCCCACGGGCAAAAGTTTGGTTCAACACATTGCAAACCTGCGCAGTGGCAAAACCCCAATGAACAGCATTGACCGCGATTTATTGCCATATGGTGGCATGATGGCCGAAACCGTTGCAACGGTACCATTATTGCCGTCTGAATGGACTGAATTGGAAAACGGTATTAACGCATTTACCCCCGACCAGGCAGGCCTGGACCAAATCCAGGAATTACCCGTTATTAAAAAATTTGGCGATGAATGGATTGTCGCAATACGCGCCGCATTGGCGGAACGACCGGACCTGTTGGATAAATGGTCAATCATCACCAAAACATACCGGGCATATTTCCTGTGGAAGGTTGCCAGTGATATGTTAAATCAGCCACTGTCCGAACGCGCGCGCGCGCAATTACAGGCAGACATGCCCGAATATGAAACATACCTGCCGATGTTTGGCGACGCAGGCACAGAATTGTTGGGCAAACTGCGCACATTTATCAGCACCCGCGATCAGTATGACACGGACAACGCACCGGATGCACCGACATCAATTTAATTACTTTTCCGTTGTACGATAAATCGTATCTGTTGTGTGCGGCGTACCAATGTAAATCATTGTGCCGGTGGGTGATAATATAAAATCCAATTCCCGCAACCTTTCCCGCAGGTTTTCCCGTTTTTGTGCCGTATTGGTTGTATTTGGAACCTCTACGTCATCGCAAATAATTAAATCCGCGCGCAAACCGGTTATATTTCCATGTACACCCTGGCATACGACGGACGGTTCGCGAATTCCAATCGGCCGATTGATTGTGATGCGTCCTGACGCCCATTCTTTTTTTATTGTGGGAACCATTTCACTGCATCGCGGATGGTTTTCCAAAATATGACGAATATGCGCAACCATGCGTGCAGCCAAACGGCTTTCCGCGGACAGAATTAATATTCTGGTTTCCGGATGCAAATATAACACGCATGCCGCAAAGATTCCCACAACGGTTGATTTTCCCGAATGACGAAACGCCATCAGCAACCCACGATGCGGCGCATCATTTAACGTTGCCACCAAAAATTCCATTATTTTACGGTGGTGTTCCGGCGTTTTCATGCCAATCAATGCATTCCATTCATCCAAGAAATTATAAAACGCCGTAGTCATCACTGTTTTCACCCGGCGCCGGTTCGTTAATGGAACCATAATCATTTATCAACGTGGGCAACGCACTGTCCAACACAGTTAATAAATTACGATACAGCCCCATAACCGACCCACCCGACAGTTTATCTTGTATTACCTGTAAATTATATTGCAGAAAAGATAACACATTGTCGTGTGTATTCGCCCATTCGGCCAGGTCTATATCAACCGCATGCAGGTCCTGAAACGCCGCCAATAAAAAATTAAAATCGCTGTTCAGATTTTCTGGATCAATCTTGGCGGTGGGTTGATAATCAACAACACGGGTCAAAGACACCTGGCGAAAGATATCAATCTGAATGCCTGTATCAACCGGGGCCGGAAAAACCACGGTGCCGCCGGTAAAATCTTCGTTGGCAATCACACTGTATTTGGATGCATCCTGAACAACATTATTCAATGCAACGCGCACATCGCCCGTCTGAAAAAATGGAAAAGCAAACAGGTATTCATTCGTTTCGCCATCACCGGTATATGAAATTTTATGCATATCTGTGCCCCTATATCAACCGACCAAATCGTCAAATCTGCTTAACAAAGATTTCAATAGATTTGGTTTATTTACTTTTATTTTTCTTAATTTTTCCAAACTGGCATTTCGTTTTTCATTGTACGGTTGTTCTGTTTCGTTCTTTAAACGTTTTAAAACGGCGCCTTCGGTCATGCCGCGGTTTGACATCCCCGACGCACCATATTTGGCACGTTGTGCCGCCAAAGCCTTTTTCACCAGGTTGGTTTTTGTCTTTTCATTTTCCGCCATTTCAGCCAAGATTTTTTGTCTTTCGTTTTTGGCCTCTTTCTTTTCTTTTTTATAATCCAAAATGGATGTTACATCCGAAACAATTTGTCCCATATTTTTCCCCCATTGTTAAAAATTAAACCATATAATACCCATACACCGTTATTGACAGTACTGTCGCCGGTAATGGTTCACTGCTTTGGATTGTCCATGGCGATTGGATACAGTTGCGCTGACACCCCAGTAAATTTATACCTGCATCCCCGCTGAATCCCGGCAAATCAGGTGTATATATTTCATTTGGCAATGACGCACGCATTTCATTTATAAACAGTGTTTTTGTATTTATTACCCGCGCAGTAATTTTGCGAATGCGCATTAATGACGCATTATGCCCTGACCCACGCAGCGGCAACGCCGATGCGGCAAACGAAAAACCACGGTTGCCCGAATCTGTTAACGCCGAATCTGAAAATTTTTCCAATGCAAATTCGCCGCCGCGTTCAACCACCACAAATGTTTCCCCCGCAATAACCGCAACGGATTTAAAATTGCCCTGGGTTTTATATGACCCCCATGCAGATATTCCCAATGACGAATTTTGGTTTAATACCGCCATGTCGCCAGACGCCATTACAACAAACAATTGTCGCCGTTGTTGGTTGTATGCGATGTCTATGGGATTTTGCATTAAGTGTTTCGCAAAACTGCATAAATCAGACGCATTATAATTTTCCCCCAGTTCATCCAGACTTAATTCGCGTATGTCTTTTTTACTGCCTGAAATAAAAACTGTGGCGCCTTCTATTTTCTGGGGCGGTAAATATCGTGATGCCACACTGCCAACGGCGGTATGTTGTTTTATATCCACCATAGACGGTGTTAATGGTTTACTGGAAATTGCCCATTCACCCACAGACGTCAGAATTTGCAGGTTATCGCTGCTGACCACGGTACAAATCTGCTGGCGCTGTTGCGACAACAGGGTTATAAATATTGCCTCGTCATCCAGACCGGTGCCGACACTGAAATTATCATGACGTCCCACCTGGGACAACCAAACACCACTGGGGTATGAACGCGAACCGCCAAAAACCAATCTGTCTTGGTGAAATGTTATACTGCATGGCCATCCACGACGTTCACTGAATGCGGATTCAGACCAATCAGACACTGCGGCGGACGGTATTGTGAATTGCCCATTACAATATACATAAACGACGGTTGGACTGACATATTGCACAATGCGCCATTGCTTGTTTAATAACAACAATCGCGTGCCAACATTATCAGATGTCCAAAAATCTTTGTTGGTTGTAAATGTTGCATAATTTCCACCCAAACTGTTTGACGAAATTGTAATGTTTATGCCACTGGCGTCATCAAACCGTATAAACGGAATGTTTACCGACATATCATTTTCATTTATCGCAAAATTAAATTTAGATATTGTGAATTGCGAACCTGTTTTTTTCAAAACATATGGCTGATAGTCGGGATGTACAAATATCATTGTACCGAAACGCTGGGCATATTGCAGGTTGTCCAATGCCGCCGCCGGCCACACGCATAAAATATCCTGGATTTGAACGCCGTCGTGAAAAACCAATATATGACCGCCGGTCAATGCCAACAGGTAATCGTCGTCTTCGCCCACAGAAAATGGTATCAGGCGCGCATAAGAATTTAAACCCGCAACATGTTCCAAACCGGCGCGTCTTTTTAATCCGCCACCGGCCAGCACGTCCATATTTTCCAATCGGGATAATCCATTTATATTGTCGCGGGCATAAAATTCCGGGGCCACTTCGCCATCTGCAAAAGAATTTTGTGTTTTAATAAAATTTCCCATGATTTCCCCCATTAAAAACGTGCGTTAATTAATGAAAAGTTTTCTATGTCGCGTGCAACGGATGTGGTGCTGTCTATGAATTTGGCAGATTGCAGTTCATCTTCGTATAATGCGGCCAACATACGAAATACCGTTTGTTCACCAATCAATGGAATACAAAATTCCATCGCCAATTTGGTTGCCGCCAGGGATACAAAATACCCCGGATATGATTCAACCGGAACGCGATTTACGGCCAGTATCGTAATAGCATCGTCGCGCGCCACAATTCTGTTGCCAATGATTTCGCCATTACATTTCACAACGCGCAGGCAATCGGCCGGTATCAAAAAATCACCATCTGCATTTTTAATCAAATCATACGATTTACACGCAAATCGCCATGGGTGTGATGCAATCAGTGCATCCATAACCGGGTCAAACAGCGTTCGTGCCAATTGCGCGGCGGCATTATCATCTATCAAAGATTGAATTGGTTTTTCGCCCAATTTCAGTAATGCCATTGAACATAAATCTATTTTCGTCAGCATATTGTGCCCTTATCTTTTATAAAAATCGGACCACAAAATGTGGCCCGATATTAAACATCAGTATTTTTTATGCCAGCGCCGCAACCGTAATATTGCCAGATGTGATGCCAACCTTTTTAATGGACGTATTGTCAGATGCATTGATGATTACAATATCCCCAACATTCATCAGCGTTTTAACACTGTTAAAATATCCACTGGCACTGATTGTTGCCATTGTTTCGTTCGCCGCATAGTGCCATAATGTAAATCCATTGGCATATGCAATTACAGACAGGTTTTTATTTTGAAACGCCATGTATTATCCTTTTATTCATTTGATTTTGTTGCATCCACATCGCTGCATTTAACGCGAACGATACCGTCGCTATCTATCAGAACTGCACCCTGGGACATGCTGTTGCTGATAAAATGCGCGGCGCGTTCACCATGCCAAGAAATATCTGTTTTGACATCTTGGCCACATGCGTGCCCAATGCTGCTGGCATGGTAAATAAAGCAATCACGTTTATTAGAATTAACCGGCAAATCGTTATGCAACAACCATGTAATCCCCAACCATTTTTTTGATGCGCCACCATTTACCAATGGCAAATCGTCGCCAATGTAATCGGCGGAAACAAATTCATCCAATGACAATAATTCATTCCACTGATGCACCCCAACAACCGCGAATCTGCGGCCGTCATCTGGAACATCTTTGGAATTCAGCGTTTCAACGGCGGACAAAATCAAATTCTTGGTCAGGCCGGTTGAATAATCACCAACGGTTGCGGTTGCACCATTCATGGCGGCGATAATCAATTCATCGGTTTTACGTCCCAATGCATACGCACCCGCAGATGCCACAACACGACGTTCGTCTATGTTTATTTTTAATTCATCTAATGCATCAACCCAATCACCCGCATAATAATCCTGCAACAGACATTCCACAGGTTCATGGTTTAAATTCATCACCGGCACAATGCCATGACGTGATTTAGTGCTGGCGGTGCCGCGCCCAACCTTTTGAAAGGTCGTGGATGCACCCACAACACCGGTTTTGCTGCGCACGGTTGCGCGCAATTTTGTGCCCATTTGTTGGTATGCCAAATGGACGTCGGCTTCAAATTGTTTCACGAAGACGTTATCTATGGAAACAGACATACATATTCCTTTGGTTAAAAATGAAAACAGACATGCGATATAAAAACGCGCATCGGTGATTGATGCGTCAATGCATGCCGATTAAAATTTTGTTTTTTGGTTATGCATATTGTGCGCCATGAAACAAAACACGGGGTCCACGCGGGATTGTCCCAAAAAAAAATTTCAGTCGGACTGGGGGTTGCCTTATCAGACTGAAACTTTTTTAAATAAAAATGCCCGGGGGATTATCCGGGCATTACAAGAAAAAATCCCGCAAACGCGGGATTATATTATTTTCTTTTTGCAGGTGCTTTTTTGGCAACTGTCTTTTTTGCCGCTGGTTTCGCAGCAACTTTTTTCACAGGTGCTTTTTTGGCAACCGGTTTTTTTACGGCTGCTTTTTTTGCAACTGGTTTCTTTGCGGCTGGTTTAGCAGCAACTTTTTTCGCAGGTGCTTTTTTAGCAACTGGTTTTTTTGCGGCCGGTTTCGCAGCTGGCTTTTTCGCAGCTGTTTTCTTTGCGGCTGGCTTCAAGAATGTGAATGCCATTCTTCTCTCCTTTTATTTTTTGGATAGAACAAATTTTTTTGTTCTTGATTTATATTTTATCGGAAACATAAAAATTAGTAAAGGAGAAAGTGCATTTTATTTACGAATATAATTTTTTAAATCCGCTTTCAATCTTGCGAACGTATTCTGGATCTTTGTCGCGCCAATATTTTGGGTCCTGCATCATGCGTCGTAAATCATTATCTGTTAAATTTTCAACTGCATTTTTATCTGTTTCAACATGTGGTTCCATTGATTGCATCATGTTGTAAACGCTTTGGATTCCCTGGGGTGTGGCGCATAATGCATCAAATGCATCATGGGGTAAAAACTGTTGGCCGAACGCGGCAATTGCATGCAACGCTTCGTTCATTTTTTCTTCACCACCAAAGAAACTTTTTAATTCAGACATCGCACCTGTTTCGTTTTGCGTTGTGAACAATTCTGTCAGCACAGGTGATAAAAATTCTTCGGCGATTTGATAAATTTTTTCAACCTGGGTTGCAGTTAATCCAATTTCATGAAATTTTTGACGAACAGAATCGTCATCAAATATTGCATTGGTTGGATATTCATCCGGTGATGTCGGTACACCAATTGCACGTTTAAATTTTTCACGTGATGCATCATCGGCATCATCACCCGGCACAGAAATCATCGTTCCAATTTTCTTTTCCAATTCTGAATAAGACTTCATTAATGCCGCGGCATTTAATGTGCCATCTTCATTCAGAAATTTTTCTGGGATTTTTTCCATTTTCGCTTCCTTTTGTTTGGCTTGATTTTCGCAGAAAATATATTCCACCCAATGTAAAGATTGCCTGCAACATCGTAAATATATCTGTGTCCCCCACCAGATATGCGCCCACCGCCGACAGTATTCCAACAGCAGATATCACATACGTTCTGCGCCCTGCCAAGAATCCGCCGCTGATTATTTTTTTCACCAACGCCCCCCTATGCATAAAATAATAACCCGTCAATGTCTGCGATATATCCACGCGCCGCGGCCCACTGTGGCATGCAATCACTGTGATGAAACATGGTCGCACCATTACATACATCATCCAGCGCAGAATTCATCATGCGTCGCACAACCCGCAAACACATACAAAAACCGCGCGAATTAACATCCACCGATGACGTTGGTTTATGTCGTGGTGATTTGGGATTGTTTGATTCAAATAAATCACAATCATTGATAATTTCCATGGGCGATTGGTTTAATGCCGCACTGCGATTTGCAATCATCGCAGCCAATGCCTCAACCGCAATCAGGGATGATGCAGATGTTTCGGTATATATTACGCGCGCGATTTTATAAATTATGCCCCTGTTTTCATCAGGATTTTTTATCAATTTTAATTGCATGCGAACAATCCTTTTAAATAAAACAGGCCGCATAAAAATGCGGCCAAAATGAAATAAAAAAAACCACACCGTGGTGTGGGTACAATCTTTACTGTTTATATAAATATAATATCATAATTCGCGATAAAAGTCAAGCCGTTATTTTGTAATATGCACAAATCCGCCATTTTTACATCGTTATTTCATCACCATACGCCAAGAAATATTGTGAACCACGTCGTAAAACCAACGCACCATTTTCATTTATACCGTTCAGTTCCACTTCTTCGCCGCGATATTTTACAATTTTATTTAATGCGGCTGCCAATTCCATCCATCGCGCACGCACAGAAATAAAATCGGCCGCCATCCATTTATCTAAATTCTTCATTAACCTGTTCAGCAAATCTGGCTTTGCCACGTTTGCATAATTTTCCAGTTTTGTTGTTTTGTATTTTTCAACTGTTGGATTTGTTTTGATGTTTATGCCAATTCCCACCACAACAAAAGACCCGGCATATTCAATTAACACGCCACAGATTTTTTTGTCATCCACCAAGATATCATTGGGCCATTTGATTGTTGGTTGCACACCATATGATATCAGTGTTTCTACAATCGCCACCGCCACCACGTACGACAGACGCGGATCACGTTCTTCCATATAATAAATAAAACTGGTATACAGGTTGCCGTGATGTGAAACCCATTGCCGTTTATATCGGCCCCGGCCGGCACTTTGGGCCTCGGCCATAATGACGGTACGGTCAGATGCCTGGCCATATGCAACCATATCCAACGCATATGTCTGTGTACTGGGGATTTTATCAAAAGAAATCAACTTATAACTGGCCAATACTGTAAATCCCATTCTTGTTCAAAATAAAATTGTGGCCATACGTTTTACGCAATTGATAAATTGCTGTATCCACGGTGTGGGTTGTTGTGTTTGGCGAATACCCCAACGCGTTTTTTAAATCCGCAATTGACATTCCACCGGTTTTATACAGCAAAACAATAATCTGGCGTTGCAGGCGTGGCAATGGGATTTCACGGCCGAATATATTGCAAATTATGTTAGAGTTGTCCGTGGCACCCAAAATTGCGGCCTTTAATTCCACCACAGAAATCGGCAATTTCAACGACAAAGTATCCAGGTTTACATCCGCAACATCCGGCCCGTCCAAGACGGTTGCGTTTAAATCGCCCAGTATTTGCCGCCACAGCGCATCAGATGAATAAATACGAATACCACTTAACATATACCCCAGAATAATAAAGGATTTACCCGTTGTCTATAAAAAAGACCACAACGGATTCCCGTTGTGGTCTGATGTATCCAAAACAAACAGTTTATTCACGCCCCTGGTCTGGGGTATCAATAAATTTAGTAAAGTCTTGGATTTTGGATCCCGTAGAAGACAGTATTTTTGAAATGCTGTTTGTTGACGGCCATCTGGGCTGACCTTCTTTGGACCACCGTTTGGATTTATTAAATGTGGTTGGATCCAGTCCGCTGCACTTGGCCAATCCGGAACAAGACATGCCATGTTCTGTTGCAAAACGTTCTATGGCGCGCCACACATCATCATGTGTCATCTTTTCTCTCCTCTGTTTTAAGAAATCCTAGGTAGATATTTCTACCTGACTTGATTTTATTCCACAGCGATATTTTTTACAATAAGCACCATTTCCTAGGAATACTATGATTTCCGGGGCTTTGCGCGTTTTTACCCATCCCAGAAAGCGGCAAAAAAATGGCCTAAAATAAAATTTGACAAAATAACTTGACAAATAAGAAAATATGTATTACATTACGAATCGTCAAAGGGGTTAAACCCGATGACCGGGTGCGAAAGCCCCGTGGGGTTCAGGGATTCAGACTCCCTCCTACATTCTCTCTCCTCTGGACTCTGGGCCCCAACCCTTTTTACAGTTTAGAATGCCCATTTCTTTTTCTCCTTTCCTTCCTTTCGGGGCATTCGGAAACACCGCCGGGAAACCGGCGGCGTTTTTTTATGAATATTATAATACTGGATTGCCACGCTGCACTTCGTTTGCTCGCAATGACAGTTCTTTGTCATCGCGAGGGAGAGAAGCGACCGCGGCGATCCAGCCGTCTTTGCAAGGCAAAGCCGCGCCATGTTTACTGTTGAATTGTGTAAATATTCATTGTATAATACACATGCATTGGTTGATTACCAATGCGAGGTTTCATACCCTCATATGTTAAACTCTCCACATTGGTTGGAGGGCTGTGAATATCTAATAAACAGCACTATTGCATAATAGGTATGAACCTCCAACCGCCTTTAATCACGGCGGTGTTTTTTTAGAAAACCCAAGGAGGAAAAAATGACTGTTATACTGGTTGATTGCAAACATATTGGCATTGCACTGCGTGGTGCCAGAAAAAGCGCCAACTTTACCCTGGTGGAATGTGCCAAAATTTTGGGCATAACAACCCACGACTTGGTCCGATACGAACGGGGAACCAAACTGATACCCCATACAACCATACAACGTCTGATGCATTTCGGATTTTTGGTAATGCGGGCCCGGGGTGCCACAAAAACCCAGAAATAAAAACGCCCGGTTGGGCGTTTTTATTTTTCAAATACGGAAAATATTTCCCAATGATTACTGCCCACAAATTGGTCAACCGGAACCAATTTTTTCATACAATACCCGCCGCGCGTCAAAATCTGGGCATCGCGCCGAAATGTCGCCGGGTTGCACGATACATAAATAATGCGCGAAACATTACTTTTTATCAGTTCTTGGCATTGTGCCATTGCGCCGGCCCGTGGTGGGTCCATTACCACGCAATCATATCCATTCAGCATCCCCACCGTCAGCGGTTTTTTAAACAAATCGCGATTGCAACCAATGCCGGAAATATCAAATCCATCGGCATTTAATGCAAATGTAAAATTCCCCAGACCACAAAACAAATCCGCAACACGTCGCGCGCCATTTGCCGCCGAAACAACCATATCACGCAGTGCGGATTCACTGGGCACGGTTGGCTGTAAAAATCCACCGGACGGATATTCGCATGACACGCCCGCAAATTTTATAATTGGCGTTGCGTCGCACTTAATAACTTGGTCATTCCATGTTATACGAATTGCCGGCAATTTCATTGCGGCCTGTTTGAATTCTGTGCTGAAAAACGAAACATCAGACGTTATCGCAATATCAATTCCGTTATCGCATGCAGTAATCAGGCACGCCCCCGCCCCCACCCATGGCAACGCCGCGACACGCGGCAAAATATCATTTATTTCATTCACCAAGTTTGGACAATGATTTACGGAAACAATATTTTTGGAACGCGATTCGTAAAATCCAAACTGGCCATTGCCAAAGCAAAAATCCGCGCGACGGCGCACACCCACCGGTGTCCAAAACGGTTCCCCGGTTGGTTGCACACCACGCAGTTCTGATAATTTTTCTGTGCGATAATTGGCAGATGCAAAATCATATTTGCATCCACCACATTTACCAAAAAATGGACATTGATTCATCGTTAAAAGTTTATACGTGCACCGGCACGGAACTGATGCGCGGTTGGTGCAAAATCATTAATTACATCAAATTTTGGTGTGAACATGTACATGTATCTGTATCCGAAATCCAATGTAAATCTGTCGCCCAATTCGATGCCCAAACCGGCCATTGCCGCCGCAACCGGTGTTATTTTATTTTGGATATGTGCATCGTCCACACTGTTCCAAGACACACCACCACCAATTCCAACATATGGAACCAAGCGCTGCTTACGGAACAGACGATAAATATTATCAATGCGCGCATCAAATATTGCGTTAATCATCGCGGTATCGCCGGTCAGTTTAAATGCGTTGTATTTGGCATTTGTGCGGATATAGTTTGCCTCGACCCGGAACGTATCCAATACGCGGACGCCGGCCATGGCCTCAAACGACGAAGTGTTTTTACCCGCGACATGCACATCGTTGTCATCTGTATAATTTTGCCACATGGAAAAATTGTATGCACCACCAACATAAAAACGACGCAGGCGGGCAAATGCCTCGCTGTCATAACCGTCGGGTGTTTCGGGCGCGGGCATTTTAACCTGTTCCACGCGATACGGGATTGCCGCGTTTGCCGCCATTGGTAATATGCAAATCAAACCAAATAAAATTTTCGCTTTCATTTTTTACAATCCCTTGTCAAAAGTTAACGCGGAAAGACGCCATAATATTGCTGATGTTATCAACACCGCCACGACGCACATCCCAACCAAATCCGTTGCCAATCATCATCTGATATTGATACATGATATCAATCCCAATCAGGTCGTTAAACATTACATTAAACCCAATTGCCGCGCGTGGCGCCGCAATTACAAAACCATCTGCGCCACCGGGGCCGTCAAATTGGTATTGGCCAAAACCGGCACCAAATCCCATAAACGGAACAAATGTTCTGCGACGTGTAATGTCGCCGGTATGAACATAACGACGTGCCAGGTCAAAGTATAACATCCCGCCCAATGTGCGATATGTTGCCTGTGCCTGTGGCAGGTCAGAAAATTCAAACGTAGATGTCTGGAAATCAATTTCTGTGCGAACATATGACGATAAATTCCACCCCAGACCCAATTGTACGGTATAACTGCCACTGCTTTCGTATTCTTGGCCGGCAAATTTTGCTTTGTCGGTGGCAAATCCCAAATTCAGGCCCCCACCGCCACGCACGTACATGGTTGTTGGGATAAAAACCTTGGTTGCATTGGCATCAACCACGCCGACTGTTTCATATACTTCCAGTCCCAATTCACCCGGCGCGGCATCAGCAAACACATCAACATTGTCGCGCGCGGCCACGATGTCCAAACCATCCAATATTTCGGCCCGAAATTGTTTATCAGATTTCGCCGCATTTGCAACGTTGCATGTCAATATTACGGCCAAAATTCCCAGATATGATATTTTTTTCATATTAATTTTACCCCAGAATTTTTACTTTATTAAAAGTCTATCATAAATCAAAACTTGATTCCAGCCCCATTTATGCGTACCATTACACATATGAAGAAAAACACAGATAAAAAAATTGCCGTGGTGGCCGGCGCCTTGGATTTGCCGTTTTTTACGCGCGACGCGCTGCGTAATAATGGATGGGATGTTTTTACGGTGGGACTGAAAAACTTTTATGACCCGCGATTGAAACCCGACCTGGTGGTGCGATTGGGCGGATGCGGCCGCGGCGCGCGCGCATTGCGCCGGCGTGGAATTCGCAAATTGGTTTTTGTGGGCGCACTGGGGCATCCAAATTTATCGGATTTATGGCCGGATTTATGGACATTAACGGCATTGGTCAGTATAAAAAAACATCAACGGGGATATGATTCCATGGGGGTTGCATTGAACAAAGTATTGGAAAAGCGTGGATTTGAAATTGTCGCGGCCCAGGATTTGGCGCCGGAATTAACGTTCGCAACACCGGGCGTTCAGACACGAACAAAACCAACGGCCGCAGATAAAAAAAATATTAACCGCGCGATAGAGGTTTCACATACAATCGGCGCCGCAGACATTGGCGCATCGGTCGTCGTTGATAAACAGGTTATCGGGGTTGAGGCCGCCGAAGGCACCGCAAAAATGTTGGCCCGCGTGGTGGAAATGCGGAAAAATCATAAAAAATCCAGTGGTGTTTTTGCCAAAATGACCAAACCCGGCCAGGATTTACGAATTGACATCCCCGCCATTGGTGTGGACACGGTAAACGCGGTTGCGGCGGCACATCTGCGTGGAATTGTGGTAAATGCAAAAACATGCTTTGTTGTGGATAAACCGGCGGTAATTCAGGCCGCAAACAAACATAAAATATTTATTGTGGCAATGGATAATTAAAAACGCCCAACCGGGCGTTTTTATATTTTGTTGTCGCGTTCAATTTGTCGCAGATATTCCGGCCACCAAGTGCAAATAATTTTATATATCTGATATGGTGTGGGGACGACATCGCCTTTTTCAATTGCATAGAACATCGTGCCGTTAATTCCAACTGTCCTGCCGGCATAAAACGGACTCATACCCGATCGCCTGCGAACACGGCGAATGAATTTGCCCAGATTTTGGTAAAATTCACGTTCTGTTTGTACTTTTAACATTTTTCCTCCTTGGGTTTTCTTTTTATGGAACGCCACGGTCGTTTTACTCCCTCGCGACGACAAAGCGTTGTCATTGCGAGCAAACAAAGTGCAGCGTGGCAATCCAGTTAAAAAAACACCGCCGTGATTAAGGGCGGTTGGAGGTTAGTACCTACTACAAGAATAGTGTTGCTTATTCAAGTATATCGCAACCCTCCAACCATGTTGGAGAAATGTCTTATATGAGGGTACTACACCTCACATCGGGAATCGCCCGATGCATTCGCATTATACAATGAATATTTGCATAATTCAATAATAAATGGTCTTGTCATTCCCGCGTCCGTCGCGGCCACACGAAGTGTGGACGGATGGCAATCCATAAATAAAGCGGCAAAGTTAGTTAACTGGATTGCTTAGTCCCGGTGGTCCTCGCAATGACAATGGGGGTGATGGTTTTAAAAAATCGTATCACCTATTACGTATCACGAAAAAAACGCCCATACGGGCGTTTTTTATTCTTTTACGATATCTTGAACTTTTACCTTGAACACGACATCTTTGCCGGCCAATTCCGGATAATAATTTTGCGGGAATGTTATGTTTACATCACGCGATTCACCCTTGGACGCGCCGATTAATTGTTCTTCGAATCCGGGAACAAATTGGCCACTGCCCAATTTTAATGGAAATCCGGTTGCGGTACCACCCGGGAATTGAACCCCGTCCAAATACCCCGCAAAGTCAATTACAACCGTATCGCCATTCTGTGCGCCGGCATTGCTGTCGCAGGCACCCAAAACCAATGCACCGCACAATGCGGCCGCAGACATAATCTTTTTCATATTTCCCCCGTTTTTGGTTAATTAATTATTGTAAACACAACGGAAACCGTATTCACGCATGGTGGCGCCTTCGGCTTCGATCCGATAATCAAAGAATGGTGTTGGACGCATTACATCAAATGACGGACGATCGTAAACCATAACAATACTGTCGGCATTGCGACCACAAATTCGTTTCATTTCGTAATCTGCAACCTTGGCCAAAATTGTACGTGCATCGCCGTCGATATCCATACCGTCGGCATTTTGCATCAAACGCAGGCGCATTTCGCGCAAATCGGTATTACCCAACAGAATCTGAACGCGAACCATTGCGCCCTTGTATTCTTGCCAGCGCGTTTCCATCCGCGATGTATTCCAACGATTATCACTTTGTTCTTTTTCCGCCGCAGTTTTTGGTTTGTATGAATCAATATTTGAATATTGATTATCAGATTGCATAAATTCACTGGTACGTTCGTTGTACAATGGCGCATCGGCACCACCCTGG
Organism: Pseudomonadota bacterium; assembly: GCA_023402015.1. Classification (GTDB taxonomy): domain Bacteria; phylum Pseudomonadota; class Alphaproteobacteria; order Rs-D84; family Rs-D84; genus Enterousia. The sequence goes on along the minus strand of JAEXCU010000013.1, from coordinate 93,252 downwards.
GCAAAATCGGCGGTATTATACGGCGCATCAGAATCCGACGCGCATGCGCCCAACAAAACTGCGGAACAAATTGCACAAAGTAATGTTTTTTTCATATTAATCTCTCTTTTTCTTAATTTTATCAAATAAACCTTTTTGATTCAAGTCAGGATTTATGATAAAATTAAAACAATGTCAAACGTTGTTCTGGAATCTTTACTGCGCCCACTGGAAGAATTTTACAAACCATCATTTGTAGAAGAAATCGCCATTAATCACGCGGGCCAGGTTTGGATGCGTCTGCACGGTGCCCGCGTTCCGTGGGTTGCATATAATGCCGATGTTCTGACCAAACAATACCTGGTGGATTTAATTCATACGGTTGCAAACATTTATGAACGGCCATTTGATCCCATTCATGGCATGCCGGTGGTGTACGCCACCCTGCCCGGGAATCACAGATTTACTGCAATTGCCGGTCCAAACGTTCAATACGATGAGCGCGATGTAACGGGCGGCGTCGCCATGAGTATTCGCGGCGGCAATGCACCGGACGTCAGTTTTGAAAACTATCATCTGCGTCGTGGTGAAAAATTATTAAAGGTTAAACCGCGCGAAAGTGTGCGCCCCGATGACCCATACGAACGTTTAATGACGGCCGTAAATGACGGCAGTCCGATTATCATCAGTGGTGCCACCGCCACCGGAAAAACAACATTCTTGAATCATTTGTTGACATTGATTGATATCAACAGTCGTGTCATCACCGTGGAAGATGCGCGTGAAATCCGCGTTCCCCAACCAAACCGCGTGCACTTTGTTTTGTCGCGTACCGAACAAACGAATGATTTTAACTATGCACGATTACTGGATTTGGTGGTTCGCATGACACCCGACGTTATTATTGGTGGTGAAATTTCCACCGACAACGCCGCGGTTTTGTGGGAAATGTTGGGAACCGGACATGACCATTTTTACACAACAATTCACGCGGAAAGTGCCGATGCTGCATACGCCGCATTCGCAGACCGCATTTTACACACGCAACCCGCATACGACAGAACAGATTTAATTGCAGAAATGAAACAGAAAATTCGCGTTGTTCAATTATCGCGCGACGGTTCACTGCGCGCTGTGACCGAGGTTGTATAAATCTAACCCACCAATAAAATATAAGGAGCAAGTAATGCCATACGAAGATGAAAAAGTTTATCAGGTTGACTATTCCCAACCACCCGAAGAAATCAAACGCCAAGAAGACGCCAACGCGGCGGCCAAATTACGTCATGCCGCGCGCAGGGAACAGGAACGATTTGATGCCCCAACGATGATGGATAAATTCCGCGCGGGAATTGCAAAATTAAAATTGATGTTGTCGCGCAAAAAACAAATCCAACAATCACAGCAAAACAACAATCAAACAACACGTTAATAAAATGCCGATTCAAATCGGCATTTTTTATTTCTTGTATTTACACCATTGGCAATATATAATTATTTTGTTGGCGGGTGTTCCGTCAATGGGGTGTGACTACCCTGCTTATGCGTCGGAATACAATCTCGTGGCGCGCTTTGGCGCCCGTTTTACAATTACGACGAAAAATACACTCCCGACCCATTGGGTCAGGAGGGTTGTGAAATATTAACAATACACAGCACAATTCATAAGATTGTAGTCAACCTCCTGACCACCAATATTGTTGGTGGTTTTTTCATTCTGAAAAAATAACAGGAGAGCGGACAATGAAAAAAATAATTTTAACCATGGTCTGTTTGGGATGCACATTTGTTGCGCCCGCACATGGTTATGTATGTTCAATGGAATATTGCCCCGACGGAATGTCCGCCGGATTAATGATTGGTTGCAGCAGTGTCAGTCTGTTGGGATGTTTGGGCGGCAAAGCCATCAGCACGTGCACCAAATGCAAATCCGGATATAACATTAAACATATCACGGCAACATATTCCGCAGGTGGATGCACATATGAATACGATACGTGTGAACGCGCATGCACCGGATGCAGCAATTGCACCAGTGATTCTGATTGGTCCGCGCACGCCACCGGGTATCAGAAAAAAACAACACGCACATGCAGTTGTAATACATGTAATGAAACAACCACGTACCGCTGCGCACCCGGTTATTATGGCAGTTCATCAAACGGAACATCCGGTTGCACAATTTGCCCCACCGCAGACAGCATGACCGGAACATCTGCGGCCGGCAGCACATCACAAACATCGTGCTATATTCCGTCCGACACCAGCAATAACGATTCCGCAGGTATTTTTACATTCACAGAAAATTGTTATTACGGTAATTAATGGATTGCCATACGTCCACACTTTGTGTGGCCGCGACGGATGCGCCCCGCAATAACAATGCAGGTGGGGACAATACCTTAGACGTGTTTTGCGCATTGTATAATCGTCCCCATAAAAAGCACGGGGTGTTTTCTGATGATGTGTGGTTGAGGAAGAAAACAAACCCCGCACTTGCATGCAGGAAACAGGCGCCTGAATTTTTTATTGCTAAATTTATTTTTTTCACCCGTTTCCTATGAAAAGACCGCCGGAGAGAGAATCTTGGCGGTCGGGGAGTTAAGAAAATCATAAGCTATCATGACCTCATTGGTCTTTCGGTTGCCCGTATTTTATAACCAATGACCCCCCGACCGGTAAGTACGGGAGATAACGGTGCAGTTGACACCGCATCGGATTAAATGACGGCACATTACTGCACCGATAGCTTATGGGTTTTCTTACGACCCCGAACCCATATCCCTATGGATTCCCGCATATTATACACGAATGCCGGAACAAATTCCATTAAAATGTTCAGCGCGGCTTTGCCTGCAAAGACGGCTGGATTGCCATCCGTCCACACTTCGTGTGGACGCAACTGACGCGTCCCGCAATAACAGCTTCTTGGCTCTTTGTCATTGCGAACGAAGTGAAGCAATCTACATATAAAGCGGCAAAGTTCATTAATTAACTGGATTGCTTCGTCCCGATGGGCCCCGCAATGACGAAGGAAAATCGTATTACGTATCACCTATCACGTACCACGAAAAATCCCGCCAAATGGCGGGATTTTTATGACAACAATTTCGCTTTCATTTTTTCAAATTCTTCTTTGCTTATTGCCTTTTCTTTGTACAGGCGCGATAATTTTTCCAACCGGTCCAGATTATCACCGCCGGCATAGCATTGACCGCGCCAAATAATGGACAGTACCAATGCAACAATCCATGTTATCCCAAAAAATATTCCCAACCAAGATAACACGATAATTGCGGTCTTTTCACTGCCACAGATGCCACGCGCGTTTGCAATCATAATCGGTATGCAAATTATCGCAATGCACAGCATCACCAGCGCAAACATTATTACAAATGCAAATAAAAAATTCGCCATTATTCTCTCCTTTGTTATGTAGATATTATATCAGAAAACGAAAAAAATGTTCAATAGGAATACTACATAAAATTTTGCGGATTCACGTCAATTTTAACGCGAACATTGGCCGGCTGTTTTACCTTTTTAATCCAATGCATCACCACCGGTTGCAGGCGCGCCCGCGCATCACCCGCGACCAAAAATCGCATGCGATACCACGAACGCACCTGATAAATCTGGGCGGCGATTGGACCCATAATTTTGCCGCCATTTAATTTCGGTGCCGCGGCCGCCAAATCTGTGCAATATTTTTGCAATATTGTTTCTTTTTCCGCCTCTATCACAATGGCGATTAATTGACCATATGGCGGCATTTTCGCACTGCGACGCGCCGCCATATCAGACGCCATGAACGCATCACGGTCGCCCGCACAAATGGCGCGTAATACCGGATGGTCCGGCTGATACGTTTGCAATAATACCGTACCGGGCAATTCACCACGACCGGCGCGGCCGGCCACCTGGAACAATTGTTGAAACGTGTGTTCGGCGGCGCGAAAATCTGTGCCAAACAATCCCATATCTGCATCCACCACACCAACCAGGGTCAGGTTCGGGAAATGATGACCCTTGGCCAAAATTTGTGTACCGATTACAATGTCTATTTCACCTGTTTCCATTTTATTGACCAGGCGTTCCAGTGCCTGGCGGGACGCGATTGTATCACTGGAAACGATTGCGGTACGGGCATGGGGGAAACGGGCGGATACCTCTTCCTGAATCTTTTCCAGACCAACCCCACGCGTGGACACCGCGCCACCACAATCCGGGCAAACATCCGGCATGGGCGATGTGCGGCCACACATATGACACAATAATTTTCCCAAACGTTTATGGTATGTCATGCCGACACTGCAATCATCGCATGTGGCAACCCACCCGCATTTTTTACACTGAACAATCGGGGCAAATCCACGCCGATTGATAAACAGCATTACCTGGCGCCCGGCGGCCAGGTTTTGCGAAATCGCATCATTCATTACAGACGACAAAAATCCCGACCGCGCCGGCGTGTCATCCGTATCATTGGCCAAACGATACTCGTCCGGACGATTTTCGCGTAAATCAATTGTTTTAATGGTTGGCAATTGCGCCCCACCAAATCGCGACGTCAGACGCAGGTGATTATACCGACCGTCTGCAACATTCTGCATTGTTTCCGCAGATGGCGTGGCACTGGCCAACACAACCGGGAAACCGGCAATTTTCGCGCGCAAAATCGCCATATCACGCGCGTGATAATTTCCCATGTCTTCTTGTTTGTACGATGTATCGTGTTCTTCATCCACCACAATCAGACCCAGATTCTGCCACGGCAAAAACAATGCACTGCGCGTGCCGACAACCATACGAATATCGCCATTTAAAACACCACGCCAGATTTCACGCCGACGGGCGGCGGTTAAATTACTGTGCCATACAACGGGCGGCGCGCCAAAGCGATGCGCAAACCGCGTCATAAACTGGGCCGTTAATGCAATTTCCGGCATCATTAATAATACAGATTCCCCGCGGTTATACGCACGCCATGCGGAATCAAAATATACCTGGGTTTTACCACTGCCGGTGATTCCGTCCAACAAATGGACCGAAAAACCGCCCATATTAATGGCGGTACCAATGGCGGCGGCGGCGGCGGCCTGTTCATCGTTTAACTGAACGGTGCCCATATCATGATATTCATACGCAAAATTGTCGCGTTCCACCGCACGGCAATCGCGTGGTTCCAACGTACCATTTTTTATCATGGTGCGCACAACTGCGGAACTGACACGTGCAATATTTTGTATGTCCGATGCAGACATTGGTTCATCATCGTTTGATGCAAATGCATCTGCAACAGCCTGGCGGGCGGTGGTCATACGAACACCGGTATCCGATTTAAAACCATACAATTGTTCAACCCGTGGGGGTAAAAATGCATCGGGCACATTTACAATTAACCGCAAAACCGAGCCCGGCGACATTAATGTCCATTCAGACATTTTCTGAATCCATTGCAAATCCGCAACAGACAAATGGGTCGGGAATACCTGGGATACATTTTTTATCTTTTGCGCGGGCAAACCACTGTCCCCGATGCCATAAACAACACCAATATACATACGGTTCATAACCGTGCATGCAACAAATGTCCCCAAATCGGCCGCCGCAGTCAGCCGATAATCATATCCGGCATTAACAACGTTGGGAATCAAGACTTTGACAACATCACCTGGTTTGAACATATCCATAAAGTACTTGTTTTTTTCGTTTTTTTCAATACCATTTATACAAACCTATCAAATGGATTAATATATGTGGAAACTATTTTTTGAAACATGTGATTTCTTGTGCAACTTTATCCCCAGTAAACAAAAACGTAATCAAATTCGCACGGTGAAATTATACGATTGGCGCAATAAATACCGTGCACTGCGGGCGGCATTCCCGGAATTGAATTTTCGTCATACAAAAATGATAAAGGGCGGATGGAATATCGGATTTATTGTGGACAAAAAATACGTTTTCAAAATTCGTAAATTTTACGACAAATCAATACCGGCGGATCATATTATGCGTGAAAAGCGTATAACCGATGCATTTGCAGATATATCGCCACTGCGTATTCCCAAAATTGACATTGTCCGTGCGGGCGGATATACGTATTACAAATATGATTTTATACCGGGGAAAAACCTGAATACATTTTCATTACGCACAATTTCCAGAAACAGTTGGAAATGGGGCCGCCAATTGGCCGAATTTATCACCGCGGTTCATAATGCCCGCCCGGCTGAAATAGAAGACCTGCGAACCCAGGACGGGGACGGTTGGAATCATAACGACATATGCAATAATATTATTGTTAATCGCAAAACCATGGATATTGTCGGCCTGATTGATTGGGAATATTCCGGATGGGGCACACTGGAAACAGAATTTCACAATGTTATTGCTTTTTCCAAGAATATGCAGGAATCGGGCATTTTAATTGCGGTAATGCTGGAATATTATTCAATGAATAAACAGGCAAACGCATCAAAAACCGATAAAACCACAGACGTCCGCCCCCAAAAACCAAAAACAGACAAAAAAATTGTAAAATCCCGTGGGCGTACAACCACGAAAACTGCAAAATCTGACAAATAATCTATAAATTTCTACACGACACTTGACAAAGTCCGAATTTTGTCCTATTTATTAAAAAACCATTATATCAGGGGGCAATCATGGGACGCAAATCTGCAGTGGATATAACATTTAACGATTACACACGCACAATAACCAGTGAATTTTTGGAACAGTTTGGTGCTTCTTATATGAGTCAGGCCACCACCCGAAACAAATGGCGCGAAGCGGTACCATATTCCGCCGCCGCAGAAAAGTTTTTAATTTTTAAAACCAAAATATTTATTTCAACACTGCCCAGCCAGGAAGGCAAATATACAGATCCCCAATTTTTGGATTCTTTGACAACCCAAATGGCGGATTATTTATCTGCGTTCACAATGCATGGCCACGCGTTGCCAATATCCAACCGGGCCCGCAAAGAATTGCGCAAACAGGAAAAAGAAAAACTGAAAAACACATTGTTTGTGAACAATGCCTTTATACAAAATCTGTTTGCCAAACAACGTGAAAAACGCGAAAAACGTCGGCGCAATCCACAATACCGCAATGCGGAAAAACGGGAAAATGCACTGCGCCAGGCACGCAAAGATTTAAAAATCATGCGCGAAGTTCAATCAATATTTACATTGGAAACGGTTCGCCAGAACAAACGCTAAACCAAATATGCATCATTAATTTCTGTATCCGCCACGAATTGGGTTCTGAACCATGTTCGTTGCCGTTTTGCATATTGGTTTGTCTGGGTTATCCATTTTGCAATGCATTCATCGTTCGTAATTTGACCACGCAACATTTGACACAGTACGGCCGCGCCAATCGCGCGGTTTTCATTCAGTCCGGCGTCTATTATCACCTGGGCTTCGTCCACCGCACCACCGGCCAGCATTTTTGGAATTCGCGCCGCGATGCGGGCACGTAATACATCCGGGTCGGGATTTATCAATATACGATGTGGCGTCGGAACAATTGCACCGGTCCGCGGCAAAGATTGAAATTCCGCTAAATGACGACCTGTTTCAAAAAAAACTTCCAGTGCGCGTGCCGTACGTTGCGGGTCTGTGGCGGCAAAATCATCGGGTAATAATTTTCGGGCGGCATCTATATCCGCCGCAACCATATCACGTGCACGTGCACGGTTGGCCGCACAAACATCTGGCATGGGCGAAATCCCATTTATAATCGCATTTATATAATATCCGGTGCCACCGACAAAAATTGGTACGCGACCGGCACGGATGGCCGTGTCATATTCACGACGTGCCAATTCCAGAAAATCCGCCACAGAAATTTGTTGCGACAAATCCAATATGGAAAACAACCTGTACGGGACGCCATCAATTTCATCACGCAATTCGCGACCGGCAAATGGACTGGCCGATATGTTTTCAATTCCGCGATATATTTGCACACTGTCGCAGTTTATGACCACCCCGCCGACCTGACCCGCCAATCTATGTGCCAGGTCAGATTTACCCGATGCCGTCGGGCCCGCAATAATATATGAATCATATGTTTTCATTTGGTTTGATTATAAATGGCGAAATATCAAAATTCAATTGTAATATGCGTGTTTATGGTGCTATTATAACTTGTCCAATAATATAAAACGAAAGGAAATAAAAATGTCAAAAGTAAGAGTTGCCATTAACGGATTTGGCCGTATCGGCCGTTTGGTTTTGCGCGCTGCATTGGAATCTGGCCGCGAAGATATTGAATTTGTTGCAGTTAACGATTTGGCCCCGGCCGAACAAAATGCATATTTGTTGGAATACGATTCCGTACATGGAAAATTGCCAATGGATGTAAAATTAGACGGCGACACAATTATCGTCGGCAATCAGAAAATCAAATGCATTGCCCAACGCGACCCAGAACAATTGCCATGGGGCGAAATGAATATTGACGTTGTTATGGAATGCACCGGTCTGTTCACCGCCGCGGACAAGGCACGTGTTCACCTGGAACGCGGCGCAAAACGCGTGTTGGTATCTGCACCATCTGCGGGCGCAGACGCAACAATCGTTTACGGCGTTAACCAAGACACATTGACCAGTGCGGATTTAATCGTTTCCAATGCATCTTGTACAACAAACTGTCTGGCCCCGGTGGCCCAGGTTTTGGATAACACATTCGGCATTGTTTCCGGTTGGATGACAACCGTTCACGCATATACCGGCGACCAGCAATTGTTGGATAAAAATCACAAAGATTTCCGTCGCGCACGCGCCGCTGCATTGTCAATGATTCCAACCAGCACCGGCGCCGCCAAGGCAATTGGCCTGGTACTGCCAGATTTGGCGGGTAAATTGGATGGCATTGCAATACGCGTTCCGACCCCTGACGTTTCTGTGGTGGAATTAATTGTTAATCTGGAAAAAGATGCAACAGTTGAAGCCGTCAATGCCGCAATGAAGGCAGCCGAATCCCGCACGTTCGGATACAATGACAAACCATTGGTATCCGTTGATTTCACGCACGACGCGCACAGTTCCATTTTTGACGCCGGACAGACCAAGGTTGTTGGCGATAAATTGGTTCATGTCAGCGCATGGTATGACAACGAATGGGGATTCTCTAACCGCATGAGTGATACCGCCGTTGCAATGGGAAAACTGATTAAATAATCATCCCACAAATAAAAAAATCCCCCCAATGGGGGATTTTTATTTTTTATGAAAAAAATACTTGCAATTATTTATCAGTCAGTATAAGATATGTGGGCTTTCAGGGGTTGTAGCTCAGCTGGTTAGAGCGTCTGCCTGTCACGCAGAAGGTCGAGGGTTCGAGCCCCTTCAATCCCGCCAGATAAATAAAAACGTATCTTTTAAGATACGTTTTTTATTTGTCTTGATGAATATGCCAGGGGCGCGAACCCAAGCAGAGGGTTCGTGTGCGAAGTTGGTGAAAACAAGCAACGCACAGTTTGAACCGTACAAGCCGAAAGGGGCCCGCCGCACAGCGGTGGGAATTTACAACCCCTTCAATCCCGCCAGACAATAAAAAACGCATCCATTCGGGTGCGTTTTTCATTGGGTATAAAATAACATTTACTATGATTGACAATATGTTATACTTGGCATACCAACCAAGGGAGAAAAATAATGAACATAAAACCATTTGCACTGGCGGCGGGAATTTTGGCATTGGCGGCATGCAATGACAAAACACCAAACCCGGCGGCATTAAAGGGTGCAAACTTTGTTTCTGATGCAACAGGCACAAACATCATTTTGTCTTTTGACCCGTCAGAAATGCGCGTTAACGGTCGTGTTGTAAATCTGTACAACGGACCATATGAAGTATCCGGCAACAAAATTGCATTCGGCCCAATGGCATCCACAATGATGATGGGACCAATGGACGCAATGCAAACAGAGCAAGATTATTTCCAGTTTATGTCAACCGTTGAAACATATGATTTAAAAGACGGCCGCCTGACATTAAAGAACGGCGCGGGCAAAGAAATTGTTTTTCAGCAGGTTGACACCATCCCGGGCGAAGTTGTTGAAGAAACCACCGCAGTAGAGGTTGTACAACCCGCCCCGGCACAAAACTAAATGAAAAACTGGCATCGTTTTGACTTGACAACAGAAAAAATGCCAGTTATAATTTGCCAGCATTTTTGGATTGAATAAATTCATTAATGTGGCAGTTTTGGCCCCATCGTCTAGAGGCCTAGGACACCGCCCTTTCAAGGCGAGAACACCAGTTCGAATCTGGTTGGGGCTGCCAAAATAAAACCGCAGATTTCTGCGGTTTTTTATTATTTATCGTTTCCCAATAGTTTAATAATTTGTTTCCCAAATCGTCATTTTTTGACATTTTTTAGCATATTTTTACACAAAATTTGCACAAAATTTGACACAAAATTTGACACAAAATTTGACACTGTGCGAAAACAAGTAGGCGAGATAAGCGCAGCGCAATCAAGCCGTTACGGTTTCCCCGCAGGCATTTTATGCCGAGGGAATCTGGTTGGGGCTGCCAAAATAAAAACAGGCGAATTAATCGCCTGTTTTTATTTATGATGATTATAAATGACATTTTTTATCGTGTTAATTAAACCAAATCTGCCTGTTTTAATAATTGTTCCAGATACGTATCTTGGATTTTCTTCATTCCGCGTTTTTCCAGAACTTTCATAAACCAAGGCAGGTCTATTTCGCTTAATTTCTTTTTGTCGTTCAGGTAATAAATACTGCGCAACAATACACGAACGTCAAAGCAAGAATCAAATACTTCGGGCACACCACGATCAACGTTCAGTAATGTGTACACGGCCTCCATCGCGGTGCGGACGGAATATTCGGTGGTAAACACTGTATCGCGAACCGTTTCTGCATAGTTTCCGATAAATGCGAAATTAACTGCGCCCCGTGGCACCACCAACGGCCGGTCGCCCAGTGCGCGTGGCATAAAATACGTCGTGATATACGGCATATGGGACGGGACAGTATTTGCACTGTGATGCGCAATGTCATCTATTTCGGCCATTGGCACACCGATATGATACAACCATTCCGCGCACAATTCTGCGCCCGTGCAGTCTGCAATTTTTTTGCGCACGTAATTGCCCGGGGTATCGGACAACAACCCATACGTCCAAACAATCAATTCGTTTGGTTTTTGACTGCGGAAATGCGGTTGACGCGAAATGCTGAATCCATACAGCCAATTGGAATCCTTGATTGTAACGGGGCCACTGCTGACGATTGATCCGCTGTGCGGGTCTTTTTTACAGATGCGTTTAATATACGGCACAACACGGTCGTCCGTCAATGTTATCGTTGCAGACATTACCCAGTTTGCCGCCGGGATATTTTCACAGAACTTTTCCGGATGTCCAAATTCTGGGTCCTGGGCCGCAATGTTTTTCCATAATTCCCAACTGCCCCCCAGTTCATGTTTTTGCGATGCGGGCGTATCATTGTCGCCATACGTTGTACTTTCGGTAATGGAACCGTTGGTAATAAAGACCAAATCATCTGGGGTCAGTGATATTTCCCGTTTTTTGCCACCCTTGGTTAATTGAATTTTCTGGGCAACCTTTCTGTCAGGCGTGGAATCAATCAGAACATTTATCACGCGCGTGTCGTAATGAAATTTCACACCCTGTTTTTCCAACCATTTCACCAATGGCGTAATCAGTGATTCATATTGATTATATTTTGTGAACTTTAATGCAGACATATCAGCCAATGTTCCCACATGATGAATAAAGCGCAAAATATAGCGCCGCATTTCCATTGCAGACGCCCATTTTTCAAATGCAAACATTGTCGCCCAATACAACCAGAAATTTGATTCAAAGAATTCTTCACTGAACACCTGGTCAATCTGAACATCTTGCAAATCTTCTTCGGGCGTCAGGGCCAGGTCAATCAGTTCCCGAATGGCCCCCTGGGTCAGGGTTAATTTACCATCAGACTTCATGCGTTTGCCCCGGTTTTCAATAACACGGCAATGTGAAAAACTGGGGTCGGATTTGTTCAGCCAATAAAATTCATCCAACACAGATACGTCTTGGTTTTCCAATGACGGAATGGACCGGAATAAATCCCACAGGGTTTCAAAGTGGGCCTCCATTTCGCGGCCGCCACGAATGATGTATCCACGTTGGGGATTTAAAATTCCGTCCATACTGCCACCGGCCAAATCCAGTTCTTCAAAAATTTGGATTTTTTTGCCGGCCATTTTACCATCGCGAATTAAAAATACCGCCGCGGCCAATCCCGCCAGACCGCCGCCGATAATGTATGCAGATTTTTTATCCACATCTTTGGGCTTTTGCGGGTTGGCAAATGCTTCGTAATTTCCATTGCTGAAATACATGTATCCTCCTTTTGGTGTTTTTATACACGTCCAGGTTAATACAGAATTAATACATGAATAACAGGATGCTTTGCCTGGGATTTACCGCCCGCGGATATGTTGGGAAATTTTGACCGATACTGCCCCCGATGCCAAGATTGATGCAGTAATTACAACCAATAAATAACGCAACCAGGACGCGTTGCCAAATACACCAATGTACATCAGGCAGACAAATCCAATCCACCGACCGATGAATAATGCAAAATCACGAAATACAAAATATTCTATCTTGTGATTTACCGTCACGCACCGCGATTTAGACAGATTAAACATGTTGGTATCTGCGATTAAATTCAGTACGCAAATTGCCGTTGCATATACGAAATTATAAACCAAGAATGTGGCCGGCGTTGTATGGAAAACAAACAGGGACAATCCGAACAATATTACAACCATGCAAATCCATAACATCTTTGGTTGCGTTTTTTGACGGCCATATTTTCCCAATAACAGTGATGTTAAAATGGAACAAATTGCAAATATTGTCGTAAATATCCCCAGGTTCAGGTCCGTATGAAACATGTAAACCGTGTACATTGGAATGATTGTGCCCAACAATCCGATGCTGAAACCGCGCAGGATTTCCAACAAAAACAATTTACGCAATATTGCAAATCGCATCATACAGGCAAAAAATCCTGAAAAATCAATTGGCTTGCGGCTGCGGTGCCGCGACGGCGATAAAAAGAACGTTAACCCAAATTCCACAATGGATAACGCCAGCAAAACATATGCGATTTCCACATATGATCCAACGGTGATAAATGCACCCAACATAACCGGCGCAACAATTTTAACCATATAATCCACCGCATTTTTAATTCCCAAATAACGTCCCATAACGGGCGCGGCAACCTTTTCCCCAGTCATGGTGTTCATTGGCAAATGGAACATCGCCGCCCCCAGGCCAATTAAAATTCCCAATTCCACGACATAGTTAACAACATTATCGCCCAGGTAAATAATGGCACCAAAAACAAATGCTTTGGGGATAACATTCAGGGCAAAGACGGCAACTTTGCTGTATCGTTTGCACCAATGGGCGAACAGAAAATATCCGGCGGCGGTTGCGACATATTCAAACAATTTATACAAAGATATGTTTAATATTTCATTTGCAGATAATTGCATAATGAACGAAATCAAAAACGTGCCCAAAAACAAATCTGATATTTTGCGCAGACTGGAAAACACAATCATTAATTTTAAATCGCGGGTCAATTTTTTATCAGACATATAAAATCTCGGTTTTTGACATGAAATGGTTTAATTATATATTTTATCATAAAATTCCCAGGAAAGAAACCTGCCATGCAAAGATTTGACAACCGCATGTTTGGCGAATATAATTTAAATAATATGAAAAAATTATTTCTGGGATTTTTACTGATTTGTACAATGACGGTCGCCGCATGCGGTGTAAAATCTAATCTGGATAACCCTGACCCGTCATATCCCCGTAATTACCCCGTATATTGATAAGCAATCACATAGTTTAAAAATACCGCGCAAAAATGTTGACAATTTTTATTTTGGGAATATGCTATAAAATATACAAGGATAATTTCATGGCATATAAGTATGTTAAATATAACATTACCCCCGACCAGATTAAGGATAACTGCGCGTTCGTAAAGGATACGATTAATTGTTATGATATCGCCCGGGCATTTATCATGGATACAAAATCCCAGATATCCCGGCGATCGGAACGCACAAAAAACCAAGAAATTGTCGTTTATAACATTTCCAACCCAACTGCATCACCATACAAAAATCTGGAAATTGACACATTGGGTTGCATTACATTACATCGCGGCGAAACACCGGGGGTTTTCAATCAACGCGCATTGTTTCAATACAAACTGGCCAGTGCGACTGGATTACCAATGAATCCCAAAATTGGCCGTATTGGACAGATATGGGCACAAATAAATAATCCGTATTTTATAAAACTGATTAAAATGGCCGATGCGCGCGCGAATAACAAAATCCCCGCGATTGATTTTCAGGCGAAATTAAACGAAATTTCCCAATTTTATCAACAACCCATATACACGTATCGGAATTCACCCACCACGGCCAACCCAAAAGATGATGCAGACTATCTGTATTACATGGGAATGTGGAATCAGCACGCCGCCAATAATCAACGTACAAAATAAATAAATTTGGTGCGGGTAAGGAGATTTGAACTCCTATGGGTTGCCCCACTGGAACCTAAATCCAGCGCGTCTGCCAGTTTCGCCATACCCGCACTGACGGGTATGGCGGCACTTCGCTACGCTGCGCAGTCGCCATAGCCCCATAAAAATCATATTATGATAAAAAAGACTTGATTTCCAGTAAATTTTACCCTAAAATCCCAGGCAGAATAATAAAAGGCAAATAAAATGGCATCTAAAAAAGGCAGCAAAGAAGTCGTAGCCCTGATGAACAAAGAAACAGGGGTCTTCTATATCACAACAAAAAATACCAAGTCTGAAAATACGGCCGGTAAAATGAAGTTTCGCAAATACGACCCGAAATTGCGCAAGCATGTCGTTATGACCGAAACGAAAGTTTCGCACTAATTGCGTTATTTTCATACAAATTTAAACGCCCCGATTGGGGCGTTTTTTGCAATAATAATCTGGATTGCTTCACTTCGTTCGCAATGACAGGTTCTTGGCTCTTTGTCATTGCGAGCAAACGCAGTGCAGCGTGGCAATCCATGCCTAAATCTGCAAAGGTCATCAATTACCTGGATTGCCGCGGTCGTTGACACTCCCTCGCGATGACAGCAGTTTTGTCATTGCGAACCACGATAGTGGTGTGGCAATCCAGTAATACATAAAAGCGAAACAATCCAGTAAAAAACGCCCGATTGGGCGTTTGTTTTTATTTTCCGAATTTTCCACTGCGCGGGAATCCAAACGGTATTGTGCGGCCCTGGGTTGCACGGCGGCCAACCCAAGGTTGCCAATCGTCCAGTTTTGTTGTCCCGCGGCCTGTGGTCCAACCAAATCCGTTCGCCGCATCAAAGAACATCGCATCCAAAACATACGTACGTTCAGCATTATATTTCTGTAATATCACGCCTTTGCCACGTGTCATTTCCGGAATTTCCGATGCGCTGAATATCAGCAATTTGTCATTAGACCCCGACATTGCAACCATATCGCCTGATACGGGGACGCACATGCTGGCCAAATTCTTGGCATCGGTATTCATGACCTGTTTGCCGGTTCTGGTTTGGGCCACGCAATTTTCACCCGATACGATAAATCCAGTTCCATGGCGCGCCACCAATAAATATTTTGCGGTCGTATCCAGTACAAACGCACAGACAATTTCTTCGTCCGCCCCAATATCGGCCATCATTCGCACAGATTCACCGAACCCGCGCGCCGACGGCAATTCGTTCGCCGCCAAAGTAAACATTTTACCAGACGAAACAAACAAATTAATTTTATCCGTGGATTGGGCATGGAATGCGTATTGCAATTCGTCGCCTTCCTTGAACTTTAAATCCAAATTATTCAGGTCCAAATGACCCTTGGCCGCACGAATCCAACCCATTGCAGACAAAATAATCGTCAGTGGTTCTTTTTCAATAAATTCTTCGGCATTTACAACAATTTCTTCGGTCTGTTCCGCCCAAACTGTGCGGCGGCGACCCAAAGTGGTCTTTTTATCATAACGTTTTTTAATATCTGCAAACCACGCCTTTAATTGGTCGTTTTGCATTTGTTCACTGGCCAATAATTCCTGCAACTGTTTTTGTTCGGCCAACAACGCCGCATCTTCGCGACGTATTTCCATTTCTTCCAATTTACGTAAACTGCGCAGGCGGGTGTTTAATATCGCCTCTACCTGAACATCGGTCAGATTAAATTCTGCAACCAAAACCGCCTTGGCATCATCTTCGTTTCGGATAATTTCAATCACCCGGTCCAGATTTAAATACACAACCAGCAATCCGCCCAGAATTTCCAGTCTGCGCGCAATATTGCCCAGGCGCCAATTTGTACGACGCGTCAGAACATTTTTCTGGTGCGCAATAAATTCACGCAATACGTCGCCAATACCCATTACACGCGGCGCGCCACGCGAATCAATAACGTTAAAGTTCATATTGAACCGGTATTCCAAATCGGTCATCGCAAACAGGTGGGCCATCATTTTATCCGCCGGTATATTACGATTTTTCGGAATAATCACAATACGAACATCGGTTGTGGATTCATCCACAATATCATCCACCAGGGGCAGTTTTTTCGCATCAATCAAACCGGCGATTTGTTCCACCAATTTGGATTTGATAATGCCATATGGAATTTCTGTTATAACAACCTGTTGGCCGCCGCGTTCCAGTTTTTCAACATCCCATTTTGCACGAATGCGAAACGCGCCCCGCCCGGTTTCATAATTTTTAACAATGGTATCAAAATTATCAATTAATACGCCGCCCGTTGGAAAATCCGGCCCGACCATTTTCTTGATAATTTGGGCCGTTGTGGCGTCCGGGTGGTCAATCATTAAATTCAGGGCATCACAAACCTCGGCCACATTGTGTGTCGGAATATTTGTTGCCATACCCACCGCGATACCCATTCCACCATTGGCCAACAGGTTCGGGAACGCCCCCGGCATTACGGTTGGTTCCAGTGTTGTGCCGTCAAAATTCGGCATCATATCAACACTGTTTTCGTCCAAACCTTCCATAATCAGCATGGCCGCATCGGTCATTTTTGATTCTGTATAACGATATGCCGCCTGGGGGTCGCCGTCAATATTGCCAAAGTTTCCCTGGCCGTCAATTAATGGATAACGAACAGAAAAATCCTGGGCCAGACGCACCATGGCATCATAAACCGAACTGTCCCCGTGGGGATGATAATGCCCCAAAACGTCGCCAACCACGGTTGCGCATTTGCGAAATGCGGCCGACGGGGACAATTTTTGGCGCAACATAGAATACAAAATACGGCGGTGCACCGGTTTCAACCCGTCGCGAACATCCGGCAACGCGCGCGATACAATGGTGCTGACCGCGTATGACAGATACCGTTCTGACAGGGCATCAGATAACTGTTGTGAATCAATATTTTCAATAATTTCTTTACTCATGACACCCCAAAATTTAGAACATTTGAAAAAAAATAACAACAGAAAAAATCGCCCAAAATGTACATAATCCCCACACAACGCGGCCGACAAAGAAAAAAATTAAAAAAAGTTTCTTTTCCCCTTGAAATTCTGTGAATTATAATTATTATATGTATATACAAACTTTGGTTCCCCTGATGGGGCGGGCTGCCACAAGGGCAAGTCGGGGCATTTTGGATTTCCATTTTGTCTGAATGTACGCCGCAAATTTCCATATTGCGACGAACCAATCAAAAAAAATAACTTAATACAAGACAAAGCGGTTAATACCGGTGCGTCTGTTTGATTGCAAAGGTGTGAAAATGAATGCAAAATTTATCGTTCCATATGTGATTCTGGGTACTGGATTGATGTTTGTATCGGGTCAAACGCGCGGCCAACAGGAAATTCCGCCAACCACGCCCCAAACAAAAAATATTATATTGCCACAAATGCCGGTATCACGCGCTGAATTGAATCTGCCAAAATTGGCATTGGGCAATTTTACGCCGGAATATGAATCCCATTATTACATGATGCTGGATGAAATGAATTTGGATAAAAAGGCGGAAAATCTGCGCGATAAATACATGGAAAACATGCTGACCGCACAACAAAAACTGGGCCCATTGGTTGGCAAAAACGGATATCGCGCCGCGGTCCGTCGCGAATTGCCCGGCGCGCCGGTTGGCCTGCATTGCGTATATGGTCAATATACCCAATTAACGCGCGCATTGTCCGAAATGGGTGATACATTGACAATTGTCCCCCGGGATGCCAGTCGCGCCTGTGGCCAATTTAAATACCAAATGCGCACGAAATATCGCGGGCCAGAATATGATGAATGCATCCGCGAAGGCAAAATGTTTGAATCTGATTCCGCATATAATGTGGCATTAAATAAATATCTGACACGTCGCCGTGTTGCGCCAAATGCACCTGATTCTGTTCGCGCGGCGGCGATGTCGGATTTTGCGCGTAAAAATTTTTCCGCAGATGCGCTGGACGCGGGTACAATGATGATTGTTCCGCGTTATCGCGGCAGTAAAAATCAGTTTCATATGATTATGTTTCTGGGACGTGGGCGTATCGTAAACAACGAATTTGTCGCAGACAGCATGGGCAAACACGTTTACACCGGCCACAATCGCGAAAAAATGGGATACCTGTTTGATACATGGGACACATCCAACGTGTTTGCCGCCGATACAAAGAAAATCGCACGCGCACAGTACGCCAAAGAATGGCAAACAATTGAATCCAAATCGCGCGAAGAACTGATTGAATTCCTATGTGAAACAGACGATGCCAATCGGTATCATTTGATGCATTTAACACGCGAAGATTTGTTAAAACTGGCACGGGCCAAATATTTTAAACAACCCACGCCGGAATTGAACACAATCAAAGAACGCGTTATTGCACAATATTCACCAGTGCACAGTATGATTGTGAATCAAATGCAGCGAACAATATAAAAAATGCGCCAATGGCGCATTTTTATTTCTTAATTAATTTTATTTTTTATTTCACGAATCCGGGCCAATATTTCTTTTAAATCCGCATCCGAAACGGTTGGGGTTGGTCGGTTATGAACTTCGTCGGCCAAAACAATACACAATGTGGCCAACAAAGCATTTTCTGGCAAAGGCCCAATTTTATCCAAAATTTCACGCGCCCGGCCGTCCACCATTTTGCCCAGTTCAATCAGGCGCGCCTCTTGCCCGTCTTCGCATCCCATGGGATAATTTTTATTTACAATTGGTATTGATACAACACTCATTTCAACTTCTTTAATATCGTCAACGATTTATCAATCATATCTGTGGCGCGGTTATTTTTCTCGCGCAGGGTTTTAACCTGTTCGGTTAAAATGGCAACTTCTAAATCTGTTTGCTTGCCCGCAACGGCGGCGGCACCACGCAATCGGGCCGCGGCATCTTCCAATTGGGACAATTCTTGAAAAATTTGCTGTTTTATATCTGACATATCCCCAGTTTAAGATATTTTTTATATGCGTTCAACACCAAAATGTGATATAATAACCGCATCTAGTGGGGGACAAGATTCTATGAAGACCAAAATCATATATATTTCCGGTAATGAAATTTTCGCTATGGCGGATATTCGCGCCGCTTTTGACGAAGTGCGGGCCGCACTGGGGTTGGCGTCTGACACCGTTTTGTTTGGTGTTCCGGTGGATGCCGATGATGCAATTACCCAAACCATTGCCACAGATGAAATTCAATCTGCCCCAATTACGGAACCGGTCGCCCCAGAATCTGAAATAAAAAACGAACAGATTGATGTTATCCCAACAAATGAAACAGAAATTGTAAAAAAGGCACCTGTTAAAAAACCGCGCGTGCGTCCTGCGCGTGTTGCCCCGGCGCCAATGGAAAATGTGGAAACAACCGCGGAACCAACAAACGAAATTATCCCGAATACTGCGGAAAACACCACCGCACCACAATCGGCAGAAAACGCCCCAGTGGAATCTGAAACGGTGGAATCAGTGCCAATGGAATCGGCCACTGTGGAATCAGAACCCGCCGCAGATGAACAAAACGAAAAAATTATTCCCATTTTATCCATTTTGGCGGCAAAAAATACACAAACAGAAACATCCGAACCCGCCCCGGTGGAAATTGTGGAACCTGAAAAAAATGACAGCGTTCCAACACCGGTGGATACAGATATTGCGGTTGACGAAGTTATCATCAGCGATGTAAATATTACAACCGAAATGACCGAAACAGATAACGAAGACACACAGGAAATTTCCACAGAAACGGTCAGCATCGCAGACATGATTACAGATGATGCCCCAACCGCCCCAATTGAAAAAACATTGGAACAGTTATTGGAAAGTATGACCCCACTGCGCGAAGATATCGCCGAAGAACATATTAACGACACGACGTCTGAACCCGATGAAATTACACCTGTGGTACCGAATGCATTTTCTGATGATACAGATGACGCGGATGCAACATTGGCACAATTGGCCACAGAATTTGCAGAAAACCAGGATAAAATTGTCGCCGCGCCCAAGAATCAAAGCCATGGAAAAATCGGAAAATTAAAAAACATTTTACCATTTAAAAAGGCAAAACGTGATGAATCCGGACTGATGGGCGACCTGTTCGGGTGGGCCGGAATTGCCGCAAATGACGAAGATTTTTCTATGCCCGGTTTCTTTACCGGCGCCGCAATAAAAAAATAGGCGCCCAATGAACGTTTATGAATATAAATACGATTCTTAGATTACTGACAAATTCCGGATTTCATATATTGGGTGCGGACGGGTCGTTTATATACCTGGAAGATCCGTCGTGTATTTTGCGCAGTTTTGAAACATTTGCATATTATGCGTGGATTATTATTGTTTTCATAACAGGTTTACTGTTGTTTGGATGGGCGATATCAATGATACGCGGCGCCAAAAACGACCTGTTCACAAATATGCGTAATTTATTGCTGATATTCGGGACACTGGCGGCGGTCGGACCAATTATAAATTTAATTTACGGCGATGATTTATTTGCGCGTGGGTGTCGCACAATACGCGTTGAAATCAGCGAAGTTAACCGCCTGTTGGATGCGCGCCAATCAAAACTGTCATCCCGTAATGAATACGATTTATACGAAGAATACGAAATATATGATTCCGGCGCAACGTACACCGGTGCGGCACCACATGAAATTCCATATGCACAATCGCCAATCGTTGGTGCAGGCGCAGTGCAAGACGTATCTGTTTCAGTATCACCTGACACCAACGTTGCAATTGACCGCACCCCAACAATTAATAACACCGGCAATGGCCAACCAACACGGGCCACAGAATCGGCCAAGGACGTCATTTATCATAACGCGGACGGAACCCGCACCAGACGCACCGGGGGCAGTCGCGCGTGGCGCAATTCCAATCCGGGCAACATACGATATTCCGAATTTGCCGCGCGTATGGGTGCAATTGGTTCCGCCGGTGGTTTTGCCGTTTTCCCAGACGAAGCAACCGGCATGCGCGCAATTCGTGCCCTGATGCGCAGCGACAGTTATAATAACCTGACCATTGCATCGGCAATCAGTAAATATGCCCCACCGTCTGAAAATAATACATCATCATACCATCGGCAAATTGAAAAATTAACGGGACTGTCCATTAATAAACGGATACGGGATTTAAACGATGCTGAATTATCACGCATTGCCGCCGCAATCCGCGTACTGGA
This sequence comes from Pseudomonadota bacterium, assembly GCA_023402015.1. GTDB lineage: Bacteria > Pseudomonadota > Alphaproteobacteria > Rs-D84 > Rs-D84 > Enterousia. The sequence continues at coordinate 71,458 of JAEXCU010000013.1, read as the reverse complement.
AGGATGGACACCCGGACGAATAACACAAATCTAAGGCGATAAAGATGACAACGCAATTATATAAATCACAACGTGGGGCCACAGGTCTGACAGTGTTATTGGTAATAATGCTGGTGGTTATTGGCGTGTTGGGATACATGTTGATTGCGGGAAAAACACCGCAAATTCATCGTACGAACAACGTGGAATCGCCAACGATTAATGCAACAAATACAACGAACCAACCGGCACCAACCAATAAAACGGAATCAGACGGCCTGATAAATCCGGATTATTCGGAACAATACGAATTAAATGAATTTGGCGCCGGTGTTGCACGCATGGATGCTTTTAACCGCGACATTAACCATGACGGGCGACCTGACAGAATAATACGCACACGACATGAAAATGGAACAGACCATTATTATGACCAATATCAGATTGCAATAAACAATAATGGCACATACATTGACATAACCCCGGACGGATTCAGAACCACCCAGGGCGCAGAATGCGCATTGCAAAAATTACAATTTGCATTCCGGCCTGATTTTCGTGTGGTAAAAATTTCACGCCCATGGCAAGAATCGTGGACAACCCCCACGATGGCCACAGAAACTGTTTATACAATTGTGAAAAACAAACTGCAACCCATCAGCACGCGCCAGTTAAAGGTAGTATGCGATGTATCAGATTTATTTTAACAAGAACATATTGCGCGCAGAATAAATCAAACCACCAGATACCACGTAATGATCGTGCAAACGAATTTCAACCTTTTCCAATATTTCTTTGATTTTGTCCGTGATTTCAATATCCTCGGTTGAAAAAGAAGTACATGGTGTCGGATGATTATGCAATAAAACGACACTGCGTGCACCGACATCCAATGCGCGTTTCAAAATTTCACGTGGATAGACGGCTGAACTGTCCACGGTTCCAACACTGTGTAAATCGTGGTGCAACAAACGTAAATCCGCACCCAAATAAAGGACATGAAATTCTTCCTTTTGTTTGCCGGATAATAACATTTTGCAATAATTGGTTAAAATCTTTTCATCATGAAAAACAGGTCTTTTATCCAAACATGCTTTATAACCCAGCAACATTGTTTTGTGAATTGCCTTGATAAATATCGCGGTATTTTTACCGACGCCGTCATATTTCATTAATTCTTCAATTGGCGCCGTTAACACCTGATGAATTCCACCGAATTTTGCCATCAGTCCACGTGCCAGCGGACGAACATCACGTCTGGGAATTGCGAAACTTAATAATAATTCCAGCAATTCATAATCCGCCAATTGATCATCCAGAAATTTTTGTCTTAATCTTTCACGATGTCCGATGCGAAAAGATAAATCTGGTGTTTTCAATATTGTTGCCCGTGTAAATTATTGCATCATTGGTTCTGTAAAGATTATTGCGCCGTCTTCGGTAATTCCAATTGTATGTTCCCATTGCGCAGATAATCCACCGTCAATCGTACGTGCCGTCCAACCATCTGCATCAATTTTGCATTCGGGGCGGCCGGTATTAATCATTGGTTCAATTGTAAATACCAATCCTGGAACCATTTTTACCCGGTCCCAATGCCTGTCATAAAAATGATAAATTTGTGGGTCATCATGCATAACTTTGCCAATACCATGACCAACAAAATCGCGCGATATTGAAAAACCATGCGGATTAACCACGGATTCAATCGTACGGCCAATTTCAGACAACGGCACGCCTGGTGCGCAGATAGAAATGGCAGCATTCAATGCATCCTGGCATGTTTGTACCAATTTACGCGCCTGGGGTGAAACACGACCAATCATAAACATTCGTGATGCATCACCATGAAAACCCTTGTACTCGGCGGTCAGGTCAACGTTTACAATATCACCGTCTTTTAATATAACATCATCACTGGGGATACCATGAACGATAACATCATTGACAGATGTGCAAATACTTTTTGGATAACCCTGGTATCCCAAATCTGACGAACGTGCACCGTTTTGACGCAAAAATTCTGCAACCATGCGGTCAATTTGGCCGGTGGACGTACCCGCGACAATATGCGGGGAAATATAATCAAAACAGCGCGCAACCAAATCGCCAACCACACGCAGACGTTTAAAATCTTTGGGTGCATAAACAGATGATAACATTAATTTCTTCTCCTGATTGATAATTTTGCCGCGCGTACGGCCAACTTTAATGAAAAATCACGTAATAAAACCTCGCCCGGCATGCCGGTTGTGCGTAATTGTTTTTCCAATTCATTTAATCGTACCAACACGGCGGTTATTTCAGATTCCGGCCAAATTTTAATGGCATGATTAAATTTTTCAGCCACTTTCCAAAACAGCCGCGGCAATTGCCCCTCAACCACGGCGGTTAATAATTTTTTAAAATGTCCGTCCAGCATCCGAACCAACATGTTTGGTTCCGCATTGTCATATAACAATCTGTCCAGGGCCATCATCGTCTGTTGAATATGACCGGCGGTCAAAGAATATAAAAAATCATCCATATCCGCCGCACCGGTATCAGGCAGACATTTTTCAACGTCTTCCAGTTCTACGATTTTTTTATCATCAACATACAATGCAATCTTTGTTAAAAAACCACGTGTAATTCCACGGTCGCCACCCAGGTGCGATGTCATATACGCCATGGCGTCGGGTGTGATTTGTTGAATTCCCGCATCTGCCGATAATTCTTTGCGTATCAGGGTCGCCAAAGTCCGCGCATCATCGGTATAACACGGTAATGCGGCAACTTTGTCGCCACCTTCAAATAATGAACGCAAAGAACCACCCGCGCGCAAATCACCCGCGGCAACAATTACCGTCGCGCATAATCCGGGATGTTCAACCAAATCAGAAATTTGTCGTGCACACCCGTCAGTTGCACCAGAAATTATAACCAATTTCCGACCACCAAACATGGATGGACTGCAACTTTCTGCAAATAACGCATCCTGTTTTTCACGCAGTTCATCAGAATCCAGCGCAAATAAATTATCCCGGTCAATTTGTAATTTTTCAACCGCCCTATCACAGTATTCATCAACCTGGCCAGCATCAGGGCCATAAATTAAAACAGCCCGAATGGATTCAATTCCATTTCCAAAATCTGTTTCTTTCCATTTCATTTGTTATCATCGTTCCCGATTGAATACTGACGCGTTTCTGCGATTGCACGTGTTCCAATTTTATCGGCCAAAACCTTAATCGTATTTTGAACCGCATTATTATACGACGCATTCGCCGCCACCAGATACCGCACAAATGTATAAGATTCCGACGCCGTTTCTGTGCCTGATGCGATTTGTTCGCCATTATGGGTCAATGTGTAATTTGCATTTAAGACGATTTGTTGCCATGTTGCGTCGCCGGTACGTTCCAGTGCCTTGTACCGGGTGATTGGTGTGGCCAAACTGACCGTTAAAGTATACGGCGCGGTTGCATCACGCTGGCCACCGAATTTTGCATTTAGCGCATTGCGCAAATCAATACCATTAATACCATTTATTGGTGGAACGTAAATATCCGTATCCTGGCCGGTGAACATTGGTTGAAAACCGCACGCAGTAAAAACCAGAAGCGATAAAATCAGAAGATATTTTTTCATTTATTGGCCATTTTTTATTTTTGCAATCAGTTTTCCTATTGCATTTTATCCTTATATTACCTAGACTTTTAATAAATCGCAAGGGGGAATGATGAATATTTTTATCATAGTTTTGGTTGCAATATTTATGGCGGGTTATTATATGATCAGCAGCCCCAGCCAGCGCATCCCCGAACAAGAAACAGAATATGCCATAAATCGTTCTGATTTACGCGGTGTTGCGGAATGCACGGCGGCAATGCACAATGCCCAGATTAAGGGTACCGATTTTAACGACATCTGTATCGCACAAAATAATATCACCAGTAATACAATTTGCCTGAACGCCGGTGGTGCAAAAACAAAATGTGAAATTGTGCGAAATAAAAAACCAGATGCCAGTTATATAATAACCGCAACCGGCGCCCTGGCGGACGCGGATTTTAATAATATGATGGAAGTTTTAGAACAATATTATTCCGATGCCGGCACGTTTGGAATATTTATGGACGGCCAAATTGTATCCGGCGGCACCAGCGACAAGCGCAGCGTCCCCAAAACAATAATATCCGAATTGGAATTAACCAACGGCCAATTAATTTATATGACCCAGTACGAGGTTCCAGATTCCCAAACCGTATTTACCACGCCCATATCACCCGACGTTATATGCCCCGCTGGTACGGTTAAAACATATCGCTTTGGCCGGTGGCAGTGTCTGGGATATAATACCAAAACCAATTGTGGCGGCGATATGATTTGGGATTCTGATTTATTAGAATGCGTGGCCGATGAATCGCGCAAACCATTATGCGCAGAACAACAAACCGCCGTCTTGGTGGACAGTGTTTGGGAATGCATCAATCCGTTCCCCGCAAAAACATGCCCAGATAACATGATTGCACGTTTAAATTATAATACATTGGAATGGGAATGCGTTGCCGATCCAACGAAAACCGAAGACGTCAAAAAATGCACAAATATAACAACAGGGGCAATTTATGGCGCGATTGGGGCCACATTGCGCGTTCCACAGTCTTCGTGCACCGATTGCGAAAAAATGATAACAGATGCCCAAACGTGTGTTTCGTATTGCATACCCGACCCGTCGCAAATAAATAATCCAAATTGTTATCCCGGTCGCACCCGCGATTGCAGTGGTCGTTCCCGCGCGTTTTATTTTGGTTTTCCCAGTTTTTCATATGTATCCAACGTCAGTGATTTGGCCGGCAAATTCATACCATTGGACCGGCATCATTCACAAAACCGCAAATTTAATTGTCTGGATTGCGGTGATGGGGAAATTGATACAGAACGTTCCGTGCCACCATACACCGCCGTTTGCAAATAAAAAAGGGGGCCACATTATGGCCCCGTAATATTGTGCAACCCAATTATCGTTGCAAAACACGAATATATTGCGCCAAACGATTCAGTTCTTCGCGCTTTTTATTCAGTTTTTCGTAATAATTTGCCAATACGGCACGTTCGGGCGATTCCGGTTCCGCCTGGATATCTTCTACATAATTGCGTTGGGTGTAATACATGCATTCAATATCGCCAACCTCGCGATCCAGGCGTTTATATTGTGCATTTAATTCGTTAATTTCGTGTGCTTTGACTGCGGGCATAACAATTTCTTTTTCAAACAATGTGTTAAATTTTCGTGCGTCGTTCAATTGATTCTTGGCATTCTGGGCCTGATTTACCTGTTCCGTCAAATAACTGATTTCACGTTCACATGCATCCATGTCAGTTTCTGCGTCTTGGACGGCCTCGCGGTCATGACGATTGGTTGCGGCATATTGCGCCAAAGATGCCACCTGGTCTTTTAAAACGGAAATATTCTGGGATGCAACGGCGCCATTATGAACCTGCTGGCGCAGTTCGGGCACCTGTCTGTCAACCAGTGATTTCAAAATATAAAAAATTGCCGGATTGGTCTTTTTCGTCATTTTAAACCCCTTGCTGTAATTAATATAATACTTTTTATCTTTTTGTCAAGTCCACAACGCCCATATAAACCCTTTTTCGTGAATTATTTTGCAATTTATCCGGCCGCCGCACGGCATTTCCGGTTTTATTTCAATAAAACCGGAAATGCCGCATGGCGACGTGCTTTAATCTGCCGGTCGTGTAAACGCACCAGAATCCAACATTTCACGCACCACAAAATGCTTAATCTTTTTCGCAGATGTCTGGGGCAGTTCTTCTTCGGTTATTGCAAAATGTTTTACCCATTTATACGGCGCAATTTTCAAATTGGACGTTTTCAGCAACATCGCAACCTTGGCCACACTGGTTCCCGGTTTAACCTGAAATACGGCAAATGGCACAACTTTGTCATTTATCACATATTCAAAAACCGCCGCCGCCAGAATTTCATCATTTTGCAAATACAGGTCTTCCAGTTCATCGGGGTAAACATTTTTACCACTGTCCAGAACGATAACCTGTTTTTGACGGCCTTTGACAATCAGACGACCATATTTATCCAATTTACCAATGTCGCCAGTTTTAAACCAACCGTCTTGGAATGCATCGGCATTTGCCTGGTCATTATTAATATATCCGGGCATTACCAAATTACCACGAACCCAGATTTCGCCAACACCGTCTTTGTCAGGGTCATGAATCTGAATTTCATTTCCCGGCAATGGTCCGGCATAATGCATGGCGCCATTTGGCAAACGAAATGCAAAATTAAAGTTGGCCGGTCCCGTTGTTTCTGTCAGGCCATAACAATCCCCCACAACAAATCCCATTCTTTCAAAGAATTTACGAATTGAGGGTTTTAATGTTGCACCGGCCGACACCAAAACCTTGGTATTGCCACCAAAAATGTCATGTATCGGTTTTAACGCGCGGTCAACAATAAATCCCAATCCCACCGCACGCAATACATGCCGCATTGCAACAATCACACGCAACAACGTCCATGAATGTTTTTCCCGTGCGCCGTCCACGATTTTTTTATAAAACGCTTCCCATATACGGGGAACAGCCGGAATTACTTCGGGCCGGTATTCCTGGAAATCTTTTAAAAATTCACGCGGATTTAATATCGGCTGCAACAGTAATTTTCCCTGCAAAACCAACGGTGCAACGATATTAATCACAACACCATAAATATGATACAGCGGTAAAAATCCATAAAACGTATAACCGGGGTGAATAATTGGTTTATAAAATAATGCGCCATCGGCCAGTGATAATATATTGTCGTGCGTTAATCCAACAATTTTTGGATTGCCGGTTGAACCAGATGTAAACGATAACATTGCAATATCTTCGCGAACGACATCTGCGACAACAAAATCTTTTTCATCCGTGTCATCAATGGTTTCAATATCATATGTTTCAGGCGCACCTTCTATGAAGTGCGACTTTTGCGCCAGAACCAATTTGCAATTTGTGCGCTGCATCATATTCAGATGTTCTGATTGCGACAATCCGGTGTCCAACATCAGTGCGCGCGCGCCCTGGGACGCAATCGCAAAATAAGAACGAATAAAATCAGGTGTGTTCCCCGACAGAATCGCAACAGTGTCGCCCTTTTTAATGCCGAACCGTTTGGCCAATACCACGGCGCGCTGTTTTACTTTTCTTAACAAATCTGCATATGTTTCATTTTGTCTGACAAAGAAAATCCTGTCTTTGTTCTGGGAACAAACATCATGCAGCATGTCGTATATATTTTTCATCATAACGATATTACTCTTGTGTTTAGTTAAGCAAAAATCCAGATTACCATAACCTGGAATATCCCAATTATATAAATTTTAAATGCGGAAAAACAACCTAATTATATGATTCGCGATTAAATACAGAAATTCCGGGATGAAAAGTTGTCAAAGTTGCCCTTTTTTACATCATTTTGTCAATATATAGATACTGATTCGCAATTTTTAATCTATATTTTGTAATTTTTACAAAATCCGAATCATTTTTGTGTAAAAAAAGCATAAATTTTTAACACAAAAACGCATTTAGTGAATATATTAAATGAATCGCATATGGCGCCACCCAGCGGAAAATCCCCCTTTTTAAAAGTAAAGTAAAAAATGAAAATTTTTTTATCTTTTATATGTTGATAGAAATCATATAAAACTATATATTGTAATCAAATCAGCAACACAACCACTATATCTTGTGTTTTTATGAATCTCGGAGTAATAAGATGGCGACGGCAGAAAACGAAACAAAAATACAAATTATTCCAACCCTGGCGACCAAAATGGTTGCTGTGGAAAAGCGCAGCGGGGAAACAGTTCCTTTTGATGCCAAAAAGATATTTAACGCAATAAAACGGGCCGTGGACGTTACAGGCGAAATTTCCGAAGAAGATGTTGTTAAAATTACCCAGACAGTTCTGGACAAATTGGACACGCAATTCGCAACCAAGGTTCCGTCTGTGGAATCAATCCAGGATATTGTTATTCAAACCCTGATGGATGCACGGGCATATAAAACCGCAGAAAGTTATATTATTTACCGTCAAAAACGCACAGAAATTCGCAATGCATCTGTTGATGCGGTTGACGTCATAGAAGGTTATGTCGGTGGTTCCAATTGGCGGATTAAGGAAAATGCAAATGTCGGTTATTCAATCGGCGGCCTGATTCTGCGCACATCTGAACGCGTAACGGCCGAATATTGGTTGAATTTATATCCACGTGAAATTGCCGAGGCACATAAAAACGCAGCCGTTCACATTCATGATTTGGGATGGTTAACCGGATACTGCGCCGGTTGGTCCCTGCGTGAATTATTGTACGAAGGATTTAACGGCGTTCCGGGTTATTTGCAATGCGAACCTGCCAAGCATATGGCAACCGCAATTTCCCATATGGTGAATTTCCTGGGGACATTGCAAAATGAATTTGCCGGCGCCCAGGCGTTTTCGTCCGTGGACACATACCTGGCACCATATGTACGCATTGACAATCTGACATATGCAGATGTTAAAAATGCAATGCAGACATTAATATTTAACTGCGCGGTACCATGCCGTTGGGGAACACAAACACCATTTATTAACTTTACGTTTGATTGGACATGTCCCGAAGATTTAAAAAATCAACACCCATTTGTTGGTAAAAAGGCCGTAGATTTCACATATGGTGATTTACAGGCGGAAATGGACATTATTAACAAGGCATTTCTGGAAGTCATGACCGAAGGCGATGCCCAGGGCCGTCCGTTTACATTCCCAATTCCGACATATAACATTACCCCAGATTTCCCATGGGAACACCCGAATGTAAAGCCTTTGTTTGATTTGGCCGCAAAATACGGAATTCCGAATTTCCAAAATTTCTTGAATTCGGACCTGAACCCGACGGACGTTCGGTCAATGTGTTGCCGTTTGCGTTTGGACGTACGTGAATTATTAAAACGTGGTGGTGGTTTATTTGGGTCGGCGGAAAAAACCGGTTCCATTGGTGTATTCACACTGAACCTGGCCCGCCTGGGATATATTCACAAAGGCGACCGCGAAGGTTTGTTCCGCGAATTAAAACGCCTGTTGGATTTGGGCCGCGACCAATTGGAAATCAAACGCAATATAATCAGCAAGAATATGGAACGTGGTCTGTATCCATTTACCAAACGTTATTTGGGTGATTGGAATCATCACTTTTCAACAATCGGGGTAAATGGCGCAAACGAAATGGTTCGCAACTTTACCGATGATCGCGAAAACATCGCCACGCCAATGGGTAAAAAATTGGTTTTGGACGTAATGGATTTCATTCGCGAAAACCTGGCCAATTTCCAGGAACAGACCGGTAATTTGTATAATTTAGAGGCCACACCCGCCGAAGGTTGTTCTTATCGTTTTGCAAAAACGGATAAAAAGAATTTCCCGGATATTATTACCGCAGGAACGCCCGACGCGCCGTATTACACCAATTCAACCCAGTTGCCGGTGAACTTTACAGACGACCCGTTTGTCGCCCTGGAACACCAAGAAGAATTACAGCGTAAATATACGGGCGGCACAATGTTGCATTTGTATCTGGGTGAACCGGTTTCATCTGGGGACGCCGCACAAAAAATTGTCCGTACGATATTTGAAAACTATCGCATACCGTATATGACACTGACCCCGACATTTTCAATATGTCCAAAACACGGATATTTGGCGGGAAATTACGAATTCTGTCCAAAATGCGACGCCGAAATCGCCGCAAATCAGAATCAGGCACAATAAAACAAAAAATCAGAAAGGGAGGAAAACCATCATGCAAGCAGCAAATACACAAAGAACACCATGCGAACGCTTTTCACGCTCTATGGGATTTATCAGACCGGTATCCAATTTTAACATCGGCAAATATTCTGAATTTTGTGAAAGAAAAACCTTTACTGAACAAAACAGCCTGACAACAGGTCAACGCCACGAAGAATTAATGAAAAAGGCGGCCTAGGCCATGAAAGAAATTCAGATTGGTGGATTGGTATCTTTTACAACAATTGATTATCCGGGAAAATTGGCGGCGGTGCTGTTTCTGGTTGGCTGTCCATTGCGGTGTGCGTATTGTTCCAATCCCCATCTGTTAAATGTCGGCGACGGCGAATATGACGCAGAAAAAATTTATCAATGGTTGCAAACGCGCATTGGTAAATTGGAAGCGGTCGTTTTTTCCGGGGGCGAGGCATTAATGCAAGGCGATGCGGTTATCGCATACATGCGACGCGTTCGCGAATTGGGATTTGCAATCGGACTGCATACAAATGGATTTTATCCTGAAACGTTAAAACGTGCGGCGGATGTTGTGGACTGGATTGGTCTGGATTACAAGGCTACGCGTGATAAATACAATTCTTTGGTTGGGCAAAATATTGCCCATGATAATATGATTCACAGTCTGGACATCTGGCAATCCACCGGCAAAGATTACGAAGTTCGCATTACATGTGATCCGCGATTTGTCAGCAAATTGGATTTGTTGGAAATAATGCACGATTTGCATGCACGGGGCGTGCCAAATGTTGCAATACAAAAATATATCCCGCACTTTGAAGATAACGAACACGGCACCACACCAGATGCACGTAATCAATTCTTTACAGACACCAACCTGCGCAATGAAATAAACGGATTATTTTCATCCGTTGTTTGGCGCGAATAACATCCACCCCATAAATAACCCCAGGTCCCCATCATGGAATTGGTAAAAAACATGGAACGTGCCATTGATAACTGGCAAAAACATGATTATAACGCGTCATTGAATTTTGCCACCCTGGCCATAGAAGCAACGGCCCGGCGATATTATAATAAATCACACATAACCCGCACAGAATACATAAACCTTATACGAAAATATTATTGGGTAATTGAAATTTTTATGGGTTTTCCCGCAGATACAGCATACAGGTTTTATTCGCAAATACATATTCCCGACGAACGGGGTAAAGACATCGGCGGCCGTTTTGGTCCGGATTTGGCGGATATTATTTATCACGTATTTCGTTGCTGTATTCATCATGGATGTGATTTGCCAATAAAATACAAACTGGTCCCCACCAGTGGCGTCAGCAGTGTCAGTATAATTGGTCAAGACCCGCAAAACGATGTACTGTTATTGCCAACGACGGTAATCATTGGCATATTGGCAATATGTTTGGTTTGCAGTGCAAATTATGGCCTTGGGTGGGACAGTACATATTACCTGACATTGGATACATCTGTGTGCCTATCATCCCAATCACATTGCATAAATGACGAATTAATTTTTAATCAATTGGTATGCCGGGGCGCGGTATTAAAATTTGATTTCTGCAAATATTTTGGCCGCGAAGATGAAATTAAAAACATTTTATCATCCGTACCCCGACAACCGGCAACATCTGAAAAAATACAAATACCGGGCGGAACATATAAAATGTCATATGACATAAAATACCTGTAAAACAAATCCCTTGCATTATGTATAAAACACGCTAACATAGTTAATGTTGATTTTATTCAATATCTATTTTCTAAAAATTCTTCTTTTATCTTATCTAAGCATAACAGCAAGATTTTCTAAAAATACAATGAAAAAATCTGCTGCGGGTCTGCAATGACGCAAATTCGTAAAATGTATTAAGCATAAAAGGAAAAATTATGGCAAACGGTACAGTAAAATGGTTCAACGCCAAAAAAGGCTATGGATTTATTAAACCAGAAACAGGTAATCAGGACGTTTTCGTTCACATTTCTGACGTGGAAAGCGCCGGTTTACGTGAATTGGCGGACAATCAAAAGATTACTTTTGATGTTGCGACAGACAAAGGCCGCACTTCTGCCAAAAATATTAAATTGGCATAATAAAAATTCCGGCAAATATTGCAGGAATTTTTATGATTGTACCGGGAAATTCCCGGTACTTTTTTTATTTCAGATGTGTATTCAGGAATTGCTGAATTTTATCAAATGGTATAACGTTCATGTTGTCGTATAAATCAACATGATTGGCACCCGGGATAATCATCAATTCTTTGTTATCGCCACGCAGTTTACGAAATGCGTCTTCGCTGAAATAACGACTGTGCGCATTTTCACCGTGAATCATTAATACCGCACTACGGATTTCATCAGCATATGATAACAGCGGCATATTTATAAAAGACAAAGCGGATGTCATGCGCCATCCGGTTGTTGATGCAACCGAACGCGGATGAAACCCGCGCGCAGTTTTATAATAATCATGGTAATCGCGCAGGAATTGTGGCGCATCCGCCGGCACCGGATCCACAACGCCGCCAGCAAATGCCGCACGGCCCGATTTCGCATCCGCGGTGCGTTGTGCGTTTAACTGTTCGCGTAATTTGTATCTGTCATCTGCGGACATTGCATCAAAATATCCGTTGGCGTTAACGCGACTCATATCATACATGGTGGATGTAATGGTCGCCTTGATACGTGGGTCGTTTGCTGCGGCATTCAGTCCCATTCCACCAAAACCACAAATACCAATAATGCCGATTTGTTCCGGATTTACATTGGGCACGGTCGTCAAATAATCAACCGCCGCAGAAAAATCTTCGCTGTTGATATCGGGTGATGCCACATGACGCGGTTTGCCACCGCTTTGACCGGTGTACGATGCATCAAATGCCAATGCGATAAAACCACGCGATGCCATTTCTTGGGCATATCGACCGGACACCTGCTCTTTCACGGCGCCAAATGGCCCAGATACCGCAATCGCTGGTAATTTTTCCGCATTCATTTTTTTTGGTGTATATAAATCACCGGCCAATTTAATTCCATAACGATTGGTAAAGTGTACACGACGAACCGCAACATTACTATTTACCGGAAATGTTTTGTCCCACCGCGTTGCATGCCATGCCCAAAATGCAGTGGCCAACACTATTAAGGCCAACGCAATCAAATAAAAAACTTTCATTTTCATACTTTTCTCCTTTGGTTTTGCACCAGTATAAATCCTGGACTTAACTCCAGGTCAAGTAATTTTTTACAACATTCATCCTGACGAATATCATTGACTAAAAATATGACATGTGGGATAATTTTCACATTCGTTGAACAAAGGAGAAACAATGAAAAAATCTTTGGGAATTTTTGCACTGGCGGCATTGACAACAACCGGTGCGGTTGCGGCCGATTTTACGCCGTATGTCGGATTGGGCCTGGTTATTGACAAAGCGGGCACATCTGCAAAACGTATGGGATTTAATCCGGCCATTCCGGGCTTTATCGTTCAGGATGGCGGTGGCGATATGGATTTTGATGCCGTAATGGCGGGCGAAATCACGGCCGGTGTAAAATACGGACATTTCCGCGGTGAATTGGAATTCGCACTGCGCGGCGCATCCGAAGACGATTATGAATTATACGCCGGGAACCTGGCCGCAATTGTTGGTATGCCGGGTGCAACAGTAATGGGCGAAATTGAAACATCTACGTCCGTAAAACACAATTCATATATGGCGAACTTTTACTATGATTTCAGCATTACCGGTTCAAATTGGGAACCATATGTTGGCGCGGGTATTGGTTTTGGAACATATAAACAACATGCCAAGGTTGAATTAGACTTTGACAGCGATGTGATACCGGACCAGACATTGGCACGTGTTGATAATGATAAAACAGAATTTGAATGGCAGGTTGCTGTCGGTACCGCATACCACTTTACCCCGGATTGGGCAATGGATATTGCATACCGTTTTAATTCTTCAACAGTGGGCGGCGAATTCGTCTATGCACATGAATTAAAATTGGGCGCACGTTATACGTTTTAATTATTAAATCCGCCGATGTGTCGTTGTAATCCATTGCACCTGTCCCCCGGTGGATTTTTTATGCAATTTATCATTCTTGATTGCCTAAATCCCTATGTTATAATCCAGAACATAAAATCTGAAATACGCGTATTATAACTATATGTCAAAAATATTTACTATCGGTTTTAGTGGGAAAAAGCCTGATGTTTTTATGGAAATATTAAACGCGGTGCTCGTTCGTGCGGTGTGGGATATCCGCCTGTGGCGAACCAGTTCATATGTACCATTTTATAGCGGCGAAAATTTAGCCACAGTATTGGGCCCGCGATATGAACATCACCCCGAATTTGCGCCGACGGCGGAAATTTTGACCGGATACAAAGACGGCCGTATTACCTGGCACGATTACGAACATATGTATCGCGAATTGCTAACTGCGCGTCGCCCAACCGCCGGATTGGAACCGGTTGCCCTTGACCGAATTTGTCTTTTATGCACTGAAAAATCTGCCCTGCAATGCCACCGCCGCCTGACCGCCGAATACATCGCCAAACAATTCCCAGACATTGACATTGTGCATTTATAACCGACTACACCATTCCCCAGAATGTTATAACCGATAAAATGAACAGCAAAAAACCATAAATCGGTATCAACAATACCCATTTGGGATACGTTTTGAATAAATAAAATAATAAAATACACAACACGCATGATATTATCACAATACATACAATATCATAGTTTGCCATGCAATTCATGTGCGCTCCGTCAGCATCAAATGGGCATTGCACAGACCAAATATGATTAAACTTCACAATTTTACCTATGCACAATAAATCAAACAAAAACATGTACAAGGCACAAAACAAACATATCGTTACAACAAACCAAAATTTGCTTAATAATTTTCTCATTTTGTGCCTTTGTTTATTACTTAATGAACCATATGCAAAATAAGAACATGCAAAACCAACAAAAACACATAATACGGCACAGCCATAATAAATACCAGTGATGCATACCACCTGTATTTCCGCCACAACATAACAAAAAAATATATGAACAACAGAACAGATAATAATATAAATATCTTATCAAGAACTATTAAATATTCCGTCGCACAAAAGTAATACCACAATCCATCCCATTTGCCAAAACCACGCAACATCGCCAAATCATAAACGGCCAGCATACAAAACGCCAAACAAAATGAAGACGCATTCCACAGTAATTTATTATCCTTAAACAAATCAGTCATAATGTTAATATATTACATAAAGTATTAAATCTTTTCCATTATTTTTGAACCAATTTGAAAAATCGTCCATTTGGTCCGTCAAATCAATACAACCGGCAGACCCAGGCTCCCACCCACCATGAATACTAAAACAACCACGATCATATGTATTTGTTTCCTTCGCCGGTTCTAGCCAAACTCTGGATTTTCCCCAAGACATAGTGGAACCCTTCCATTTACCAATACCTAGCCAACCAATTGCTTGATTAAATCTGTCAATTTCTTGAAAATCATTTTTCCGCGCAACATATATGCCAGAAGGCAAAGGTCCTGTTGAAGCAAGAGTCTGATATTCTGAACTCTGATACCCCTCTCTGCCGGCAACTCCAGACCATTCTGCAACTTTTTCCCCTGCATCATAAACTGCCAGTGTTTTTCCATCAAATACGGCATATTGACCGTCTTTTGGGTTAATTTTTCCATCAAATGTTGCACCATCATACTTAAATTCTTCCTTTGGTGCTTTTGTTTGATTTTTTAACTCATTATTTATTTTGGCCTCTGTTTGATGCCCTGGCGCGACAAAACCACGTTCGGATAAATTATGTTCACGTTGAAACTTATTAATAGCATTAAATAAATTTTGATTGGGATATTGATTTAATTCTTCCGGTGTTTCACCGGCCCTGGCGTCAGATTCATAAAAACCCAAATCTTGTAATGCTTCTTTTAACCATTTGACATCATCAGGGGCACTGTTTCTGTTTGGCCCCACAGTATCACCCAAATTAGATTCTTGTTCGGGTGCACTTTCAATATCTTCGGTTGATAGACTGCACTTACAATTAGGATGGAATGGCGGGCCAGACACGACTTCACCATCTACGACCAATGCAATACATCCGCCACACTCACCCCCGCAGTCGATTTCCTTATATTTGTGTTTCGGTTTCTTATTTTGATTATCTTTTATTTCTGGCGGTTGTTTATATATACTTACAACCAATTCTCCACGTTCGTTCCAACCAGCATCACCCCAATTTGTACTCATAATAGCTCCTTTTTTATTGCAATAAAAAATCCCCGCAGGGGCGGGGAAAATAAAAAATGGCGACAAATGTCGCCTTTGTTCATGCGGATAATTATACCATAAATCGGCACAAAAATCAACTAAATACAACTGCGCGTCTATCCACATGAACACATTAACTTTCAAATCGCTTATATAGAGGGGAAGAGTATCGTTTTTTAGGGACGGTCCTTAAGTAAACTTTTACTCGACCTTATATATAGACCCCCTATAAAAATTTTTAGGGGCAGATAACCAAAACTATAAGGAGTATCTAATGACTGACTTAACAATCCAGAACATAGAAATCACCCAGATAAGGGAATACAAAAACAACCCAAAGTTGCACAATCGGGCGCAAGCGGCGAAGATACGCGAGTCCATTCGCGAATTTGGGTTTATCAATCCAGTTTTACTGGAAGAGAATCTTGAAATCATTGCCGGGCACGGTCGTGGGGTGGCGGCAACGCCAAATAATTTTCAATGATTCACCGTATTGGGGGCACAATAAAAATAACCCGCCATACAGCGGTCAAATTCCTGGCGGATGGGGAGGGATTCGAACCCCCGGAGGACTTGCGCCCTCAACGGTTTTCAAGACCGCCGCATTCGACCGCTCTGCCACCCATCCGAAACTGTTTTTCCGGTATTGGAATAATTTCTAAGAAACCTTTTCCTATACAGGCAATGGCACTATTTTATATTATTTTTTACGAAACGCAATCGCAAAAATCATTGCACCGGCAAAAAACATTATTCCTGATAACAACTGCCCCATGGTCAGGCCCCAACTGGTTAAAAAACCAATTTGCACGTCGGGCGCCCGAAACTGTTCGCAAAATATTCTGAAAATTGCATACGTCATTGCCAAAATACCGCCCAATGCCCCGGGATGGGTGCGTAATCGTGTATAACGATACAGGCAAAACATTATGATAAACAGCAATATGCCCTCTGTCCCTGCTTCGTACAAAGGACTGGGGTGGCGCGGTACGTCAGGCGTGCCGGCAAAAACAACCGCCCATGGTACGGTGGTGGGGCGGCCCATAACCTCCATATTAATAAAGTTTGCAATACGTCCGAAAAACAGGCCAATTGGTGCGACAACCGCCATAATGTCCAAAATTTTAAATGCGGTTTTATATGTACCATCATGGGCAACAGATTTATCGTTTTTTTTCAACCTGGACGCGAACAAAAACACGGCGATAATAACCCCCAACAGCCCACCATGAAAACTCATCCCGCCATGCCAAACCGCAAAAATTTCCAGTGGATGTGCCAAGAAAAATAGCAAATTATAAAACAGCACATATCCCAGTCGCCCCCCCAGAATTACACCCAAAATAACAACCGTCAGCAAATCGTCCAATTGTTTTTTGTTCAGTTTTATTTCACTGTCGCCGCGACGCATCAGATAGCGAACTAAATAATATCCAATAACAAACGCCGCAATGTATGCCAGCGCATACCAACGCACGTTTAATCCAAAAAAAGAAAATGCAACCGGTGAAATGGGTTCTAGAATAATCGCCACAGCATGCCCCTGGGTTAAAATATGAATACCTTTTATCTTGAAATAGCGGTTTTATTGTATTATATATCCATTAATTGACAAGGAGAATTTTATGATAACGAAAAAATCATCTGCACCAGTTCGCGAAAAAAGTGGTCGCGCATCTGGCATAGACTTATATTTCAAAAGAATTTTTGCACTGATGTTCGGTGCCGTTGCACTGACGGCGGTGGCGTCATATCTGACAATATGGGGCGGATGGTTTGTTCATCTGTTGAATTTCCAGACCGGCGGATTTACACCATTGTATTATATTTTATTGTTTGGCGGATTGGGATTGTCCATTTGGGCCCAGATTCGTGCATTCAGTATGAAACCCGCAATGGGGGCAATAATGCTGGCCATTTATGCGATTTTAATCGGTGTTGTGATTACACCGCTGGTGGTATTTTCGTTGGCGGTTAATCCATTTTCCATACTGTATGCGTTTATCATTTCTGCAATAATGTTTGCATGCATGGCGTTGTTTGGATACAAAACTATCAAGGATTTATCCTTTTTGCGTCTGTTTTTGATGATGGGTATGATTGGCCTGATTCTGGTTGGAATTGCATCATTTATATGGCCACTGGGCAGTACATTTGCCACAATCGTTTGCCTGATTGGGGTATTGGTGTTCGCCCTGTTTACCGCATATGACATGCAGAATTTAAAGCGTGCGTACAATTCAATTGGCGACGACACAATGCGCAATCAATTGGCCGTTGTTGGTGCGTTGCATTTGTACATATCCTTTATCGCGATATTCCAATATGTGTTAAGTCTGTTTAATCGTAATTAAAAACAAAAGGCGGAAAAAAATGGCATATAAAATAGATCCTGCAAAATGCATTGCGTGTCATACATGCATGGGCGCATGCCCGGTTTGTGCGATTTCGGTCGGACCGGATGGAAAATGCGTTATTGACCCTGCAAAGTGCATTTCATGCGGCACATGTGCGGCAATTTGTCCAGTAAACGCAATTGCACCAGATGTACAGTAAATATCATTCATAAATAATAAAAACGGGGCATTTGTCCCGTTTTTATTATTGCAAAAAACTAAATTCGGTATAATATATAACACATCAAGATTTAGGGGTAAAAAATGCCAGCAAAAACAATTAATGACATCGTCGCATTATGTAAACGTCGCGGATTTATATTCACAGGTTCTGAAATTTATGGCGGCCTGGGGGGTGCCTATGATTATGGTCCGTACGGCGTTGAATTAATGAAGAATATTCGCAACGCATGGTGGAATGCCATGGTTTATTCCCGTAATGACATAGAAGGTTTGGATGCCGCACTGATATCCAATCGTCTGTTGTGGAAATATTCTGGACACGAAGCAGGATTTTCCGATCCATTGGTTGAATGCAAAAAATGCGGCGCCCGCATGCGCCAGGATAAAATGCGCGACCAAACAAAATGTGATAATTGCGGTTCATCGGAAATAACCGAACCACGCGCATATCAATTGATGATGGGACTGTCCATTGGTGCAACGGCCGATGGCGCCATTAACGCATACCTGCGTCCGGAAACGGCAACAACAACATATACGAATTTTAAAAACGTATTGGACGCAAAACCACATAAATTACCATTTGGAATTGCCCAAATTGGCAAGGCGTTTCGTAATGAAATTTCCCCGCGTGGCTTTGTATTTCGCATGCGTGAATTTGAACAGGCAGAAATGCAGTACTTTGTAAATCCGGCCGATGACGAAAAATATTTCGCAATGTGGAAAGAAACGCGTTTGTCATGGTGGATAAACGTATTGGGCATTCCGGCCGACAAATTGCGTTTTCTGCCCCATGAAAAATTGGCACACTATGCCAAGGCCGCAGTGGATATTGAATATGCATTCCCAGATGGCTTTGACGAAGTGGAAGGCATCCATAACCGTCAGGACTTTGACCTGGGGTCGCATACCAAATCGCAAAGCGAATTTAAAATCGCGGCCAAGGTTATGGAAAACCATGACAGCACAACAAAACTGTCTTATTCTGACCCGCAGACCGGCGAAAACTTTATCCCGTACGTAATTGAAACGGCAATGGGTGTTAATCGTGCGATGTTGGCGGTAATGCATAACGCATATACCGAAGAAACGCTGCCCGATGGCAAATCCCGTTTGGTTCTGAAATTGAAACCATGGCTGGCACCGGTCAAGGCAGCGGTTATACCGTTGGCCCGCAATGTCCCAGAACTGTTGACCATTGCAAATGATATTGAAAATTCATTACGTAAATTGCAAATTGGTCGCATAGAATTGGAAAATTCGGGAAATATTGGCAAAAATTATCGTCGTCATGATGAAATTGGGACACCGGTTTGCATAACGGTTGATCACCAAACCATAGAAGATGGTACAATAACATTACGTATGCGCGACACAATGGAACAAATTCGCGTTCCAGTGGCCGATGTCCCCGCACGCGTTTTGGAAATCATAAACGGTTAAAATATAACAAATACACAAAAACAAAAAACGCTGGTGGTCAGCGTTTTTTGTTGGGACGTACAGGTGTTTTTTGGGTCGTTTTTAACGTTTTCTTTTATTATTGGACGAAGATTTTGATCCGCGACGGGCCGAATTTCCCCCACGGTTTCCACGCGATGATTTGCTGCGACTGGTTCTGTCATCATCTTCTTCATCGTCTTCGTCATCTTCTTCGTAATATGAATCTTCGCCATTGGCAATGTCCATATCCAACACGTCATCCAATTTATGTGCCATTTTTGGATGTCTGTGTGTATATTTTCTGACACTGGCCAACATTGCTGCAACCGCCAATTTTTCCAAATCTTGGGTTGATACATTTGCAGATACTTTGTCGCGGACATTGGCAACGATGTCTTTGACCGCAGATTTTGCCTTGTACATCAGGGAACGGCGACGATGCGCAGCCTTGACGATTTCCATAATCCACATAATAATCAACAACACCAATGCCGGAACCGCAAATAATGCGATAAAGTATTTAAACACCCTGTCATCACAGAAACCCGCCCCAAACATTACGTCGCATACCCGTGGAAAATGCAGCAACAAAACCGCAATAATTTCATACAGTACGACGGCCGTAGTGTATATTTTCAGTTTTAAAATCATAGCTTCCTCCTATGCTGATATTTTTGCGTATTTGTCATATAAAGTCAGCAGGAACAAATGCAATAAAAAACGCCGCCTTATCCGCGACGTTTTTATTTTTCGTGCATAATGTTTATTCGGCCGGTTGGTTATCGCCCTGACGCAATTCTTCGGCGCGGGCGGCCGTTTCAATTTGCAACAATTGGTTTTCCAATGCGGTACGTTCTGATGATTTATAACCGGTTTCATCATTATCGTCCGTTTTACCGGAATTTTTTGCCCCCGCATTATCAGATGGTATTTTTGCAGGCGCCACCTGGGCCGTGCCAGAAACCTTTTTGGCACCGTCTGCGACGGCCGGATTAATCAGATTGTTATATATTTCAATGGCTTCGCGTGTGCCGGTCATATCGCGTTTGATTAATTTGTTTTCTTCGCCCGGGATAAACCATTCATCCAATTTCAATGCGGTTAATTGCATGATTGGACGTGTACGCGCATCCGCAATCCATTTTGGCAAGAACGGCGCATCTGAATAATACCACAGGGAGACCCAATACACAATTCCCATAATCACAACACCACGGATAATACCAAAGATAACCCCCAGTGTGTGGTCTGTAACCTTCATCATGCTGGCCTGAATCTTGTCGCGCAATTTTTGGTTAAAGAACCCAACCAACAACAATATTACAAAGAATACGATGAAATACGACGCAACCAATGTGCCAACGGTTGATTCGGACAAACTGAACCAACTTTGCAGCAACCGGTCCAGCATTGGCGACGCAAAACGCGCGGCAAACGCGGCAATAACCCATGACAATGTCGCCACCGTTTCATATATACCGCCACGTATTGTCGCCCAAATTGTGGACGCCAGAATGACGCCCACATATACGTAATCCAGAACTGTTAAGTCAAACATAACGTATTCCCTGGTTGGTTATTTCTTTTTATCTTTTCTGATTAAAACAAAACCCAATGCCGCAACCAATACAATCAGCAAAGCATAGAAATAAATGGATGATCCACCATTACTTTTTTTTTGCACTTCGTTGGCCGCCGCCGGATTAAATTCACTGATTGCCTTTAAACGATTAGCATTTTTTGACTTAAATGCATCTGCATCAGATTCCATTGCCTGTTTATTTTCTGCGGCAATTTTTTTGTCATGGTCGGACATGTCCGCTTCCACTGCATCACGCAGTTCCTGTTGCATAAAGTCTGCATAACCCTGAAAACATTTATCACCAACAACGATAACCGGCACGCCGCCATTATCATATTTACATTTGGCCAATGCATCCTGGAATACCGGCATTGCGGTTTCGGTCATAACGTTAACTTCGCTGACCGTTATATTTGGGTATTCATAAATCAAATGACCGCCAATAAAATCGCGCGCATGATGGCAATGCGGACATGTTGGTGAATAATAAACGGTAATATTTGCAGCGCCGGCCGCCCCGAAAAACGCCAGGCCGAAAACAGCCGATAAAAATGGTAATTTTTTCATATATTTCTCCTTTTCTTGTTTGGATTATAGAAATATGGCACGTCCCGCGCAAGACCTTTTTATTAAATCGCATTTAAAATATTCCTGTGGTATTATCAAAAAAAGTATGCAACATTATCTGACAATTACAGGAGGACGAATGTTCACATTATCACAATTTCCATTACCATTTGCGCCAGAAACACTGGCCCCCTATATGTCGGCGGAAACCGTGCATTTTCATCATGACAAACACGTTGCGACATATATTAACAACCTGAATGAATTAATTGCCGGGACGGAATATGAAAACCTGCCACTGCGTGAAATAATAATCCGTACGGCCCAAAATCCGTCCGCGGCCAAGATATTTAACAACGCGGCCCAGGTTTATAATCATGATTTCTTTTTTCATTGCCTGCGTCGCGATGGCGATATTCAGATTCCATATGAAATCACAAAATTTTATGACGGGCCCGAAAAATTCCGCGCAGAATTTAAATCCGCCGCCACATCCGTTTTCGGCAGTGGTTGGACATGGCTGGTCCGTGAAGGCGACAATTTTAAAATTATGAATACCGCAAATGCCGATACACCAATTGCGCATGGTTTGCAACCGGTTTTAACCCTGGACGTGTGGGAACATGCGTATTACCTGGATTATCAAAACCGGCGCGCAGATTTTTGCGATGCGTTTCTGGACCATCTGATAAATTGGGAATTCGTATTGGAAAACATGAAAATATAAACACGGGCCGTTGGCCCGTTTTTTTTACACCCGTTTTAGAACCGGTCATATATGACAGGGGTTTTATTTATTGTATAAATTCGGCCGTCATTTTCACGATTATAAAAAACATACAAAATGTTTACCAAATCATTACCCGACCATGGATTGAAATACCCGATTATCTGGCGCGAAGTATTGTGTTTAAAAACCGAATGAAACGTATTATCAAACACGCGTGTGTATTTATCTGCAAAAGACGAACTGGTTATCATATTCATTACAATTATACCATTTTCATTAACGCGTGATTTTATGCGTTGCATAAATTCGGCGGTAATCAGACCTTCGGGTATCTGAAACGAATTTGAATAAACGTCCAGTATTATTAAATCGTATTTTTCCGATGTGTTCTTTAAAAACTGGCTGGCATCTTGGACAATAAATTGTTTATTGGGTGTCAGGGGCTGATTCAAAAAGTATTTTTCGGAAACATCTTTTAATGTGTGTTCAATGTCAACAAATGTATATGAATGGTAATCGTCATTTAATCCGGCGGTGAATCCGCCCGCCCCCAGGACCAATATTTTATATTGCCGGTCGCGGGGCATGTTATAAATGAAATGATTGTTAATATAATCTATGTATTCCGCAGAACGATTACTGTCTGGACGATAAACAGACATTGGCAATCCATTCATATATAAAATCCGCATGTTGCCCATTTCTGAAACAGATATGGTGGAATTGGCGTTATTTATCAAAATGCCGAAATTTTTATATTGATAATAATTGCTGTTTATTATGCATGTCGGAACCAAAATTAAAATCGCAATTAATGCGACCCACCACCGGGGCCGCGTAATCAATGCCGCAATCCCGGCCAGCGATACGACCAAAATGACCGTATAATTCACGCCAATAAACGGCATTAACAGCAATGTTGTTAACAAAGAACCCAATACAGAACCGATTGTATCCCACGCCATAATATTGCCGGTATAGTTTGTGTTGTATTTATGTAAACACCGCGACAATAATGTTGTATTAAACCCGAACAAGAATGGTCCAACAGATAAAAATACAAATGAATATATAAATGTCTGAATTACGCCCGACATTATTCCGGCGCGATACATCCATGAAAAATATGCGGTTATTAATGGGAAACTGGATGCGGCAAATGCAAATGCGGCGACAACCAGAAAACTGATACCCAAAATGTTTTTAATCTTTTTATTGGCGATTTTTTGTGATGAACCCAAAAAGTACCCCAGCGACATAAATCCCAAAAACGTTCCCATAATAATACTGGTGATAACAGCGGATGAACCGACATAAAAAGACAACTGGCGCAATACGACCAATTCCAAAGACAAACTGACATACCCATTTAAAAAGATTAAAAATATCAGCCAAGTGCGCAATTTACGTGTCATTTAAAAATCCCCCTGCTGGGGGATATGCTAATAAAAAATTGTATTCAGTGCAATCAAAGAAAATGCCTTTATCATGATTAATGCGCATTCATCAAACGTACATCATCAAATTCTGCATATTTGTTAAACATTGCACGTGCAAATGGACATAATGCGACGATTTTGCGATGCTGGGTCCGGGCCAGATTACAAACCTGACGGACCAGGTTTAATCCAACCTGTTTGCCACGGAATGGTTCCACCACGGCGGTATGGTCAATTATAAATTTATCGTTTCCGACGCGAACGAATGTTATTTCCCCAATTTTGCGTCCGTCACATTCTGCGTTATAACCCAATCCATCAATGGCCAAAGTATATTTTATTTCGCGGGACATAATTTCCTCCTGTTAAAATTATGATACCACGGGCCACAGTCAATATAAATATGATTGTTATCAAAAAACAGGGGCAATGCCCCTGGTATCATGTTCTTATTTGCCAATTGAATCATAATTTTTGCGAATGACCTTGGCACTGCGACGCAGGGCGGCGGCCTCAGGCGCGGATAACTTTGGTGATAACACCATGCCAACACCATCGGAACCAACAATCCGTGGCAAAGATATTGCAACGGCGGCGCTGCCCGTGCCATTAACACTGCTGACCGTCAGAATGCGCCGTTCGTCATTTATGATACACCGCAACAGGTCTGCAACCGCCGCACCAATGCCATCCCATGTGGCGCCGCGCCCCTGGATGATTTCATATGCCGCACTGCGCGTGCGATGTTCAATCGTATTTCGCGTGGTTTCAGGCAAAGAAATCTTGGTCTGTTTGCAAAAATCATTTAATGGCAATCCGCCAACTGTTATTGCGGTCCAATTAATAACACTGCTGTCGCCATGTTCGCCCAAAACATATGCGCATATGGAATGCGATGATACACCCAATTGGCGTGATAAAATCGTCCGCAAACGCGCAGAATCCAACATTGTTCCCGTGCCAATTACGCGCCCTGGATTAATGCGTGATAAACGCTGGGTCAGCATTACCATAACGTCCAACGGGTTTGTAACGACGATTATTTTAACATGTTTTGGGTCCACATTTGCCATGATGCGCGGGACAATATCCTGAATAACAGATACATTTTTGTTTAACAATTCTGTGCGCGTTTCGCCCGGTTTTTGATTTGCACCGGCGGCGATAATTACAATATCACTGCCCCGGATACCGCGGTAATTGCTGACCGCGGTGATTTTTACATCAAAACCAAAACTGGCGGCATGGCCCAAATCTTCGGCCGCCGCGCGGGCGCGTACACCATCGCGATCAAACAAAATAATTTCATGAACGAATCCGGTATTTTTAACCGCCGTGGCCACGGCCGAACCAACAGTTCCAACACCAATAATTGCAATCTTCATTCTTTCCCCCGTATTTTTATTATAAATATTATAACATAAAAAACGGGGCGACGCCCCGTTTTATTTATTTTTGATATGTGAACTTTTCAAAACCACTTTTGGGGTCAACCCACGATGGTTTGCGCAGTGCATATATGATAATCGGAATCGCAATCCCAATCAGTGTTCCGATAATCAGCGATGATACCCAGAACACAGGCGACCCAACCGGAATTTGGGATGGCGGATAATATGACAGGAACAACGCCAATGAACATCCCAAGAATCCCAACACGCCCCAGAACCATCCCAATGGCGCATGGAATGATGCCTGGCGTAATTGACCGAATGCCTTCATTTTTAGATATGCAGCAAACATCAGTATGTACATAATCAGGTACATTGCAACGGTCATACCACTGAGTATCTGATACGCGGATTGAACCGACGGCAACAGAACAAAGAATATGCACAGAACTGTTACAATTGCGGCCTGGACCCATAAAATATTGGATTGAATTCCATGTGAATTAACCTTTTGCAAAAACTTTGGCAGGTATCCTGCACGTCCCACAGACAGCAATCCCTTGGATGGCCCACCAATCCATGTAGATACGCCTGCGAATACGCCAATTGCCAACAGTAATGCAATAACTTCGCCGGCCCAGGGAATACCAACATATGCAAACAATGTGTTGTATCCAACCAACAGCGATTGTGTCAGGTTAATTTTATCCTGCGGGATAACAAATCCCAGTGCCAATGTGCCCAAAATAAACAGCGCAACAGTTATCGCGGCTGCAATTAAAATTGCGCGCGGATAATTGCGTTGTGGATTTTCAACATCTTTGATATGAACCGCGGACATTTCCATACCGGCATAAAACAGGAATATGGAAACGGCCAGATTTAATGTTCTGAAATGTGTTAAATTCGGCAATAAATCTGATGTATGTATCGGCATCTGGATTGCACCACCCGACACCCAATACCACAGGCCCAACAGAATTAAAATTGCGCCGGGAATTAATGTTCCCAGTATTGTGCCCCATTTGGATATTACACCACTCAGTCGCATGCCAAACATATTGGCAAATGTTGCCGCCCAATAAACCAGCAACACAATCCCCAAAGTGTACCAAACGTTTGCAGACAATGCCAAATCACCGGCCTGGTTCGGGCCAACAAAGGCGATTGATACGGCCGCAAATGTTAAAACGGTTGGGAACCAAATTGAATTCTGCAACCATTGCAGAAAAATCGCAATAAACCCAAACAGGGGTGAAAACGCCTGGCCGACCCAGCGAAACACACCGCCCTTTTGCGGATATGCGGTTGTCATTTCAGCCGCCACCAGCGACACCGGCACCAAAAAGCACACGGCCGCAAACAGGTAATAAAATATAGACCCCAGACCATATTCCGCCTCGGCCGGCAGACCACGCAGCGACACAACCGCCGCCACGTTAATCATTGAAAGCGTAAATATGGATAGTCCTTTTTTGGCTAACATTTTTTGCTTCATTTTTTCTTCCTTTGTTTAGTTTAATAACATTTGTATCAGAATGAATAAGATGCTGGCGAATCCAACGCCAATTAAAATCAATGATGCATGGACTTTGTGTCGCAAACGATAATGACTGATGAATAATCCCAGATAAGAAATCAAGAATGTTGCCGATGCAATTTTTGATATCAGACCAAATTCCAAGAATATGCATCCCAATGATGTCAGAATAATTAATGTTAAAAAACCAAACGTCATGCGTGATGTAATTTTCGCATTCGCAATTTTGGGCAATTCTTTGTAATCAGACATGGATTGAATGATTTTCAGCGAAGAATAAATCAATGCATTTATCCCGGAACTGATTGCAATCAATCCTGCGACGGACATAATTATAAATCCATATTTGCCCATGAACATGTTGGATGCGGTGGAAACAGCCGTATTAATATTTGCATGCAATTGGGCCGCATCAACGAAATTCAATATCACAAAACTTAATGCGCAATATAAAATTATTACCAGTACCAGTGATATATACAATGCGCGGGTAATTGTCTTTTTCGGGTCATTTACATTTTCACTGGCGTTTGTAACAACACCAAAACCCGCATACGCAAAGAATGCAAACGCCACCGCAGACCAAAAATTTGTCGCGGGCAGATTATTGTGAACAACCAATGTATGGTCAAAGTAATGATAAACACCAAATCCAATCAGGGCCAGTAATACGGCAACCTTGATAAACACCAACAATGTTTCCAGGCGTCCCACTGTGCCTGATTTCTTTAAGTTTACAAAACCCAATATTAATATGATTGCGGTTCCAAATACCGGCAGATATTTTTGCGAAATATGCAACAATGACGTCATATAAATACCAAACGACGACGCCAGCATCGATATTGACACAGCCAATGTTAACAAATAAATCAGCGACAGCGCACCCGCCAAGAACCGGGATGAAAACGCATGTTTAAAATATTCAATTATACCGCCACTTTGTGGATAAACCTGGGATAATTTTGCGTACGAATAACCACATAATAATGCGACGCCACCGGCAAACAAGAATGCAAAATATGCTGAATTTCCCGCTGATAAAATAACCTGGCCCAGTAATGCGAATATGCCGGCGCCAACCATTGAACCGATACCCAAAGACGCCACGTCAACGGTTGTCATTTTTTTACTTTCAACGTTCGTCTTGTTTTTATTTTTCATGATTTTCATAATATGTTTTTTGACGTCAATGCGTCCACAAGAACCAATTCACAAAAAATCATGAAATAAAAAAATCCCCCACATGGGGGGATTAAACCTGGTGCCGGTTGTCGGACTTGAACCAACGACCCTCTGATTACAAATCAGATGCTCTACCAGCTGAGCTAAACCGGCGACGACGCATACTATACATTGTTCCCAGAATAATTTCAAGTTAAAAATATCCAATTTTAGGAACATTTTGACCATACATATTCAATCATATCGCCAATCATATTCCAGTTTTGAATTTCATCGTCGGGTATTTCAATATTGAATTCTTGTTCAACCGCCATAATAAATTCCACCCCGTCCAAACTGTCCATGCCCAATTCATACATAAATTGTTTTAAATCCGTTTCTTCCTGGACCAGGCCTGCGTCAATGTCTTGGCCCGTTTGTTCCACCAATAAATCAAACAACTTTTCACGCACAGTGTGTCTGCTGCATGTGCCACCGCCGCCGGTGGAATCTTGTTTATAATAACAATCTGATTGAAAGAATTCATATGCGCCACTGGTATCATTCAATGTTGCGTTTTTACTGATATAGCAACCTGTTATAACCGATGTTCCGGCGGCACTGTTCCCGGCGACCGTTTGATACGCAGGGCATTTTGTGCATGATGATGTGCCGTAATATCCGGCACTGCATGACGCCCCAATGGCCGGATTATTTAAAATAACAACCAATGATATTGATAACAACCCTCCGATTGGGTTCGGCAAAACGGGGGAATAAAATCATGCAGAAATCCGGATTTTTTACAAATATAAATTTCAGGAATTTAAACGGAGGATTAGATTCGGCATGTAAATGCCACCTTTCTGATATTGAATTTTTGCATGTTTTGTGCGCAATTGTCAATTGTAAAATGACGTACAAAATGCTTGCTTTTGAAAAATAAGCGTGAAAAATACATATTATGAAAAAATTACCTGAATTATTGGCACCGGCCGGTACACTGGACGCGTTTAAAACCGCCATTTTATATGGCGCAGATGCAATTTACGCCGGACTGCCGGGATTTTCAATGCGGGCACGCGCAAAAATCACAACGGACGAGGTTAAACAGGGTATTGATTTGGCCCACGGCGCCGGAAAAAAGGTTTACCTGGCATTTAAT
The DNA here is from genome assembly GCA_023402015.1 of Pseudomonadota bacterium. Lineage (GTDB taxonomy): Bacteria > Pseudomonadota > Alphaproteobacteria > Rs-D84 > Rs-D84 > Enterousia. The sequence goes on along the minus strand of JAEXCU010000013.1, from coordinate 41,713 downwards.
TTATTTGCACACGACCATGAATATGCAAATTTATCCCGCGTCAGTGATGTTATAAATTACCTGCGCCCCGATGCATTAATTGTGTCCGATCCGGGAATTATGATGTGGGTACGGGAAAATCACCCAGATATGCCAATTCATATATCCACCCAGGCAAATATTTGTTCGGCACAATCTGTAAAGTTTTGGCAAAATGCCGGGGCAAAATTATGTGTGTTGTCCCGCGAAGTTTCACACAGCGAATTTAAAACCATCCGCGCGGCATGCCCCGACATCGGATTGGAAATATTTGTTCATGGCGCGATGTGTATGGCATATTCGGGACGGTGCCTGTTGTCAAACTTTATGACTGGTCGGCCGGCAAATCGTGGCGCGTGTGCGCAACTGTGCCGGTGGAAATATGACGTCATTTTACGCGAATGTCAAAGTGGCCGTGAAATGTCATTAACCGAAGACCAGCGCGGCGCATACATTATGAATTCGCGTGATTTGTGTCTGATGCCGCGCCTGGGCGAAGTGATTGAATCCGGCCCAGATTCATTGAAAATAGAAGGCCGCAATCGCAGTGAATATTATGTCGGCAGTGTTGTTCACGCATATCGCGCCGCACTGGATAGTTATGCCGCGGACCCGGAAAATTTTGACCCGGCCCCATTTCAAGCGGATTTAAATATTTTGGAATCACGCGGATACACAACGGCGTTTTTTGACGGACATTTGGGGCCGGATGCGCACGATTATGAAACAACGCGTTCTTCGTCTGATTATCATGCGGCGTGCGTTATTACATCAGCCACGCCCCAAGAAATTGTATTAGAATTGCGAAATGAAATTAATGCGAATGATGAAATAACATTCTTACTGCCCGGGACAATGGACCGCGAAACGGTTAAATTACCGCGCATAATTAATGCCGCCAACGGCCAGGAGGTGCCAAAGTTATCCGCCGGCCAGCATAACAGCATAATTATCCCACGCGAATGGCTGTCGGGTGCACATTCTGATAAATTTGTCCCGCTCGTCTTGGCCTATAAGCATAAATAATTAGTTATAACAACAGTTATAGGCATCAACTTCGAATACGCCTGTTTCATCAATACCGATTGGATTGGCCAAACAGCAATATGAAATATCCGTTCTGTAAAATGTACCACCGGTTGTTGTGGGGTTATCGCCATAACTGGGGCATGGTTTGCACGAACCAGCGTTATAATAATATCCGTCGGTGCAGTATTGACATGATGTATTTGTATGTGTACTGGACCCGGCGGCACTGCCCGTGGGACATGCGGTACAACCAGATGACGAATAATATCGGTTGGCATTGCATTTATACGTAGACGTTTGCACGGTGCAATTCTGTAAATATGTGTGCATCAGTTGGTCTGTTGTGGAACTGCTGTATGAAACGCATACATAATCATAATTTTTAAATTGTACATATGTCGGTGTTGGCCCATTGTAATCATATGTCCCGGATATACAGGCCTTGGTTTGTGTACTGCCCGGTTCCCGCAACATACCATATGTACTGGATATCTCACCGCAAAAGGTTGCACCATAAACCGGCATTACACATGCATATATACATAATACCGATACTAAACCAGCGTTTAGATTCGGCATAAAAAGGGGGGGGCATATGACACAGAAAACTAATGTTTTTTTAGGAAAGAAAACCGCAAAAGCAATCGCTGGTTTGTTTTCGGCAATGTTTTTTTGCAAATTTCGCTGGTATTATACCGTTTTGCCGTATTTTTTCAAGTAATAAAATCCACCCAGACACGGGTGGATTTTCTTATGCTGCCATGCCGCCATTTTGATGTTGTTGCATTTGCCATTGCACCATCATCTGCATTTTTTTCTGGGCAGATATAAATGCCGCCTGGGGATTTTGCATTTGGGCCGGATTTTGTTTTACCGTATATTTACCCAATACTTCGTTTAATGATGCCAGGCCCTGGTTAATATCATGATTAATCAGTGCATTTAATTCCTGTTTCTTATCCGGTGGGCATTGCACAGTTTTGTCTTTGTTTGGATTGGTCATGATTATTTTTGCCCAACGTGCATTGTGCGCGGCGTTTACCTGGCGCATGTACATGGCGGCCGAATTTTGTGCATTTTTGGACGAAATAAACGATTTAACCTGTTCCAGTGCCTGAAACCAGGCATTGGCCAAAGTGCCGCCACGCATCCAATTCGCAAAGGTTAATCCATAATACAATTTAAAATATGCATCTGATATCTTCTTTTTATCATCTGCGGATAATTGTTTTTCATTTGGATTTTGGGCGTTGCCGCCGGCGATAATTGTCATATTTTGTTGAAAAATATTATTCATGGGCGCCCCCTGTGGATATGATTGTTCCCTGATTACATTAATATAGTGCGCGCATAGGACATTTCAAGTCCGCAGTCAAGTTAAAAGTTTTTTTGACTTTATTCCCATTGTATTGCACGATTATGCCGTCATGTCGCAAAAACATGCTATTGCCAATAATGGGTGGCGTGGATATGATACCCAGTCTTGCCAATAATGGGGGCTGGTGGTATTTCATCAAAAATCAAGGAGTTAAATGATGAAAAAATCTGTTAAGTTGGCGGTTGCAGCAACTGTGTTTGCAACACCTGCAATGGCCGCTGACGTGCCGGGACAAATATATTCAACGGTAAACAATATGGAAAATCCGTTGTATCTGCCGGCCAGAAATATGTTTTATTCAAAACTGTCAAACGGCGTTATGTTAAAGGTTGCCGACAGTTCCAAGGCGCACAAAATGAAGAATCACGACGGTTCCGTTGAATTCCCAATTTTGCGCATTCAAGAAGAACTGGGTTATGGTATTACCGACCGTTGGGCGGTTCATGGTTCCGTGCAATACACGCACGACAATGACATTGGTCGTACCGGTTTGTCTGCCGGACGTATTGGAACAACATATCGTATCTTGAACAAATACAACGGTTATGTTTGGGATATGTACGGCGACGTTCATTTGGGCGGCGTTGGTGAAATGCGCGGAACATATAATATAAAAGTTAATAGCCTGGTTCCAACACCAAATGTTTCAGGTGTTATGGATTATGATAACTATTCCAATGGTATGTGGGGATTGCATTTCGGAACCAAATTCGGTCGCGTTTGGAATGACAAATTTACCACCAGCGCATTCGTAGAAGCCCTGCGTTCATTTGGCGATGACAACAATATGATACGCTTGGCGGGCGATAACCAACATAAGTTTATTGCCGGTATGAATGGCAGTACGCCTGTTATGGCAACAACTGCACAATTCTTGGCGGGGGCATATGCGCCAAATCAGATTTCTGCTGAATTGAAATCTACATGGGAAGTCAGCGCAGGTCTGAACGCGTTTTACCAGTGGTCCGACCGTATCAGCACGGGTGCATGGTTCAGATATAATCACCATGCCAGCCAGGGTGTAGAAAAAATCACGACCGCGGTTGAAGGCCAACAGTTGAACATGTTAAAAACATTATTGGAAAAACAACTGGCCGACATGCAGGATGGATTTGATGAATACATCATTGGTCTGTCTTGGGCAACGCAAATGACCCAGCATGCCCAGGTTGCATTGTATGGCGAATACACATTTGATACCGCCAAGGAAAAATCCCAAAACGGTACGGATGTCAAGGCCGAAGTTGGCGTTCGCGTGAACTTTACTTTTTAAGTTAAAAAAGTAAAAAAATATAACATATATTGGACACAAATCCCGCCTTTTACCGGCGGGATTTTTTATTTTCTGGGCAGTTGGTGGGAATACTAAATGCTTTTACCTGCATCGTTTTTGTGTTATAATACCTTAAAAGGAAAATGGAACGAGAATGAAAAAAATCAGTTTTTTTGCCATATCTGTCGGTATTTGTATGGGTGCGCTGTCATCCGCAAATGCGGCATATCCGGCGTATCCATCCTATCAGGCGACAAATGCCCAGGGCCAGGTGGTATATTTGCCATCGCAAAGCAGTACGATTGTTTCCACGACCACCACAAATTCTAATGCGGCCAGTCCAACGCGTATAACCGGTGCACTGCCCCAGGTTGGTTCCGCCGCAACAAATGCCGGGCGCAGATATTACCAGGCCGAAGATTATGACCGCCTGGCGGACAGTGGGTTATACATCGGCGTTTCCGCCGCATATGCCGCCAGTGTTTCCGGGTCAATGTCGGCCGATTATAAAAATGAAAAAAATGCATTCTTTGCACCGGGTGCGTTCAAGGATGCAGATTTTGACACAGATACCGTAATCCCATTGCAGATTTCTGTGGGTGCGGCAATTAACAATGATTTCCGCGCCGATTTTTCTTATTTGCGTTATTCAGGAATCAGTTATCCAAATATTGTTAAAACATCTGATGGTGTTGGTGGTTTTGTTGATGCCCAGGTTGACGGGGGCGCAATCACGGCCAACGCAACAATGTTGAATGTTTATTATAACATTGATTCATTTACCGGATATATCGCAGGGGGAATGTTGCGTCCATATATCGGCGCTGGTGTTGGTATTTCATTAAACACAATTGCCGACTATGTCGTATATGACAGTACTTTTTATTCTGAAATGGATCCGACCCAGGCCGGTGCAGGCGACGTAACGGGCGTATCTGATATTTATGCATATCACAATGGTGGTACAGCGGAACAATTGGCATTTATGTTTGAAGGCGGTGTTACAACCGAACTGGATGGCGGAATTAAACTGGACTTTTTTGTCAGATACGCAAATCTGGGCAAGGTTAAAACATCGGGCAGCGTTGTCGTTTCGCAAACCGAATGGTACGGTGATGGCACCGGTACGCCAACTGGCGAATATCCATCTGATATTCCAACCGTTTTCCATTATACCAATTGGGTGGAAAGTGGCCGGTTGGGATCCATTGACGTGGGTGTCAGACTAAGATTGCAATTTTAATCCCGGGATAAAGATTTAAATAATGAAAAAAAAGATTTCAGTTATTCATTATTCTTTGTTTGCGGCCGCGGCGGCCCTGATGGTTATGCCGTCTGATGCCGCCATTCGGGTTACAAATTCCACGCGGGGAAATCCAAACGCATATAATCAAAATATGCGGGCGCAACCGCAATATCAACAATCAAATACCAATATGGGCACTGTCCCTGTTGAAGGTACTGCGGATGTTGAAAATAACACAGAAATAACATTACCAATTCGGGTTGCAAATTCTGCATTGGCCGCGCAAATTGCGCGTGGCGATAAAAATGCCACTGTTGGTATCGGCAATTTGGAATCGTGCGCAAATATTTACCCAAATGGTGAATTTGCATGGGACAAACCAACGCTGGGCATGGGCGCGGGTGGCGCCGGAACGTGCGTTGCCGTTGTTGAAATGCGTGGATATCAAATGGGACCAAATGGTGCCGATTTGGTATTGGCACGTGCGAACTTGGCATCTGGGGACGCCGTTAAATGTAATATTTCTGAATTCCCTGATGCATCATATACAACCGACGCAATCAGTGTTGTGTTCCCGGCCGATAATGAACCAACAATGGACGACGTTATCCGTGTTATGAATGACGAACAGAAAAAAAACGCCGGTATTAAAATCGCCGCGGGAACAATCATTGGCGGACTGACTGGGAATATGGCCGGCAAGAATGAAATTGGCAACGACAGTCTGTTGGGCGGCGGCAAACATAAAACACAAAGCACACTGATTGGTGCCGTGTCCGGGGCTGCGTTAATGGCGGGCAATGCATATGCCGGCAAAACAGGCGGCGATGTTATTTTATCCACCGGTGTGAATGCGGCGGCGGGCGGTGTTATGGGCAACATGGTCGCGGCGGGTGATTCAGTATTACGGATAGAAGATTGCAAAATTAACGGCGGCGAAAAAAAATGTCTGTGGGGTATGGTTGTTACAAATACGCCACTGGGAAATGATAAAACTGCGTTTTTTAACATCAGTGATAACAGCACAACCGTTGTCTGTGATGCAGACATGAAAAAATGCGAAACCAAAGAATTGGTTGCCATAAAATTATCCGAATATCCAAACAAAGACATGGAAGAAATTGGCGAACGTCAATTTGAAGAAATATTGGCAAATGCCAGTAAACAATATCATTTGGTGTCTGATTCAACCGGTAAATATATTTTACCGGGTCCGGGCGGCAACAGCGGCGTTTATGCGAAAATTGAATCCGCAGGTATCCCAGACAGACAAATCGCGGCCATGATTCCGATAACCAGCACATTGAATAAAACGTTTGGTGCAAAACGGTCTGATTGGCGCAAATGGAAATCTACGAATTCCAACGCGACAATATATGGTCGTACACCACGCGGGGAATCATATGAACTGCCGGCGGATACGACATATTCTTTGGATGATTTTTATCCGATGATGGTTGATGCCGAAGATGGCGGTATAATTGATTTCGGCAACAAGGCCCGATTGAAAAGTACATTGGTTGGTGCCGGTGCGGGCGGCGCATTGGGTGCATTTGTCGGATACCAGGGCGCACAAAGCGATATTGAAAATCGCTGGGTCAGTGCGGTCCGCGAATACAAAGATTCCCTGCAAAAGATTTATTGTACAACTGGTTCGCGATTCTTGGGATATTATAACGACATGATTGTAATTCCAAATATGTAAAAATCCCCCATTTGGGGGATTTTTTCGTGATACGTTGTTCGTGAAACGAACTATATATCATAAAAAAATGCCCCGCACGGGGCATTTTTAATATGATTTGGCAACAAAAACATATGTTGGATCGTTATCATCCAAACATCTGCGCGTTATTTTATACTTTTCCATCAGACCTTCAAATTTATCGTTTGTCGTCAGGTCATATTTAATACGGAAAAATCCAACTGTGCCTTTATTTAATTCAGTATCCAGCGCATCTAAATCCGCCACATCATGAATCATTGTTTTATTTCGTGCTTGTGCCGCAGCCAGCATATCATGCTGAATTTCATCCATGATTTTTTTTGCGTCTGCAATCAATTCAGACACCGCGATTGTGCGTTTGGAATCACGGCCCAAATCACGACGCGTAATGGTGGCCTGGTTTGCGTCCATTTCACGGGCACCGATTTCCACGCGCAATGGAACGCCACGCTTAATCCATTTCCACATTTTATCTGGGGCGCGCATATCGGTCGTATCAACCAAAACACGAATGCCGACGGTACGTAATTCATTGCCCAGTTTTTCCGCATATTCGTTTAATGACGCGGCGGTGTCTTCACGGGTAATGGGAATAATTACAATTTGATATGGCGCAACAGCCGGCGGCAAAACCAAACCGTCATCATCAGAATGCACCATAAACAAACCACCCATCATACGCGTTGATGTTCCCCAACTGGTTGTCCATGCATGTGCCAATTTGCCATCCGTACCCAGGTATTGAATACCAAACGATTTTGCAAAATGCTGGCCCAGGTCATGCGATGTGCCGGCCTGTAATGCCTTGCCGTCCTGCATAATCTGTTCAGTTGTATATGTGTGGTCGGCCCCAGCAAAGCGTTCTTCGGGTGTTTTTTCACCCATAATAACAGGAATTGCCAAAACATCGCGCATATAATCACCATAAACCCGATGCATTTTGCGCGCATCGGCGTTTGCTTCGTCATGTGTGGCGAAAACATTATGGCCTTCTTGCCAGTTAAATTCAGCCGTACGCAGGAACATACGCGGACGCATTTCCCAACGCATTACATTTACCCATTGGTTCAACTTTAATGGCAAATCACGATATGATTGCACCCAACGCGACATCGCTTCGCCAATAATTGTTTCGGATGTTGGACGAATGATGTATGGTTCTGTCAGTTTTGAATCAGGATCGGGCTGCAATGCGCCATCAATCATCTTTAAACGATAGTGGGTGACAACCGCGGCTTCCTTGGCAAAACCGGCAACATGTTCGGCCTCTTTATTAAAAAATTCTATGGGTATCAGCAATGGGAAATTCGCGTTTTGTACGCCCTGTGCCTTGATACGTTTATCCATTTCATCACGCATTAATTCCCAAATTGCCCAACCATATGGTTTAATGGTCATACAACCACGAACAGGCGAATTTTCTGCCAAATCCGCCGCAACTATTAAATTCTGGTACCATTCGCTGAAATTTTCTGAACGCGTTGGTGTGATTGCTGTTTTCATTTTTTGTGTCTTCCTATTTAATTTTTTTATCTTTTAATTCCATATATTTGTCTGAGACGATTTTTTGCAGCGTTTCTGCAATTTGTTTTCTGTTCATGCCCGCCAAAGGCGGTGGCGGCATTATTGTTATTTCAACCCGAAATCCGCCCAGCATCATTATGTGAAATACCTGGCCAAATGCGCTGCGTTCACGCGTGCATTTGGGCCCCATATCTTGTTTGGCATTGTCAAAATATCCAAAATGTTCGGCCAAATCTGCATCTGATATCGGTGTGCCATCACGGAACCGATAATGCATTGCCATAGGTTGCACCAACACATCGGAATTTTCAACAAAATTAAACAGCGTGCTTTTAAATTGTTTTACATATGCGCCGTTTGTGGTTGTGCCTTCGGGAAACAAAAACATTGGATATTTAACCGTTTTAACCGTTCGCTGAACAACCTGTAATGCATCAATCGCATGCGATGGACGACGGTCAACAAAAATCACACCAAATTTTTTTGCGACCCAACCAACCACCGGCCATGATTCAATTTCTTTTTTGGCAATAAAACTGCCCCCGAATGCGACCGGAAAAGTTGCGATTTCAAATACAGAAATATGATTAGATATAACCAGCAACGGCCGATGTTCAGACAGTTTGCCATGCGTTTTAATCCGTATACCCGCCAAAGCCAATAATATTCCCATGAACACGCGCATATACCACACCGATATGCGTCCCCGTGGCAATAATATTATTATTGGCAATTGCAACATCACCATTATCCAGAACAGTGTAAATTTTATTACTGCGGCGGTGGTGTTGAATATATTTTGACGTTTGACGCGTGCCATGGTTAATCCTCGCCCTCTTCTGATTCTTTGGTATCTTCCACGAATTCGGCATCCACCGCATCTTCGCGCAGCAAGAAATCAACAAATGCACGCATAACCTTGAACGGGCCCTTGACCGGGAACGCAACAATTTTACCAATGGTTTTTATGACGCCGTCTTTGTCATCGGCAACCAATCCTTCCAGTGCATTTTCGCGTCCCAAGAAATGTTTCTGATATGCACGGTCAATATGTCTGGTTTGAATCATGACGAATACGTCATATGTATTAAAGGGTTTATCAATAAACACGCCTTTGCCAAATGTGGCGCCCAAACGCAGATATCCCTTAATTAATGGTGTCATTTGACGGCGTGCATCTTCTTCGTCAACAAATGCAGGCGGCAAAATATTCATGCGCGATAATTTCGGATTAACACCCTGCGCAAAGTTTTCTGTCAGTACGGTTGCGCGCATATTCAGTGGTGCCAAATGATTATAGTATAAATAAGATATCGCCTGGGCAGAATCTGCGGGTTTGGAACCAACCCATGACGCAACGCCAAACAAAACACCAATTCTGCGACGAACAATGTATTCACCCAATCCGGCCCACAGCATTCGCATCACCAATGCATTTTCACGATATTCACGTGCAACGCACGCGCGCGACATTTCTGCAATATTGCCGGAATATTTTTTTATTTTGGAAATATTATATTCGGATTCAGTATAAAATCCGCCCATTTTTTCTGCGGCATTTCGGTCAATAATACGATACGTACCCACGACACGACCGTTATGAAAAACCGCCAAGTATTCGGCAAAACGGTCAAAGGAATCGTATTCTTCGCGTAAATTTTTTTGTTCTTCGGTGGCGGATGCGCCCTCTTCTTCTACAAAAACGTCATAACGCAGTGCACGCACCTGGCGACGTTCTTCTTTGTTGCGGGTCAGGCGAACTTCGTAATCACGAACCTTAATAGCCATAAATAAATCCTTTTATATATGATATATAGTGGGAAGAATATCAAAGAAACGCGCCGTTTTCAATTGTTTTTATTTCCACTTGTGATTGCGGAAAAGTTATATTATCCTGTGTTAAATAAGTATGGTGGCATCCCCGGGACATATTTGTTCGCACACGCAAAGGATTGTTTTATGTTTAATACTGGTACATCCGTTCACAAATTATCCCAACACGGGTATGCGCGAATGAATATCAGAAATTGTATGTGGGCCGGGGTAAAATAGATGACCAAACCAACTGTCGCGTTTTGTATTCCAAATATGGTAATCGGTGGTGTAGAATCTGTTTTTATACAAACATTGGATGAACTGCGCCAGCGCCAAGATATAAATATCATTGTTTATATGCTGCACCGTATGCGCGAACCGTTTTATCGCGAATGGTTTGCCCGGCATAATGTACCTTTGCGGATATTATATCCATGTGGCCATTTATTTGATTATGCCGAAAAATTTATGTCGGTGTTTCCACTGACCAACATTCGCAAAATTATGTACAGTCTGTACAAAAAATATCGCAATTTTATTAATCTGCGTCGCGGTGCGTTTGACGATTGCGATATAATAATTGATTATAAAAATTGTTCCTTTGACAAGATTGTGCGCACCCTGCCCCAGCCCAAGATTACATGGATTCATGGGTCGGTTAATTACTTTAATGAAAACCATTTTGCGCGCCTGGTACCGCATTACGCAAAAATTGTCTGTTTGACCGATAATTTCATGAATGAATTCAAATCCATATATCCGGCACTGGGTGATAAAATTGTTCGCATATATAATCCGGTGGAACCTGCGCGCATAAAATTTATCGCCGACCAAATGCCAACATATCCAGGCCAATATTTTCTGGCCGTGTCGCGTTTGGATGCAGACAAAGACAACGAAACAATTATTCGCGCATTTGATGAATTTTGGACATCACAAAATGGCCCAGATGTAAAATTGGTTATTGTTGGCGACGGTAATCAAATGCGAAATTTACGTGAATTGGTGAAAAAATTACCGTCAGGCGGATATATCGCCTTTGTTGGTGCAAATCCTGTACCATTTGGATATATGCGCGGTGCAATTGCACATATTTTATCATCATATAACGAAGGTCTGGGGATGGTATTATTGGAAAACGCGTCGGTCGGGACACTGAATATATCATCGGATTGTCCAAACGGGCCACGCGAAATATTAATGGATGGCCGGGCTGGAATTTTGTTTACACCGGGCGACACGGCCGCATTGGCCCAGGCAATGCGCGATGTTTACACCAATCAGGTAAACATCGCAGAAATAAAACGCAATGCAACAAATGGCCTGGAACGTTTTTGCCCTGAAAAAATTACCCAAGATATTGTTGATTTGATAAATCAGACAATTGCCGAAAATCGGTAAGATGCCAATTATTTCAATTCATCTGCCAGCATTGCAATCGCAATTGCATACCAATTTGAACTGTTCCATTTTTTTATACGATAAAAATTCGGATATGTCAGAAACGCTGTTATAACGGGTTGCGGGGCGACGTCGGTATCCAGATTATTTGGATCGTCATATTGTGATACGGCGGCCAACGCGCGCGCGTCATTAATTGCATTTACATCTGCAACCAAACCCGCCGTCATATCCGCCACCGGCAAAGGCGACCCATCGGGATTTACAACACCCATTGCGTCCCATTCATACAAAGATTTCTTGGTTTTACCGTCCAATAATGAAACATCAAAATCGGCCGGCAATATAACGCGGCGAACAATACGCTGGTTCGCATCCCACCCCAGTTTATTCAGGTAATTTCCGGCACTGTACATGGCGTCGCCAACACTGTGAATAATATCAACCCGCCCGTCGCCATTTCCGTCAACCCCGTACGCGGCCAATGTTGTTGGGATAAATTGGAAATGACCCATGGCACCGGCCCAACTGCCATGAATATCATTTATATCCAATCCATTATCATCGGCGATTTTCATCAGCGCCAATAATTGATTGCCAAAGAATGTCGCGCGCCGTCCTTCGTACATTAATGTTAAAAATGCATCTGTTAATTTATGTGCCGCTTTGTATTGGCCATAATTTGATTCCATTCCCCAGAACGCCAAAATAACATGCGGTTGAACACCATATTTTTCTTCCACGCGTTTTAACATGGTCGGATATGTTGCACGCATTTTTTTACCATTTTTTATTCTGGTTTGGTTAACGGTGCGGTCCAAGTATTGATTCAGGGTCAGTTTAAATTCAGATTGATTTTTATCACTTTTTACAATTCGCGGTATAAACGCCGGTGATTTCAACGTTGCATTTATTGTTTCATTGGAAATGTTTTGTGCCACGGCGCGGGTGCGTACATCATCCAGAATTTCGCCCCACCGTTCCATGTCAAATACACCGCGGTCGGCGGTTTTATTTGCCGCAACCGGGACCACGGGCGCAACACCGGCCGCGGGCGTGGCCGGACGCGGCGTCCCATTGGGTGCGGCAATTGCAGTATTGGCCAATGCGCACAGCACGACCGCGCCACACAGGCGTGATATGTATTTATTGTTTTTCATGTGTTTAACCTAAAAAGCGTATTTCAGACCGATATGCACACCAAAAGATTGCCATGTGGCACGTTTTAACTGGTCGCTGATGTATTCGGTGTGGGCGGCCACGGTTTCCAAAATTGGCAAACCATTATCGTCCAAAATGTATTGCCCATTTGCGTCAACCAAGAACTGGGTATATTCTGCGATGTACAATTCACCACCGATTTTACCAACATGGAAACAATTCGTATCAACCTTTAATGCCAATTGCATGCGGTCAGACAATTTCAGGTTGTATTCCATTTCGGCTTCATAAGAATATGCGCCATTGCTGCCTTCGTCCAAGAAACTGGGGTTTTGTTGCCAATCATCACGATTTGGCCAAATGCCTTCGGATGAATATTTCGGCAATCCCAATTGAAAATAAAAGCGCAATTTGTCAGACAGCGTCATTTGCTTTTCAATTTCCAGACCGATGTAAAAACCACTCCACGTCGTGTTGTAAATATGTGTTGTGCCCGAAATTTTTACCGGACCATCACCACCAATAATTACGCATTCACCGGCATCCACACCCCATGGAATATCACCCATGTTCGGGTCATAATCGCCCGTCACCAGGGACGTTCCCAAATCAATAAAACCACTGCCGGGGGCCTGGACCAATTTAATGTCTTCGGGCGACATACAAACCTGGTACCAATCGGTTGGTGCCTCGGTCCCGACGGGCAAAGTATAATAATGACCCGATGCGTCCCCATAAACATAATCGCCTTTGTCCGTCATCAATGGCAAATAAATGCCAGGATTTGGGTACAAATGGTCAGACATTTCCAAATTATGTTTGAATATTTCATAACCAAACGATGGTGATAATTTCCACCCACCAATATCCCAAATATGATGCGCGCCAATGCCGAATTTAAAATGATTGCTGCGCCCGGATTGATCACCCATGGAAATTGTAAAAATGCCTTCGCTGGGTTTTGCATAATCAAATGGTTCCAAATCATAATCCATGGACAAACCGCCATGTTCCATGGAACCATATGTATATTTGCCATATGCAAACATATCAAAATTGCGAATACTGAAAACGTGCTGGGCACCGACGCTGACCTCGTTAAAGACCATGTCATCCCATTCCAAAATAGAATTTACACCGGTTTCAAATTCAAAATCTGCAAAACGACGGGAATATTCGGCATAAATGCTGGTACGATGATTATCTTCGGCCGGTAATGCAATACCATTTGGTGTCATATTACCCGACAGCACAGGCGTTGTTGCACGTGGCACTTGATATGAATAAGAACGACTGCTGACCACCTGTTTATTACCGGTTTGGCCAACATATTTGGTATATCCCTGGTTCGCATATTGATTATACGATGCCTGGTTTGCATTGGGGCCGTTATCAGTTTGATAATATGACGGCACACCTTCGTTGGCGGCGAATGCCGCAACAGGGGCGAAAATACCGGCAAAAATTGATATAATACTGGTTTTCATAACTTGCATTGTTTTTTGTATTATAACATAAAAAGCGAACCATAAAAAGAAATTTTAACCACGCGCATTTACCTGCAACAGAATTCTGGATTTTTTAACCAATTGGTTTAAGATAACCGCATGATACACCCGCATAATATTTATATCCATGTGCCATTTTGCATATCCAAGTGCAATTATTGCGCGTTTTTCTCGCATCCATGTGCGGCGCCGGATTGGGACGGATATTGTGGCGGTATAATTTCAGAAATAAATTATTGGGCAACAAAACTGGGCAAAATTTCCGTACCCACCGTGTTTTTTGGGGGTGGAACACCGTCTTTGATGCCGACCGAAATATTTCATACGATTATGCACCATATGCGCGAAAAATTCAATATTAACCCTGATTGTGAAATCACCATAGAGGCCAACCCCGCCACATTAGACGACGCGCGATTGCATGAATTTATATCAGCCGGTGTAAACCGTATTTCCATTGGTGTTCAATCGTTGGATGATGACAAATTGTGTTGGATGGGCCGGCGCCATAATGCAGATGATGCGCGGGAACTGATTTATTCTGCAAAAAAATCCGGAATACGCGTATCAGCCGATTTTATATACGGCCTGCCGGGGGAAAATGCCCAATATGTTGCCAGGTTATGTCATCAAATTAACGATTTGGGGTTATCACACTGTTCAATGTATGAATTGACGATTGACCCAGATACACCATTTGGAAAAATGAATTTGCAAATGCCGACCAATGATGAAATGGCCGAAATGTATGAAACAATCGCCAATACACTGGCCCTGCCCCGGTACGAGGTTTCAAACTACTGCATCCCCGGCAATGAATGCCGTCATAATCAAAACATTTGGGATGGCGCACCATATATTGGTATTGGGCGTGGCGCCGCGGGACGGGTGTATGTGGAAAATACTTGGTACGAACAAATGGGCGACGGCGCGCGATATGAACCGATGAACGATATAACCCGCGCCACAGAAAAAATTATAATGGGAATGCGCACAATCCGCGGTGTAAAATTAACGCCGGACGTTTTGGCAATTATAAATCCAGATTATATATCCACGCATCCAGAATTGATACACACGCACAATGATGCCAGAATTTCTGCCACCGAAAAAGGTATGTTGATTTTGGATGATTTATTGGTAAACTTAATCAGGTAAAAAATGAAGAACAAATTTCTGAACATAATTGGAATATTGGCCGTTGCATTTGCGATTGCATTCGCATATTTTTCAACGGCCCCAAAGGAGAAAGTAATGAACCCAGGCATTAAAACAGAAAACATGGATTTATCCGTACGACCCGGCGATGATTTTTATAATTATGCAACGCGCGGTTGGGCGAACAAAAATCCAATACCGGATGATTACACACGATATGGCACGATTGAGGTTTTAATAGATACAAACCTGAAACGCGTGCGTGAAATTGCAGAAACAGATACCGGAAAAATCGGCACTTTGTACAAAATTGCAATGAATGCAGACAAATTGAATTCTGAAAAAACATCGCCCCTTAATTCATACATGGCCGAAATAGACGCAATTAAATCCGCGGCGGATTTACCGGAATACCTGGGGCGCATGTTTAAAATTACATCTGCATTTTGGGGCGACGGTGTTGCATTGGATGAAATGGACAGCGAACATTTTCTGTATAACATTGCCCAGGGTGGAACTGGCCTGTCGCGTGATTATTATTTTGATACGGATGAAAAATCCCAGGAAATACGAAAAAAATATAAACAATTTATTGCCGCGCAAATGAAAAATTTCGGCATCAATGCGGACGCCGATAAGATATACGCACTGGAAGAACGTATGGCACGTTCATTTTATCCCAAAGAAAAACTGCGCGATCCACATGCGAATTATCACAAAATGTCCATTGACCAAATCCGCGCAAAATTTCCGGGATTTGATTGGGATAAATATTTGGTTGCCCGTGGTGCAACGGCGGCCAAATACATAAACATTGGCCAACCAGAAGCCATTGCGGAATCAATCGCAATTATGAACGATACGGATTTGGAATTAATCAAACAATATTTGAAATATCGCATGGCGGGCGCGGCGGATACTTTGTTGGACGATGCAACATACGATATCACATTTGATTTTTATAATCGTACAATGGCCGGACAAAAAGAACCAAAAGCACGTTGGAAACGTGCGGTCGCATTGTTGGACGGAACACTGGGTGAAGAAATCGGCCATTTATATGTTGATAAATATTTTCCGGCCGCGGCAAAAAAACGTATGCAGCAATTGGTTGAAAACCTGCGGCGGGCATATGCGATGCGAATTGAATCCGTTGATTGGATGTCCGATGAAACCAAGGAAAAGGCAATCGCCAAACTGAACACATTCCGGGCAAAAATTGGATACCCCGACAAATGGCGCGATTACAGTAAACTGGTCATCAGTGATACAGATTCATTGTGGGAAAATATGGTTCGTGTTGCGGTGTTTGAGGATGATTTTTGGTTGAATAAAATTGGCCAGAAAAATGATCCGACATTATGGTACATGAATGCACATGAAATAAATGCATATTATGACCCATCAACAAATGAAATTTGTTTCCCGGCGGGGATACTGCAATATCCATTCTTTGATATGGACGCAGACGATGCATTTAATTATGGCGCAATTGGCAGCATTATTGGCCATGAAATGACCCATGGATTTGATGATTCCGGCCGCAAATTTGATAAAAATGGAAACCTGCGTGATTGGTGGACCACAACGGATGCAGCCGGTTTTGATGAACGTGCAGACGTAATGCGCCGGTTCTTTGACAATATCGTTGTGGCACCGGGCATTAATGCAAACGGAACATTTACATTGGGTGAAAATTTGGCAGATTACGGCGGCATAACAATTTCGTTTACCGCGTATAAAAACTTTGGCATACCTTCAAACGAAGTCAATGGATTAACACCAGATATGCGTTTCTTTATCGCATATGCCGGCGCATGGGCGCAAAATATACGATACGCGGAGATGTTGCGTCTGACCAAAATGGATGAACATTCCCTGTGCCCGAACCGCGTAAACGGTATATTGCCGCATATTAACGCGTGGTATGACGCATTTGGAATTACCCCATCAGATAAATTGTACATCGCGCCCGACGAACGCGTTAAATTATGGTAATAAAATTATAAAAAAAGGTGCCCCGGAAATGCCTTAACAAGTATGTGTGGATGAGGTAAAGACAAACCAGGGCATGTTTATAAACACACTATAAATATAAAACCACCAAAAACAAGGTGGTTGGAGGTACAAAACAATACTAAAGTTTACTGCCCGGGTTATTTTGATATATCCCCGGCCTCCAACCATTGGTTGGGGTATTTAACGTCTTAAACGTACTTTAGTCAGAGGTTTTGTAGCCTCGCATAATAGTGAACCTAATGCAATTTGCATGATATCCCAAACGAAATACCAATGCCAGATAAAAATATATCCCACGCAGAAATCATGCCGCCAAAGTCCATAAAAACACCACTAAAATAACAACCCCAACATATCTACGTGGTTTTCACAACCCGGTTGTTGAAGCATTTTACGCCTGCAGGCGACTTTAGTACGAGTTTTTGTAGACTCGGCAACAGGGTTCCCTATTACATGAATTATTTTATAATATTTAAGAATAAATTGCCACAAAAAAAACCGCCCGATTATCGGGCGATACAATTTTTTGTGTGTTTATCTGGTTTTCTGGTATCCGGATATAAATTTTTGACGCACGGCCGGTTGCATTATTAATGCCTCGGCAAAATATGCCATGCCCAAACCTGCGGCTGCGTCAACAGACGGTGTATCCATAACATAAAACCAACCGGCAGGAACTGCCTGAAACTGGGCGGTTTCTTCGTTAAATATTATTTGATTGGCCGCAATTGATGTATCCAGCACAAATGGAACATCGTTTTTAAACGAATACAATTTATCAAACGACGCTGGGCTGGTTGTCTTGAATGCATTTAATACAACATGACGACCCTGCATTTGGGGTTCTTGTTCCTGAATTTTTCGCATTGTATCAAACATACCATGCACACTGTTTTGAAATAATATTTGATGGCCATGGTAATGGGTTGCGCCCCACTTTTTAGATTGGTAATTATAAAAAACAACATTTGATAAATCTTCGCCCAACAATCTGGATATTTCCGGTTGGGTTAAGATCGTACGACGATATACCTGGTTTTTCATTGTATTACCTTTTATTTCATAACGACACCATACCCACCAATATGGTATTTGTCAACACGTTTTGAAATAAAAGGAAATTAATCAGACCCACCTGATGCGCCGAAAATCGGCGCCCGGATTATTATTTCGCAACCAGTTTTCTGAATTCATTGCTGGGGCGGAACGCCGCAACACGGCGTGCAGAAATAATTGCATCTTCGCCTGTTTTGGGGTTGCGGCCCATACGTTGTGGCTTGGTCAAGATTTTAAAACTGCCAAATCCGGCAAACTTAACCTCTTCGCCATGAATCAAAGATTCCTGGATTTCTTCAAATATTACATCAATTAATTTATACGCATCGGCCGTTGTCAGTCCGAAACGTTCGCGCAAACGCGCCGCAAAATCACTTCTGGTTATTGTTGCCATGTTTTACACCCTGATTAATGCCGCACCCCAGGTAAGACCACTGCCGAATGCGGGATACAAAATTAACTGACCATGTTTAATTAAACCATTGTCAAACCCGTATGCCAATGCCAATACGCCTGATGCGCCACTGGTATTTGCATGTTTATCAACGGTTACCAATATCTTTTCCAATGGAAATCCCAAACGCCCCGCCCCACTTTGAATAATGCGCAGGTTTGCCTGATGCGGGATAATCCAATCAACATTATCCGCCGTAATACCGGCATGTTCCATTATGTAATTTGCCGCCTGGGGCATTAATGATACGGCCTTTTTATATGTTTCGGGGCCATTCATCAAAATTTTATGATCACAACTGCCATGCAGCATGTCAAATTCTTTGCCGTCGGCCATAACAACGGTGTCAATTATTCCAGAATAACTGGACGTGGAATGTTCAAATATTAATGCACCCGCACCATCACCAAACAATACGGCCGTACTGCGGTCAGACCAATCAATAAAGCGTGTCATTTTTTCCGCACCGATTAACATAATACGCTGGTGCATGCCGGCGGTAAAGAACGCGCGCGCGCAATGCAAAGCATAAATAAATCCGGTGCATGCACCACGAACATCAAATGCGGGGATATTTCGCGCGGCATTTAAACGACCCTGGACCTGGACACCGACGGACGGAAAATCCAATTCAGGCGTTGTTGTTGCAACAATTATTAAATCAATATCATCAATTTTCAGATTTGCATTATCCAGCGCACGCTGGGCCGCGATTGTTGCCATATCTGCAACCGTTTCATCCGGCGCGGCAAAATGGCGTTCACGCATACCGGTGCGTTGAACAATCCATTCGTCTGATGTATCCATAATTTTTTCAAAATCTTGATTGGTCATAACCTTGTCTGGCAAATACGAACCGTATCCAATCAATCTGCTTCCCATACCTTTCCCTTTTGTTTCGGGTATTATACAAGTCGTGATTACAACTTGCAATATTAAAAATAGGTGAATAAAATATAGTTCGCGGTCCCCATAGTTCAATTGGATAGAACAAATTCCTCCTAAGAATTAAATCCAGGTTCAAGTCCCGGTGGGGACGCCAACATATTTGGTGATTTTATCGCCGTTATTTATCGTCAAACAAATACATATATTCGCCGTATCCTTGGTTTACCATTTCACTTTTTGGAATAAATTTTAATGCCGCACTGTTAATGCAATAACGCATACCACCCGCGGACACCGGACCGTCATTAAACACATGCCCCAAATGCGTATCACCGGTTTTACTGCGGACCTCGGTCCGATGCATATTGTGGGATGTATCTGATTTTTCAACAATAGACGCGGGGTTTATTGGTTTTGTAAAACTGGGCCACCCGGTTCCAGAATCAAACTTGGCAGTTGATGCAAACAACGGTTCATCTGTTGCAACATCAACATAAATGCCCGGTTCATGATTGTCATAATATTGGTTGTTAAACGGTTGTTCGGTGGCATTGTTTTTTACAACGTCGTATTGGGCCTGGGTTAATTCCTGGCGCAGTTGTTCATCAGTCTTTTTTTCATATTTTGTTGGTTTTGCATCACGTGCACGCGCAAATGCATCTGGTCCAATATGGCAATATCCGTTCGGGTTTTTATTTAAGTATTTTTGATGATATTCTTCGGCCTGGTAATAATTTTCCAGACGGCGAACCTCTATGGCAATTGGTTTTGTATAACGCATTTTCAGTTTCGCCAAAGAATTTTCAATAACCGGTAAATCTGCATCATTAACATAGTATATTCCGCTGCGGTATTGAATTCCGATATCGTTTCCCTGGCGATTGACAGACGTTGGATCAATTACATCATAAAACCTGTCCAACAGAAATGGCAATGGGGCGACATCTGGATTATATGATATGCGTACAACCTCGGCATGGCCAGAACCATTGATGACATCTTGGTATGTCGGATTTGGTGTTGTGCCATTGGCATATCCGACCTGGACATCATTAACGCCATTAATTGACGCGAAATATTTTTCCATTCCCCAAAAACATCCACCTGCGAAATATATCAGTGCATCCATCATTCAGATTTCCTTTGATTAAACTGTTTAATCTTAAACTAAAATGTTGGCATTGAACCTAAGAACAAAATCACACGGGATAATTTATTAAACGCACACACTTTCTTCTTTTTCCCAGGCTATCATACCTGTGTACCGGTGTGGGAGATTTATTTAATGTTTATTTATAAATTACCCGGAGAGAAAAATGGCAAAACCCACAGATTCCCGCCGACCAGGCGTTTTGGACATTCATCCGATTGATTTGACAACCGATATCACAATATCCTATCATAATACCAGTATTCAGGCAGGATTCCCCAGTCCGGCAGATGACTATATGGAATCCCCAATTGATTTAAACAAAGAACTGATTCCGCATCCGGTATCAACATTTATGGGCCGCGTTCGCGGGGACAGTATGAAAGACGCCGGAATTTTTGACGGCGATTTACTGATAATCGACAAATCATTGAAACCAAAAAATGGGGATATTGCGGTGTGCTTTATTGATGGCGAATTCACAATAAAGTATATAAAAATCGGACCAAAAAATGTTTGGCTGGTACCTGCGAATGATGAATACACACCGATTAAGATAACCCCGGAAAACGACTTTATCATATGGGGAATCGTGATGTATTCAATACGCAAACACCACTGAGATAAAACATGTTTGGATTAATGGATTGTAATAATTTTTTCGCCAGTTGTGAACGCGCATTCAACCCGGCATTGCGAAACAGACCTGTTGTCGTGCTCAGCAATAATGACGGATGCGTTATTGCCCGTTCAAACGAGGTTAAAGCAATGGGCATACCCATGGGAACGCCCGCATTTAAAATCAAACAATTAATCGCAGACAAAAAAATATTTGCTTTTTCATCCAATTATTTGCTGTACGGCGATATGTCGCGGCGGGTTATGGCATTGTTGGCCGAACAGGTGGATAAAATGGAAATTTATTCCATTGATGAAGCGTTTTTTATCGTCCCGCCCACAGATGATTTAAAATCATTTGGCACAACCGTTCGCCAATATGTATCGCGATCCAGTGGTATTCCCGTATCTATTGGTATTGCACCCACCAAGACTTTGGCCAAAATTGCAAATCATTTTGCAAAAAAATTTCCGGCATACAACGGGGTCTGTGTTATTGATACAGACGATAAACGCATAACCGCATTAAAAATGACGCCCATTGACGATGTTTGGGGAATTGGGCGACGGTTAACCGGGCGATTGAATAAATTGGGAATAAAAACGGCATATGATTTTACACAATTACCCCGTTCCTATGTCCGAAAAACAATGACGATAACGGGCGAAAGAATGTGGTGTGAATTAACCGGCCAATCATGCATAAACCTGGAAATTACCGCGCCGGATAAAAAGCAAATCTGCACTTCGCGCAGTTTCGGCCGTATGATAACGCAATTGGATGAATTGGCACCGGCAATTGCCAGTCATGCGGCCGCATGCGCGGCAAAATTACGCGCGAAAAATCTGTGCGCGGTTTCAATTATGCCATTTGTTAATACGAACAGATTCCGCACTGATTTACAGCAGTGTCAATTATCCCAAATTGTGCGTTTGCCATACCCAACAAACGACACGCGTATTATTATGCAACATGCCCTGGACGCATTGGGAAAAATGTACCGGCCAAATTTTTATTATAAAAAGGCCGGTGTTATCATAACGGAAATTATATCTGACAGTCAAAAACCATTGGATTTATTCGCAACGCACAACAACCATAAATCAGAACAATTAATGGGCGCAATTGATTCTGTAAATGAAAAATATGGTCGTGGCACGGTGCGAATGACGATTGAATTATCAGACAACAAATGGAAAATGCACCGTGATTTATTGTCGCCGCAATACACAACGGACATAAATCAAATAATAGACATAAATTGCAAAAAATGATTGTATTAACGATTAAAATATATAAAATCACATAATTATGAAAAACAAAGCAGTAAAAATCGGAATTATCGCCAGTATTTTACCCCACATATTTTGCTGTGGCCTGCCAATTGCATTGTCCATTATTGGATTAATTGCACCGGAATCTGCGCACCTGGAAATCATACCGCATTGGTTGGAACCGTGGATATTTGTGTTTTCTGCCTTAATGTTGGGGTTATCATGGACATTGGTTGTTCGCGAATGTAAATGCAGTTGCGATCATTGCCATGGTGGGCACACACATCGCACACAAAAAATCATCCTGGGCGTGATAACCATAATATTTATCATCAGTGTATTGTTGCACGTGGCCGCACATCATTAAAACAACCGGCAAATGCCGGTTATTTTTATGATTTTTCTTATTCTGTTTCGCCCAAATTTTTAACCCAATCTGATACATCCTGGGCGGTGGCAGTATCACCATATGCGGACATACCCACCACATGGCGACTGTTGGGTGTTATTTTCGCGATATCATCGTGGGACGTTCCCGCACCGCCGCCGCCATGGGTTATAAATGATGCAACGGTTTTGTCGGTTAAGTCTGCCTGGGACAAAAACGTGCGCACAGGCGTGGCCATTGTGCCCCACCAAATGGGCGAACCAATAAATATGGTGTCATATTGCGACAAATCCGGAATTTCGTTTATTGGTACCAATTTATTATCCGCAATTTCCTGTTTGGCAATCGCGGTCATTTCGTTGTAATCGGCCGGATAATAATTTGCGTCTGCGGTTTTTATTTCAAATATATCGGCATCGGTTGCCGCCTGAATCATATTCGCCAATGCCGCGGTATTCCCGGTACGTGAATAATATGCAACCAACGTTTTGGCATCCGCGATGGATGCGGTGCCCAATATTGCCATCATGGCACATACAGTTTTTTTCATGTTCTCTCCTTTTGTATTATCTATCTAAATCAACCAATTTATACTGACGACTGCCCAGATTGTGATTTTCCGCGGCCTGAATTGTCCGCAATCCATCACGTTCGGCAATTCTGTTCAACAGTGCGGCATTATTCGGCGCCGCTGTAATCATATCTATTCCCGCCTGATCAATCGCGACAGGATCCGTTGAAACCAGTATTCCAATATCATGAATATCAGGTTCGGCCGGATTTCCATTGCAATCGCAATCAATACTGATGCGATTCAATACATTTATATACAACATATTATCCGGACCCACGAAATTAATAACCGCGGCCGATGCATCGGCCATAGAATCCAAGAATGCGTCTTGTTGGCCACCCCATGGGTTTGTTTTTGACGTACCGCCAGAATGTATCCATGATTTACCAGTGCGACTGGCAAATCCGATTGAAATATTTTTTAATGCGCCCCCATAACCCGCCATTGCGTGTCCCTTGAAATGAGATAATATTATATAAGATGGATAATTTGCAAAATGCGAACCAACGTAGTTTTCTTGGATGCACAACGGATTTGGCACAGGAATTGCCATATCCCCATTTTCATCCTGGATATCCACCGGTGCAACATCCAAAAATCCGTGTTCGCGGATAACTTTCCAATGTTCGGCGCTTTGTGCGCGTCGTCCGTCATATGCAGTATTACATTCCACAATTGTACCATTAACATTCTTGGCCAATTCCCCGATTAATTCAGGCCGTAAATAATTGCTGGCGGGCGGTTCACCGGTACTCATTTTTATTCCGACAGGACCGGATGCCGGTTTCCATCCACTGGCGCGATATGCACGCACCAGTCCGGCAGACGATATATCACGCGTAAAATATACTGTTGGCAAATTTTCCCCCTTATTTTGATAAATTACAAAGCCCACTGCGGCCAATACCACAGCCGCAATACCAATAAAAGCAATCGTTTTCATTTTATTTCCCCCTTGACTTTATACAGTATACGCCTTAGACTTTACTCTAAGTCAAGGAGTTTTTTTACATGAGAATTGGTGAAGTTTCACGCATAACCGGATTATCTGAACACACGCTGCGTTTTTATGATAAAACAGGCCTGTTGCCGGCGGTTGCAAAAAAACGCGGTGGCATTCGCGATTTTTGCGATGCGGATTTGGAAACACTGAGTGTGATAGAATGCCTGAAAAACACAGGCATGCCGTTGCGCGATATTAAAATTTTTATGCAGTGGTGCACCCAGGGCGACAAAACAATAAAAAATCGCCATGACATGTTTCTGCAAAGGCGCCACGCCGTTGAACAACAATTGTCAGAAATAAAAAGAACGCTGAAAATAATTGATTTCAAAATTAAGTATTATGGCGACGCATTGGCGGCGGGCACACTGGCAATTTATGACAAACAAAAACCCAAATTGCCTGATTATTTCAAAACAAAAAAATAACCGGTAAATACTGCATCCCCAATGCGGGGATATATACCTCTTTTCTTGGGGCGATTAATACGATATAATCGTATTAATCAGTACCGGAGAATAAAAATGCCCATTATCCAAGGTTGCAGTCGCAAAGCCATATCTGAAAACATACGCACCGAAACCAAGGCCGGCAAGCCACATAAACAGGCCGTGGCAATCGCACTGTCAATTGCGGATAAAAATGCAAACAAATGCAAAATTAAATCCAAACGGAAAACCACAAAAAAATCTTAAACAGGCCGGCAAATGCCGGTCTTTTTATTCCGCCCAAAAACATCCACTGTCGGGCGGCATTACAACCTGAAAACTGCCCGTAGTATCTGAATAATTACCCGACGATGGAATGCGACATTGCGTTTTGCCGTCTGTATTATAATTATCTGTAAATCCATACGCGTCTTGTTTACTGATTTCGTTATATCCAATTAATGGACATTGGGCACATTTTCTGTCCGCCGTCATGTAATAACCAGATTTGCACACATATGTCGGTGAACCCAATGATACGCAATCGGCAAATGCCGCAAACGAATAAACACTAATGATAAAAATTACAAAATACTTCATTTTGGCCCCCATTACAGGTTTCCGGATTTGCATGCAATGCAACCAGATGAATACGTTTTACTGATTGCATAACAACTGTCAGGTGTCGGTGAACAGGTACCAAATTTTCCAACCCAACATCCGCCCGTGTCATCACAACTGTATAATTGCGGTTCACGTTCGCAGATTCCGCTGGAATTTTTGGTCCAACCGGACAGACACGATGTTGTGCCGGTGGTACCACTGATTGGGCAACAATATCCATATGTGCATGCCGCGTTGCATTGACTGCCCGACATACATGCGCAATGCACATCAAATGATGCACCGCACATTAAAACCACAAAAATAATTCTTTTCATTTTTCCCCCTGTACATATAACAAAAAACCACCAAATTCAGGTGGTTGGGAAGTTCGAAAAAACATACTTTGGAATGTTCCCGCGGTCTTTGGGCATGCACCAGAATAAAAACAAGAATAAAAAAACGGGGCCAGCGGCCCCTAGGTCAAATTCATGCGATAAATTAACAATCCGAACAGACGAATATCGCGGCGCGTTTTTGTGTATGCGATTGTCATAATTTTAATTATGCCAAACAACCTGTATGTGCGCGTACGCCATTTTTGCGCCGCCAGAACATCCAACACACCGCGCGCATCATCGTTAACCAGCGCATGATATAGCGGGCCATTATCCATACGTACTTTTTCGGGGAATTTTAATTTGCGGAATATCTGGCACATATGTTGGGCAACCATTTCCATTGTTTTGGTATTTTTCAACAATGAAACTTCGCGCAGATAATTAAAATACCCATGTGCCCCACATATATAATCACGGTCTGAAACCGGCATAGTGTTATAAATATCAATTATCATCGCGATGCCCGCCATGGATTGGCGAACCTTGGATTCTGACCACCAATCGGAATTTAAAGATTCATCACGCCTGCAATAGTAATAATATGTCCCACGCACCAGACCCAATGGCGTTGTCATGGCACATTTTACCATTGTTTCAAAAACACTGTCTTCGTTAATTGTTAAATTCGGATATCGGATATTGTGTGCATTGATGAAATCACGACGATACACCGCCGTATAATGATACTTAAAATTATGCAGCGATTTCTTCAATTCTGAAATACTGCGATACGGGTCGTAATATTTTTTGCCATTGATTTCAATAACGCATAATTGGCCGGCGGCAACCTGAAATTTTCCATAATCGGCCAGATTTACCAATCGTTCAAAGAAATCCAAATCAACATAATCATCCGGGTCCATAAAACCGATATATTCACCAGTTGCCATATCTATGCCACGGTTGCGCGTTTTGGCAACACCAATATTTTTCCGATTTGCAACAAGGCGAATTCTTAAATCACGTTGTGCCCAGATTTTCAAAATATTTAATGTATCGTCGCAGGATTTATCATCAATGCAGATTATTTCAATATCACGCAAAGTTTGATTAACCAAACTGCGCAGGCTGCGGTCTAAAAACGGCGCAACATTATAGCATGGAATTATTATGGACAGTTTCATTAAAACACCTTCATAAAAATCCAGAAAATTAAACGCTGTATTAATGGCAAACAATTTGTGGGCAACGTGCGCGTTCCATAAATCGGTCGCATGTGGTCGGCCACCTGGTGCATCAGGCGACCGGTCTTCATCGCACGGACAATCGTTTCCTGGATAACCAAATCCATATATTGTTTATAAAACCATTTATGAAACGATGCCGGATAATAGGTATCCATAATCATTCGCAGACGCCGCATGGTTGGGGTAATATAACTGAAATATTTTTGATTAAATGTTGCCACGGACACCGCCGTTCGCGCCACGCGGTGATACACAACCATTGCGGACGTTTCCACAATACATTTTGCACGCGGAAAAATTTCCAACATGAAACACGTATCTTCGCCGGGGTATAATTCCGGGTCAAATCGCACATCACCAATAACATCACGGCGAAACAACCGTCGCCATACCCACACAAACCGATATTCCGGCCCAAATTTTGACATTTGTTTAATATCGCCAACGGAATTGGAATAAATTCTAAAAGGCGGATTTATAAAGTTTTGTGAAAGCGCATCAACCAATTTAAAATCATCCATAACACGCACGCCACCACCACCCACAATATCCGCATTATTTTGCACAATTAAATTGTGCATCAGCAATAATGCATCAGGGCAATAACAATCATCAGAATCTAAAAATGCAATATATTTGCCCAACGCCAAATTAATCCCAACATTGCGCGCGGCACTGACGCCGCTGTTTTGCTGATACACGGCGCGAAACCGTTTGTCGCGACGGGTAATGGCGCGAATTATTTTCCGTGAAGCATCAACAGAACCGTCATCAACTACAATACATTCAAAATCTGTAAAAGACTGCGTTTCCACGCTGCGCAGGCAATCACCCAAATACGCGGCGTTATTATAATTTGCAATAATGACTGATATTTGTGGTGCCATAACTATGCGGAATAAAAACAGTTGCTGGTAAACAAATATGTTCCGGCGGCATCTGACAATTGTGTATCACGGGGGTAATAACAACTGGTTATGGATGTGGCGCCAGAATTGCTGGTTGCGGTTGGATAATCCGGACAACTTGACGGCGTGCATGTTGTGGATGATGCGCAATATTTCCCCGACGGACACGTGGTGCACGTGGTTGCGCCACTGGCACTGTATTTTCCATAACCACATGCGGAACGATTTCCACCCATGCAGTAATATCCACATGTACATTTACTGCAATTGCCTGCACTGCCAAAATATCCAGACGCACATGAACATTCCCGGGTTGAACAATCCAATTGCGATGCCGAAATCCATACACGTTTATAACCACTCATATTTGTGCCACAGGGCGTTGCACTGCAATTTTTAATTGTTGTTATTTCCGCAGCGGTAAAGCACCAGCAACTGTTAAAAGACCCGGCGGCATACGAAAACTGACCACCAACCCCGGCATTGAATGCCTCAGTCTCGCCGTATTGATTACAATATTGGGTACACGTCAAACTGCCATTTTTATCATATGTGTGAAATGCACTGGCACCATATTGCCACCCGAACAGCATGACCAGAACCGAAAACATAATCTTTTTGATAAACTTCATATTTCTCCCCTTGGGTTCAAGATATGATTGGACCCATAACGGTCAATTTAATTCAACCATTTTATACAAAATCATTCTGGCGGTTTTCCAAGACTTTGTCAAACGAAAAAGTGCCGAATCCAAAGGACCGTTTTCCTTCGGCATATTTTTTTATGAAAAAATCCCGCATTTGTGCGGGATTAAGACATTTTCATTTGGCATTTATTCTGGGCAGATTGCCTAAACAAATTTTTCCGGCACCAGGTTCGTTAAAACCTTTAATGTTCTGCGGAAAATTGATGTATCCGGACTGCGATGATAAATTCGTGGTTCTTTGTCTTCGGGTCGCATTCCGGTCCACACAGGGTCGCCATCATCCAATGTTACCCGCCAAGACGTTTGTGTGTCTTTGATAATCATTTCACGCAATTTTTGTGCAAAATCACGACTTTCAAAAATCGCGACGTTTTCAGTGTTGTAATATGCACTGCGTGGGTCCAGATTAAAACTGCCAATCCATGAAATATCATCGTCAAATACAATTGTTTTACTGTGCAGTACAGAAAAACTGGACTGTTTTCTTTCACGGTCGTGTTCTTTGGCCCGCAGATTTTCCGCCGACATCATAAATTCGTAAACTTCGGCACCCGATTCAATTAATTGCTTTCTGTATTTTTCCCATTTGCCATAAACGGTTGGCGCGTTCGTGGACGACAAAGAATTTGTAACGATTGTCAAATGAACGCCCGAATTTTCTTCGCGCAACATGTGTTCCAATCCGCCCTGGCCCGGTACAAAATACGCCGCAGACATATAAACAGAATCCTGGGTCTGGTCCCATAAACGTTGCAGCGCCTGGACAATTTCACCACGATATTCTTCCTTTTCGTCCATTGTCATTTCAACCTTGGACGGGGGGTCGGCCAAGAATTTTCCATGTCCCCAAGAAAAATCAAAATTCTTTTGTTTATATTCACGCTGAACCATGGAAATGATTGCGTTATAACGGCGAATTTCTTCTACACTTTTTTGTTCAATTTCTGCGAATTTCTGTTCCAGTTTTTTCATTGCCTTTTTGGATTTGGCCTTGGGGAACACAGATGCAGGAATTGACAGATGATGATTCCAATATTCATCAAAACTGGCCGTGGCATATTTTGTCATATCACCCAAAAATAATACGTCGGTATCAGAAAAATTTGACGCAGTTTCTGGATAAAAATAATTACTGCCAACATTGCGGCCGCCGGTTATATATGCGATATTGTCTACAATGAACAATTTATTATGCATCCGTGAATTCAAACGATTGAAATCCAACAAAAACTGCGGATAATACAAGATTTTTGTACGATTAGATACGGTATTAAAAACCTTGACTTCGATATTGGGATGTTGGTTTAATAACATTACGTCAACAATGTCAGACTGGGTTCCGTAATCGTCCAACAAGATGCGGATTTTCACGCCACGATCGGCCGCGTTTTTCAATTCGCCAATTAAAACCTTGGATGAAAAATCATTACTGTAAATATATGTTTGCAAATCAATGGTCTTGGTTGCCATACGCGCAAACGCAGAACGAATAACGAACGCAGACAGGCCGTCTTCTATTAATGTGGCACCACTGACGTTTTTCTTGCTGGTTAATTCTTGGGTATAACATTGGGCCAACGGCGTCTTCATTGGGTCATAATTGAAATCCGCCGCAGTAATTTTTGCCACATATCCATCCAGACGTTTATCATTCGTTGTTGTGGGCACAGTTGTACACCCCATCAACGGGATTGTTAAAACAAACAAAGATACTTTTTTAAATATGGACAATTTTACAAAACCTCTTTCGGGCGATTATAGTATATATTTCATAGATTTTACAAGTTAAATTCATTATAAAAATTAATAATCCGAAAAAATGCCTTTTTAAGTACAACTTTTTCTTATATAATTACATTAAAACAGTACCCAAGGATTCAGAATGTCGCAAAAAATTATTATAACCGGGGGATGCGGATATATTGGTTCACATACAACTGTCATATTGCAACAGAACGGTTTTGATGTCGTCATAATAGACAACCTGATAAATTCACACAAACAGGTTTTGGATGGTATTACAAATATTACAGGAACCAGACCAGAATTTGAAAACTGCGACTGTACAAACCGTGATATGATGCACAATGTTTTTTCGCGACACGCCGACGCAATTGGCGTTATCCATTTTGCCGCACTGAAAGCCGTTGGTGAATCCGTTGCACAACCAATCCGATATTATCGCAACAATATTACATCATTGTTAAACACATTGGACATGATGATGGAATTTAAAATTCCAAACATTGTATTTTCTTCATCTGCAACCGTTTATGGCGAACCAGACAATTTGCCTGTATTAGAAGACACACCCCTGAAATCTGCATCATCACCATATGGGCAAACAAAAATAATGGGCGAAAACATAATTGCCGATGTGGTGCGTGCCAATCCCAATATGCACGCAACAATATTACGGTATTTTAATCCAATCGGTGCACATCCAACCGCACAAATTGGCGAACTGCCATTGGGGACACCAAACAATTTATTGCCATTTATTACGCAAACCGCCGCCGGAATCCGCGAATGTTTAAATGTTTTTGGAAACGATTACGACACACCTGATGGGTTTTGCATTCGCGATTACATTGATGTAAATGATTTGGCGGCGGCACACCTGGCCGCACTAAATCACATGATTGAAACAGGCCAAGATATTTCTATATATAACCTGGGAACGGGACGCGGTATATCAGTTATGGAAATGATTGAATGTTTTCAACGCGCGAGTGGGCAAAAACTGAATTATAAAATTGTGCCACGCCGCCCCGGTGATGTCGCCGCAATTTGGGCCAATTGCAGTCGTGCAAATAAAGAACTGGGGTGGCATGCAAAAATCAACCTGGAAGATACCTTGGCGTCGGCCTGGGAATGGCAAAAACATATAAGCAAATTGAATTAAGATAATTTTCAGTGGTATTTTTAAACGCTTAAACGCTTTTTTGTCTATTTTTCGTTTGCGCGGCAGACCACTATGTGATAAAATCATATGTAATAGAAGGGAAGTTTTCGCAATGAAAAGACTTATCGCCGTACTTAGTGGATTATTAGTTTTGCCCGCATTTGCCGAGGTTGCGCCCGCATACTTTTACGAAGATGTAATGGAATATGCGGCCGACGACTATGCCGATTATGCGCCGTCAGATGATGCCGCAGACGCACAATATTCAGACCAGGAATCTGAATCCGTTGTCGTTCCGGTGGAACCCGCGGCACCTAAATCTGCAAATGTCCGCAATACAACCGGACGCGCCGCCGCAGGACGCGCATTGTCCGCAACCACCAACAGAACGACGTCCACGCGTACTTCCACCGCGTCGGGTCGCAATGTGTCAGCGCGCGCGACAGCAACCAATACCGCACGTCCTGTTAACACGCGCAGCACCGCATCACGCGCAGGCAATGCACAAACAACGGGCGCGACAAACAATTCAAATGCAACCGCACGTTCTGCCGCACCATCTGCGGCACGCGCAGAAAATGCCCAGAACGTATCCGCACGCAGAAATGCAACATCCGGAACAACGGCGGCACGCGCATCAATTTTGCAAACAGACACGGTTAATACACCTTTGTACACAGGTCGTGTTGGCGTTCGCGGAACAACATCTGTTTCCGCACGCGTACCAACAATTCGTATGGCATCATCGGGAACAACCGACACAGGCACCACGGTCAGCACAACCGACATGGACGAATTGGCCCAGGTAACAGATTTCTGCAAGGCACAATATACACAATGCATGGATAATTTCTGTAATGTATTGGATGATAACCAGGGCCGTTGCAGTTGCAGTGTTAATCTGAAAAATTACGAAAAAACAGAAAATGCATTAAAACAGGCAACCGCCGATTTACAGGATGTCGCACAAAAGATTCAATACATCGGGCTGAGCGCAGAAGAAGTGGAAACATTATTCACCCAGACCGAGGCTGAATTGGAAATGCAAACATCCAATGACAACACGCAATTAAAGAATGATTTGGACAAAATCAAAAATATGATTGTGGATGTTAAATCCGGCAGTGCAACAACAACCAGCACCGGCATGAACATGGATTTGTCCGGCCTGTTGGATTTCACAATTGACAGCACAGGATTTGATTTATCCAGTTTCTTGGGCACCACATCCAACACCGCCAGCATCAGCAACCAACGCGGCGAAACATTGTATAAAACCGCCACTGCACGATGCAAGGCATCAGTCCTGAACAGTTGCGCGGCCCAGGGCGTTGATACATCAATTATCACAAATGCATACGATTTGGAAATTGATAAACAGTGTATTGCATATGAACGCAGCCTGTCTGATTCCAACGAACAAATGACCGCAACCGTCAGAAATGCAAAATCTGTTTTGCAAAAGGCGCGTTTGTTGGTTGCCCAGCAAAAGAATTCGTATGACCTGCGCGGATGCGTAAACGCACTGGATAGTTGTATGCAGGATGACTTTGTCTGCGGCGACGATTATGAAAACTGTCTGGATCCGACCGGCAAATACATTGTAAACGGTAAAGTTGTGGTTGGCAGCAAACCTGGTGCATCTGGGGAATTAGATGGTGATATATACAAGACATGGATATATGAAACCAGCAAGAATGCATGGGGTAATGGCGGCACGTTAAGCGAATATATTGACAAGACCGTTGTATCTGGTGCGGCCAAGACGGCATCCACCGACATGTCTAAATATCTGCAAAACAAAATCGGGTATCATGACAACAGCGACGGCAAAAACTATGGTATGTGCATGTCAGTATTGAACAAGTGCCAAGATATAACATACACAGGCACGGGCCAGAACCTGAAATACAACGAAACAAATAACGTTGTCAAAGAATTCCTGGGCCGTACATTGGTTCAGATAAAATCCGCCCAAGATACAATTTTGGCAGATTACGCAGAAAATTGTATATCTGATGTAACATCTTGCCTGGCACAAAATAATTATGATGCCGACAAGAACACCACATCGGGCAGCACGACAACACTGAGTTCACAAAACAAACTGGCAATCAAGGCGTGTAATGCAATCATTTCCACATGCATGAATGTCAATGATATATCCGGAACCCTGCCGACAGAATCTATGTCCGCAGAACAATGGATTATATCTATCATGGGCGAAAAATAAACAAATCCCGCATTTGCGGGATTTTTTAATCTTGCGCCGCGGCAAAATTGACGCCGCACCAGATAAAAACGCCCCCGGTGTCGGGGGCGTTTTTATTAATTTGAATACTATGCACTCTTTGGTTAGATTTTGCATGATAATTAAAACCTGTTTTACATGTAAAATTGGGATAAACACTGCCTTTGACACCGTTTGCCGATTCCGCCGGGCATGAAATTGCATCAATACATTGATTATATTCCATATTATATTTGTAATTTGTTGCGCATGCACAATTTGGATATATCCCGGCACTTGTGGCACCGTTTGCTGTCGCGTCCGGGCACTTTATACAGATATTTCGCGTTGCCAAATATCGCGATGTTGCATCGTTGCATACGCAATCCGGATACACGCCAGATGCACCAGGTTTGCTGCCAACCACAACTTTGCCGTTTACGATAAAAACTTTACAACAATCACAAATCCCGATATAAATTTTTCTGCACCAGGGGCCCAAAAATGATTTTATACAGACCCGTCGGCCAAAAAGAATACGAACTGATTGCCGCGACCGATTTTACCAAATTTCCACCCAGATTACCGGAACAACCAATATTTTATCCCGTTCTGGCCCCGGAATATGCCGACCAAATTAACCGCCAGTGGAACAGAAATGGATATACATTAATGTTTGAAATTGACGATGAATACGCAAACAATTTTCCCATACACCAGGTGGGCGCCCAAATACATCGGGAATTATGGGTTCCGGCCGAAGAACTGGAAACATTTAATACGCACAAAATTGGAAAAATCAAAGTTATATCCAGGTTCTGAACCCCGAACATATCATAAAATAAAAAATCCCATAAATGGGATTTTTTATTCGCCGATTTTCAGGTTCGGACGGCACCCCCGCAAATTTGCCAGGGATTTTTCCTGGGCCGCGCGGAAAGCCGCCGGATTCCAGATTTGGAAACTGTTGCCACGACCAACAAAAATCGCGGTATCTGTGATGCCGGCATGTTTTAATAAATCCGCCGGAATAATAATACGCCCCGTGCAATCAAATGCCAACGGACGCGCATCTGCAAACAGCATTGCCGTTAAATCGTCCAATTCACTGTCAAATACGCCCATTTTATCGGTTGCGGCGGCCAATTGTTCCATGCGGGACATAGATAACCCTTCGATACAATTATTTGTAAAAGAACGATATAAAACAACACCGGGAAATTGTTCAGATGAAACCGAAGACCGGAAAGAGGCAGGCACAGAAATACGCCCTTTGGTATCCAAACGATTTTCATAAGATGAGAGAAACAATGACATTTTGTGGTCTTTGCTTTATGGGCATCTGCCCGTTTCCCTTTCCGACTTCACAGGCAATTTAGCACGCAATATTTTGGTTGTCAATGACAATTTATAATTAATTTATGGTATTTTATGGTCTGATAAGTAAAAAGTAATTATTTTAAAATAAAATGCAAATATTTATATTTTCCACTTGACCTGCGATTCGTTTTTGTTCTAAGATGATTGTATAGACAAGGGGAAAAGAATAAAAAAGTCCAGAAAACCAAGCAAAAACCGGATTTCTGGGACAAACAAAACAAAACCAGAAAAACGAAGTCAGTAAATTGTAAATACAGCATGTAAATACAAAAATCTGAACAATTTTTCTTAAAAAACCCAACAAGGAGGGAACCGCGCATGCCAAAAAATATTAAGGAAATTATGATTGCCCTGAACAAAGTTTTAACAACAACCGTTTGGGTTAACGAAGATCGCCAGATTGTATCGTTGTCCGACGAATTACAAATTGGCCGCAATAACGCGCCGCGTTCCATAGAGGATTTGCCGCGCACATCATTGGTTGGCGCATACGTTTCATTGCAAATCCGCACCGACAATTTTGACATTGCCGCAGAAAGCATGGATACCAAAAACCTGGCACTGCGTGTCAAGGAAATGGTCTTTGCTGAGGCAAAAAAGATTATGGATGCCGACCAGGGCGATGCAACACAAAAAATCGCCAAAGCAGCCTAATGCCCCCGTGCCATGCGCGGTAATCAGGGCATAATCAGTTTCTGGGCAACCAGAAGGAAGGGAGCGACCGCCGACGAGAAATCATCGGCGGTTCTTGTTTTTTCATTTGATTTTATTATCTGTCTTCCCAAATTTCCGGCGCACGATCACGTTCCAGAAATGCGACGAAATCTTTGATATTTCTGCCGGTGCATTCCAAAATTTTTGCCAAACTGTGTGTGGATGGCCATCGTGGTTTTCCGTCTTTGGTCCAACGTTTACTTTTATTAAATGTCGTCGGGTCCAACCCACCCAGGCGAGCCAACCCGGAACAAGACATGTTATTTGCCCGCGCAAACTTTTCAATTGCCTGCCATATTTGTTGATGATTCATTAATCTCTCCTTTTATTATAAATCGGACTTTTTTCCTGTTTACTCCCGTCATTTTCGCATTATGCCTGATTTTAATTATGAATTCAACCCTAGATTGTGCCTTTTTGTATCTTATTTATAATTTAAATTCTTGTTTTTAATGCAGTCATAAATTATACTGAATAATGAATTCACAACGGATGTGGGTTCGGGACGTAGAAAATCCCATAAATTGGTGGCACAAGATGCCATTTTCCGCACCGGGCGCATGCCTGGCTTTGCCCGACATATTTGTCGGGAAGCTGTCAGTTATACAACAGGTTTAACCAAAGGCTGACAGGATCATTCCAATTTATGATTTTTCTAACTTCCCGACCACCAAGTTTTGGTGGTTTTTTAATTATTCCGCCCCACCCCGGCACAGCGGAATTTAACAAAAGGGAACAGAAAATGAAAAAAATCTTAACAATTGGCGCCGTATGTATTTGTGCAATTATGGGCCCACGGCCTGCTTTACCCGCAACAAAATGCGTTAAACTGTCTTCATCCACGACATGCACGTCCAGTGCATCGTCGTATCTGAACAAGGCAAACTGGTCCGCAACCTGTGGCGGCATTGCGGTCAGCGGCGTCGCTGTTTGCAGCAGTACCGGCGGAACCACAGTCGGTTCCAGTGCAACCAGTGTCGCATTCAGCGCCACAACTGAATCAAACAAAAACTGTAAATGTAAAATCGTGTCGCCGGTTGTATCCCGTTGGGTTGCACCGGGCAGTTGTACAGACAGTTCATGTTATGTCGCCGGAATGGTACCGGCCGATGTATGTTCAAAATATTGCGCATATATGTGCGCCAGTACGATTTCTGATAAAAACAATGGACAAAGATATCAGGAATTTATATCTGCGATTTTTTCAAACCTGACAGATTAATATTGCAATAAAACCGTTGGATTATGTATATATCAATTGGTAAATAAAAACCCCGGCATTTACCGGGGTTTTCGTTATATTTTTTATTACACGTCTTGCTTTAATTCTTGGCGAATTTCTGCGACGCTGTGGGTTCTGGCCTCTATCACATCGTTCAGGTTTGCACTGCTTAGTGCCAATGCATATCTGATTGCATTTGCAAATGCCAATGCATCACTGTTGCCATGGGTTTTAACCGCAAATCCTTTCAGTCCCAAAAATGTTGCCCCGGCATAAGAACGCGGGTCAATTTTGTGCTTTAAACGTTTAAACACATGCACCAAGAAAAACGCGCCAATAATTGCCAGTACGGATTTCTTCAAATTATCAACCAACACGCGTTTTATCAGTTTGGCGGTACCTTCAACCGTTTTTAAAACAATATTGCCTGTAAAACCGTCTGTAACGACAACCTGGACGCGTCCGGCACCGATATCATTACCTTCTACGAAACCAATGTATTCATACGGCAATTGGTCTTTGTGCGCGGACAATACCTTGTTCAGGCGTTGCAGTGTTTCGTTGCCCTTGGTATCTTCTTCGCCAATGTTTAACACACCCAATTTTGGTTTTGGCATTTTGCCGATTACTTCGGCATAAACACTGCCCAAAATTGCAAAGTCAAACAGGTTTTCTTCGTCGCATTGAACGTTTGCACCCAAATCCAGCACAACTACGCGCGAATCCCCGCCACCGGACGGCAACATTGTTGTAATCGCCGGACGCGAAATCCCATCAACCGTTTTCAGGGCCAATTTTGACAAAGACATCAGTATGCCGGTATTACCCGCACTGACGATTGCGGATGAATTTCCTTCGCGGACATCCTTGATTGCCATATACATGGACGTATCCTGGGCATGACGAATAACTTCGCGAACTTTGTCGGTACCGCGAATCATGCCGGGGGCATGAATAACCTGGCAATTGCGGGCAACACGTGGGTATTTAGCCAGCAATTTTTGCAGGATTTTTTCATCACCAAACAGGCGGAAAAAAACCTTGTCCTCGCCATCTTGGTACAGGAATTGATTCATTCCACCCAATACAGCGTTCGGACCTTTGTCGCCGCCCATTGCATCCATTGAAATAATTTTTTTATCTGTGGTCATAATACATTAAAAAAGCAGAAAGGCACAAAATGCGCCTTCTGCCATTATATTTTAAATTTTATTATTTTGCACCACATGCCGGGCAAACATGATGCGGACGCTTTTTTTCGCCACAGGTTTTGCAAACACTGCATGGCATAATTGACAAAGCATCATGAGAGCGACGCTGTGCTGTACGTGCTTTACTGGTTTTACTTT
Organism: Pseudomonadota bacterium; assembly: GCA_023402015.1. Lineage (GTDB taxonomy): Bacteria > Pseudomonadota > Alphaproteobacteria > Rs-D84 > Rs-D84 > Enterousia. The sequence goes on along the minus strand of JAEXCU010000013.1, from coordinate 3,017 downwards.
TTGGCGTTGCCATTTTACTATCCTTTTATTTACAGTTTGATATTTTATTAAATTCTTATTGTTTTGCAAGGAAAACTTTAATCCGAAATTACCTGGGCGACAAACATGCCGTGATTGTGCATCAGTCCGATTACCGCACTGTGGTCATCCAATCCCATATAGAATTTATATCCCTGTTGTTCCAGCGCAACAATCGTCGCCAGTTTATATTCCGCGGTTGTGCCCGGATAATCATGGGGTTTGCAAAATACGCGTTTTTTGATATTTGGCAACAGGTTGTTAATGTGCGCATCAACCTTTTCCTGGCCCATGGCCCAGCGCCCCGTTATGAAAACAATCGTAAAATCGCGTCCCAATGTTTCCAGCACGCGTATCATGTTTTCATTTGGTTCACCGAAACGGTCATAGTTCGCAACCGCGAACTTTTTACTGACCACGCCGTCTATATCACAAAAAATTGCCGGTATTTCTTTCATTATATGCCTGCGCCCGAATGTGCGTGTAAAACGGCATTCGGGCGTATTGTTTTTGGTGAATTATATATTCAACAATTGCTGCTGAACATTTCCTTCGCGGGCCAATTTTTCAGCCTTTTCTTCTTCCTTGGCGATTTCACGAACGCGGCGTACATATGCGCCGGTTCCAATTGGAATCAAACGACCAACAATCAAGTTTTCATTGATACCGACCAATTTATCCGTTGCACCGGAAATTGCCGCATCAACCAATACTTTCGTCGTCTGTTGGAACGATGCATTGGAAATAAATGAACGTGATGTCAACGATGCGCGGGTCAGACCAACCAAGACCTGTGATGCCTCGGCGGCTTTGCCACCGTCGCGCGCGACGCGTGCATTTTCTTCCTCGAAATCAACGCGGTCAACAACCTGGCCCATCAAGAAACCTGTGTCGCCCGGATTTGTGATTTCCACGCGGCGTGTCATTTCACGTATCAGAATTTCGATGTGTTTGTCATTGATTACCACGCCCTGCAAACGGTAAACCTGTTGAATCTGTTCAACCATAAATGTTGCCAACGCTTTCTGGCCCAGGATACGCAGAATATCCTGTGGAACCGGATCACCGTCAACCAATTTATCGGCTTTGCGTACGGTATCACCGCTGCGCACCAACAGATTGGTTCCCTTGGGCACTGCGTATTCAACCGGCGCCGTGCCATCTTCGGGATCAATGCGAATGATAATCTTGGACTTGGCATCTTCCAGTTCAATTGTTCCATCAATTTCCGCCAACAAAGACGGATTTGCAGGACGGCGAACTTCCAACAATGCTTCAACACGTGGCAGACCGCCGGTAATATCGCTGGTACGTTTTGTCTGAACCGGAATTCTGGCCAAAACGTCGCCGGCAGAAACTGTGCCGCCATTTGCAACGTTCAATACCGAATACATCGGCAACAGATATTCCGCAATTTTCTTGCCGCCCAGGGAAACAATTTCACCCCGTTCGTCAACCAATGTAATCGCAGGTTTCAGTGCCTTTTTGGTATTTGTTTTCCAATTTATAACTTTGCGCGATACGATGCCGGTCATTGCGTCAACTTCTTCCTGATAAGAAACGTTTTCAATCAGGTCGTTAAATTGAACGATACCGTCTTTTTCCGCGATAATTGTATTGGAATACGGATCCCATTCTGCAATCTTGGCACCTTTTTCAACTTTGTCGCCGTCATTGACAATCAACATCGCCGCATACGGCAGGTTCGCCGTAAACAGTTTTGCGCCTTTGTCATCAACAATGGAAATTTCACCATTGCGCGACAGTACAACAATACGTCCGGCAGAATTTCTGATTGTATTAACGCCTGTCAGTTTAACGGTACCGGAAACAGGCACTTCTATAAAGTGGCTTTCTGCACCACCGGCGGCAATACCACCAATGTGGAACGTACGCAACGTTAACTGGGTACCGGGTTCACCAATGGATTGACCTGCGATAACGCCGACCGCTTCGCCAACATGGACCAGTGCATTACGCGACAAATCCATACCATAGCATTTTGCGCACAATCCGTCGCTGCAACATGTCAAAACGCTGCGAACATCAACAGATGGCAAACCGGATTCATTAATCTGTTTTGCAATAGATTTAGTAATCAGTTCGCCGGCTGGAACAATAACTTCTTTGGTAATCGGATGAATAACATCATGCGCCGCCGTGCGTCCCAAAACAACATCCCCCAGCGCAACCGACAAAGATGATCCCTGGTACACAGGTTTGGCTGTGATGCACTCGTTGGTACCGCAGTCATGTTCGGTAATAACGGTATTCTGGGCCAATTCAACCAAACGACGGGTCAAATATCCGGCTTCGGCCGTTTTCAACGCCGTATCCGACATACCCTTACGCGCACCGTGGGTGGACGTAAAGTATTCCGACATGGTCAAACCTTCTTTAAAGTTCGAAATAATTGGAACTTCGATAATAGAACCGTCAGGTTTCTGCATCATACCACGCATACCGGCCAACTGCTGAATCTGGCCTTTGGAACCACGGGCACCAGACAACGCCATCATCAAAACAGAATTCCAATTGTCGCCTTCGGTTTTACCCAGGGCCGCATACGCCAAATCACCCAATTTATCTGTGGTTTTCTGCCACAGGTCAATCAGTTTATTATGGCGTTCACCACCAGACAGCAAACCGTTTTGATATTGTTCTTCGATTTCTTCGGCCGCTTTTTCTGCCGCGGCAATCATGGATTGTTTTTCTTCGGGAATAACAATGTCGTCAAATCCAATGGAAATACCACTGCGTGCCGCCTGTTCAAAACCGGTGTTCTTTAATGCGTCGGCCAAAAGAATCGTTTCTTTGTCGCCACAGCGTTCGTATGTCGTGGCCAACAATCCTTTGATTTCTTTTTTCGGCATAACTTTGTTAACCAAATCAAACGGCATGTTGTCGCACTTTGGCAACAGTTCGACCAAAATCATACGACCGGCGGTTGTTTTATATGTTTTGCCATTAATACGCGCAATGATTGGTGTATGCAGTGT
>JAEXCU010000010.1 GCA_023402015.1 Pseudomonadota bacterium | reverse complement strand
ATTTACATCTTTATGGTGCGTCCGAATAAAAAGCGCATGGCGGAATACCAGAAAATGCTGGATTCTATGCAGGTTGGTAATCGTGTCATGGCCGCCGGAATTTATGGAACCGTCAAAAAGATAAACGAAAAAACCATTGAATTGGAAATTGCCAAAGGCGTTGTTATAGAAGTTAATAAAAACGCCGTGGCCAGTGTTGAATAAAAGGGTTGGGATATGTTTAAAAAACTGGCAATAATTTTTGTTGCGGTGTTTGGCGTATTGTTGGCGGTACCAACAATGTCGCCGAAATTGGCGCCTTATTTTCCGTCTTGGATTCAGCCAATACCATTGGGATTGGACCTGAAAGGTGGGGCGCAATTGTTATTGGAAGTGGATACGAAAACCATGTTCCAAGAAAAATCGGTTCAGTTATATGACGAGGCACGCAGTGCCCTGATTGACCGCGACAAAGGTGTAATTCGTTTTGCGAATCTGCGCAATAATAACGGCGTGGTTTCATTGGTTGTTCGTGATGCCGATGATGTATCGCGTGCCAAGGGACGTTTGAAAAGTGCACTTGGCGACACCGTTGATATTACAAATGACGGCCGGACGATAAAATTATCATATTCTGAAAAACAAAAAGAAGAAATGGTCCAGGACGCATTGGCGCGCAGTATTGAAATTGTGCGTCGTCGTATTGATGCATTGGGGACCAAAGAACCGTCAATCCAAAGTCAGGGCGGCAAATACATTCTGATTCAATTGCCGGGTGTGGACAATCCTGAACATATCAAAGAATTGATTGGTCAGACCGCAAAAATGACATTTCATTTGGTAAATGAAAATATAACGGCCGAACAAATGGCGTCCGGCCGTGCGCCAAATGGAACCCAGTTCTTGCCAATGCTGGATGCGCCGGAACAAAAAATACCGGTTTATTCCCGCATAGAAGTTTCCGGGGAAAGTTTGAAAGATTCCCAGGCGGACTTTGACCAAAACAACATGCCGGTTGTGACGACCGCATTTGATGCAACCGGTGCACGCAAATTTGCGCGTCTGACAACCGAACATGTAAATGAACGTTTTGCGATTGTTCTGGACGGCAAGGTTTTATCCGCCCCGACAATTCGTGAACCAATTCCGGGGGGCCGTGGCCAGATTTCCGGTGGATTTACATTGCAGGGTGCCAAAGACCTGGCCGTGTTGCTGCGCAGTGGCGCATTGCCGGCACCTTTGCAGGTCATAGAAGAACGCACCGTTGGCGCAGGCCTGGGGGCCGACACAATTGAATCTGGTAAAATCGGATCTGCGGTTGGGGTGCTGTTTATCATTATATTTATGATTATCGCGTATCGCGGATTTGGCGTTATCGCAGACATCGTATTGCTGGTAAATTTGGCCATGATTATTGGTGTATCGGCTTTATTCGGTGCGACGTTAACATTGCCGGGTATTGCGGGTATCGTATTAACCCTGGGGATGGCGGTGGACGCGAATATTTTGCCGTACGAGCGGATTCGCGACGAAGTTCGCGCCGGTGTGCCAACAATGCGCGCGGTGGATTTGGGCTTTCATCGTTCAACCAAGACCGTTATGGACGGAAACCTGACCAATTTGATTTGTGCAATTATTTTGTTTCAATTTGGTGCGGGGCCAATCCGCGGGTTTGCCGTAACGTTGTCTATCGGTGTTATTACGACATTGTTTACATGCCTGATGCTGTCCAAGGTCTTGATTGACTGGTACATGAATGGCAAAAACAAAAAAATTGGCTATATCAGAAGCAAATAAGGGATTTTTACAATGAAATTGCATTTTATGAAATATCGCAAACTGTCGTATTGGGTTTCAGGGATATTGGTCGCGTTGTCAATCTTTTCCCTGGCGACCAAAGGTTTGAATTACGGCATTGACTTTGCAGGCGGAATTTCAATGGAGGTTAAACCAATTGTTGCCGGATACACCATTGATAAAATGCGCCACGATTTGGCCGCATTCAGCCCTGAATTACAATCCGTGGACGGCAATTCTGTTTTGGTTCGTGTTGGCCTGCCCAAGGGGGCGACCGACGCCGAACAAAACGAACGTGTTGCGGAAATTAAAAACATTTTGGGCAATAACGTTGAATATTCCCAGGTTCAAATCGTCGGTCCAAAAATCGGTGGTGAATTGGTGCGCGGGGGTATTTTGGCCATATTGGTATCCTTTGTTTTAATGAGTGTTTATATCTGGATTCGTTATCGCGGGGGATATGCGGTTGGTTCATTTGTATCACTGGTACTGGATTTCATATTAATGTTCGGATTCTTTTCCGTCGCGGGTCTGGAATTCAATCAAACATCCATTGCGGTTATTTTGATGGGTATTGGATATTCCATTAATGACAAAGTCGTAAACTATGACAGAATTGATGAAAATATTAAAAAATATCACAAAATGCCAATGACAGATTTGATTGACCTGTCGGTGAATGAAATGCTGCACAGAACATTGATGACCAGTATATCTACGTTGTTGGCGATGGTTGGATTGTATTTATTCGGCGGCGCAATGTTGCAGGAATTTGCCATTGCAATGTCGTTCGCAATCGTAATGGGTACCGCGACCAGTATTTATATTTCCAACGTTGTTTTGTATCACTTTAATTTGCGTGATACGAAATATTAATCTGCGGCGGGCCGGCAAAACAGGGGGGCATAAAAATGAGAATTACAAAATTCTTTTTATGGGCAACTTTGACCTTGGCGGCCGCGCCATGCCATGGCGAGGGTTTGTTTTTCGCAGACGAACCCGTTCAGGACGGATTAAACGTTGTGGATGTATCTGCGACATTTGGCGAAATTTATGAAAAATTAAACGCGGTCAGTTGGGCCGGCAAAGACATTAACGTTGCGATTGAAAGTTTGGAAAAACTGAATCCGCACGCCCATATTGCGGCAACCGATGAACGCGTGGTACTGGTATGGGATGATGCGATTATTGCAAATTATCCGCGCCCAGCGGCCGATGATTGGAACGGGTTTGGTGAAATAACAACGGCATTAATATTAAAACTGCGTGCCAAAGATGCAGACCTGCACCGTGCCAGCACCAGTGAAATGTACGAACGCGTTGTGGGTGTATTAACACGCGGCATAGACGAAAATGGCCGGTATATTTATTCCCGCGCTGCTGAAATTAACGAAGACAACCGGATATTGACCAGTGTTGGCCTGGAAGGAATGCGCGATGCACGTGGTAATTGGCGCGTCATTGGCGTGTACAAGGGTGCACCGGCCGATATCGCGGGCATTCGTGGCGGGGATTTAATTGTTGAAATAAATGGTGTGCCAACTGCAAAATTATCTGATGCGGAATTATCTGCGGTTATGTCGGGATTTAATTCGGGAACAGCGAAGATAAAATTAACAACGCCAACTGGCAACAAAGATGTTGTTCTGCGTCGTGCGACCATTGTTTTGGCCGATGCGGATGTTGTTCATCGCACAAATCCAGATACCGGGGGAATATTGGAAATTGTGGTTCACAATGTATCGGACAGTGCGGTTGCCATCGTGCGCGAGGCATTGACAACATATACCGACCTGACGGGAATTGTGTTGGATATGCGCGCAGCGACGGGGGATGACGAACGCGCGGCGGCAAAATTGGCGGGTCTGTTTATTGGGGCCAAACCTGTTATGCGAATTGTTGAAACCGCCCGGGAAGAGGTTGAAGTTGTCCCCGGCGGCAACGCCATAACAAATGCGCCGGTTGTTGTGCTTATGTCTGATCAGACGCGTGGCACGGCCGAGGCAATTGTTGCCGCGTTTTATGAATACGCCCGTGGTGTTTTGGTGGGAACGCCAACTGCCGGTTCTGCGCGAATTGCAACGCGTATAAATCTGAATAATGGCGGGGCATTGGAATTGCTGAATAAATCATTAAAGACCGGCCAGGGCCGCAGAATTGATGCCCGTGGAATATTCCCGTTGGTTTGTCTGTCCAATATTCGGTCATCGCAACAACAGAATGCATTTTTCCTGAATGTTATAAATAATGACTTTAACGCCCAAGATTTTAACAAGGATGAAAATATCGCACCGGCGGAAATTCGTCGTGGATGCCCCACAATCACCAGTGGTGTTGACGAAGACGCATTGGCCGCGGCGGTGGCTGTTAAAATACTGACCGATGCCAAGGTTTATAACAAATTGGTTGCGGAATAATTATTTTCTTAAAATGGGGCGGATATGTTTTTAACACATGAAAATAAAATTAAATGGAAATTATTGGGGGCCGGTGCGGCAATTACATTGGCGTTGGTGTTGCTGGGGGTATTTTGGTATGACAAACCATTGTACCTGTTTATGCGCAATTTTAACTGGGCGCCATGGGGTTGGATTGACCGCGTTTTTGATGCAAAAATTTGGATTATTGTGTCCGCTGTTTTGGTTGGGTTGTTTTATATAAAAAAAATACAAAAATCAAAACCAAAATTCAGAAATGACAGAAATCGGTTCAGCATAACGACATTTTTTGGCGATTTTATACAAAAAACAAAGAACAGTTATGCGTTTTTCATATTTTGCTCTGTGTTATCGGCGGGGCTGGTGGCCAAGGCATTAAAAATCATTTTGGGACGCGCCAGACCAATATTTTTTGAAGCATTGGACCTGACGGGATTTTTTCCGTTTTCAATGGAATGGGCATTTAATTCCATGCCGTCGGGACATACAACGGCATCTTTTGCAGGTCTGGTGATGTTGGGATTATTGGCGCCGAAAATTAAATGGTTTACATGGTCATTGGCAATTGTGATTGGGGCGTCGCGTGTATGTTATGGCGCGCATTGGCCAACAGATGTCATTTTGGGGGCGTTTATCGGTATGGCAATGGCCGATTTGGTCAAGGCCGGTTTGAAATGGCATCCGCGCGACAAATAAATGCGATAAATTTTGACACGCCCACATAACCTATTTTTTTAATGTGGGCGACAATGCACTAACATATTTTCTTTTTTTGTGGTAAAATATTGCACATGGAAAAACAATCAAAATTTTTACCGGAACGCGTGTCCGGTGCGATTAAAAGCATGACACGTCGCATATTTGGCGGCGCAATAATGGCATTGGGGTTGTGGGCGTTGGTTGCACTGATTATACATAACCCATATCTGGACGGATTTGCCGCGGCCAGTACGTTTGGCACGCAATCAGTTATGGGAAATGTTGCCGGCGTTGTTCGGTACTGTATCGGGTTTGTACCAGCGATGTTTTTATTTTTATGTATTGCGCGTTGGGGTTTATCTTGGCTGGCCGGGTGGGGCAGTGTGGCGCCCGAATACAATATATTACGCGGGTTTGTGGCAATTTGCCTGGGTGCGGCCGGTTTTGGATTAATTATGCCGTCATCCACATACGGCGGATTGGCCGGTGCGGTTGTTGCCCACGACGTTGCAGGTTTAATTGGCGGGTGGGGATTACTGGTTGGTATTTTATGTTTGGGGGCGTTTTTTGTTTTGGCGGGAATATTGCTGAATATCAAATGGTCCCACGTATCCCAATTGGGACGAATGATGTACCGCGCACTGCGTTGGGTGCTGTCTGTGTTTCATTTGGCGCGTCCCATTGCCGCGGCTGATGAAGAAGAAGATGCGGATGACTGTGCCGCGGACGACCAAGAAGAATATGAAGAAGCGGCCGAAGACACAGAACCAGAAACCGCCACGCCCAAAAGACGGGCGGCCAAAAAACGCACAACGCGCGCCGCGCGTCGTACGGCGGCAACCGGCGAACATGAATATGAATTACCGGACCCTGCATTTTTGGAACGTTCCAATTTTGGTAAAAATATCGTAACGCCTGAATTAAAACGAAACGCCGCCGCGATGGAGGTTCACTTTGCCGAATACGGTGTTCGTGGCAAGGTTGTCGGTATTCGCCCCGGTCCGATTGTAACGCTGTATGAATTTATGCCCGAAAGCGGCGTCCGCATGGTGGATATCAGCAAAACTGTCAAAGATATGACACGCGCCATGGCAACGGAAAACATTCGTATCGCCCATATCCCCAGTACCCAGTTAATTGGCGTTGAAATGGTGAATTTAAATCGCCAGACGGTCCGGTATCAGTCATTGGTGGACAACGCAACATTTGTGAATTCCAAATATAAAATCCCATTGGCATTGGGTGTAGATATCGGTGGCAACCCAATGTATTATGATTTGGCGAAAATGCCACACATGTTAATTGCGGGGCGCACGGGTTCGGGGAAATCTGTTTTTGTGCAATCCATTATAATGTCTGTGCTGTATCACTTTACCCCGGATAGGTGTAAATTGATGATTATTGACCCCAAAGGCGTGGACTTTGGATTCTGGGATGATATTCCGCACCTGATAACGCCGGTGGTAAAACTGGATGCGAATGCGGCGGTAAATGCACTGAAATGGTCCGTTCGTGAAATGGAAGAACGTTATAAAAAATTGCAAACAATGGGCGTTCAGAACATTGAAGGTTATAATACAACCGTTGCGGCCAAACGCGCCGCGGGCGAGGTTATGACCCGCCAGGTTGCGGTTGGAACCGACCCCGAAACAGGCGAATTGGAATTTGAAACCCAGGAAGTGGACCTGTCCGATATGCCATACCTGGTCATTATTATTGACGAGGTTGCCGACCTGATGGGGGTTGCCCGCAAGGATGTAGAGGCATGTGTTCAGCGTTTGGCGCAAAAGGCGCGTGCGGCCGGGATACATTTGGTTATGGCGACCCAGCGTCCGGACGCAACGACCATTACCGGCGTGATTAAGGCGAATTTCCCAACCCGTGTTTCGTTCCAGGCGCGCAGTAATATTGATTCTATGACAACGCTGGGTGAAAAGGGCGCAGAACAATTATTGTCATGTGGCGACATGTTATTCAGCGAGGCCGGCCGTGTCCCCGTGCGTATCCATGGCGCGTTTATTGATAACGATGAAATGACGCGTGTGGCGGATTTCCTGCGGTCCCAGGGCGAACCAGAATTTGCCGACGGCGTAACAGACGGTGGCGAAGGCGGTGGTGGGGTTGATGTATCTGCGATACCAGGAATGATTTCATCCAAAGAATCCAAAGATATGGACCTGTACAGCCAGGCCAAGGAATATGTTCTGCGCGATAAAAAACCAACGATTTCATATATCCAGCGCCGATTGGGCGTCGGATATAACAAGGCCGCCGGGTTTATGGAACGCATGGAACAAGAAGGCATCGTCAGTCCCCCCGACGCAAACAACAAACGACATATATTATAAAAACCGCCCACTGGGCGGTTTTTTCGTGATACGTAATACGTGATATGTGAAACGTGATACGATTTTTCTTTGTTATCCCCGGGCCCAGGAATGACAAGAGGGAGGACGCAGAAATGACAAATGGGCACGCGAATTATCATTCTTGTCATTGCGAGGACCAACGGGACCAAGCAATCCAGCCGTCTTTGCAGGGCAAAGCCGCGCCATGTTTACTGTTGAAATATGCAAATATTCATTATATAATGCGCGTGCATTGGTTGATTACCGATGCGGGGTGTAAAGACCTCTTCGTTTGTCAATGAAGACATAAAAATAAACTCCAACCCGGTTGGAGGGCTGTGATATATCTAAATAAACGGCACTATGACGAATAGTCTTTAACCTCCAACCGCCCTTAATCACGGCGGTGTTTTTATTAATTGGATTGCCACGGTCGTTGGCACACCCTCGCGATGACAAATCGCTGTCATTGCGTGCCACGATAGTGGCGTGGCAATCCATACAAAAACGATGGAGAGTATAAAATGACAAAAACACAAAACCAAAACGCGTCTGTTGCATTTGCAATGCGGCGTGCACGTATAACAACACTGATACCGCGTTCGCATTTGGCACGCCTGATGGATATCAGTATAACGCAACTGGGTAAATATGAATCCGGGCGCGAAGAAATTCCGCCGGCCATACTGGAAATCGTATTCACATTGGGATATATGATGATGCATGTACGATATTTAAACCGGTACTATGTTGAAATATCACGTTTAAATAAAAAAATGACCGCGTACAGACAATGCGATGCGAAACAATAATATATTAATAAAAAAACACCGGTCTTTACCGGTGTTTTTATGCTTTTTTATAACGTCGTTTTGTGATATAATTTGCATAAAAAGGAGATTCTTATCATGAAAAAGCAGATGTCTTTGTTCGTTTGGGCGGTTGCGCTGTTTGGTATGTCGCCGGTTTGGGCGGCGGGCAATTATGGCACGCGGGCGGGTTCCAGTGCGGATTTGACCGGCGCCCCGGCCGTTCGTACACGTACAAATGTTAACTATGAAAAATACGAAACACGTACGTCCAAGAAAACATATGACGCCAAAGACGGCAAAAGCATTTATTATACCCAGCCGACCAAGCGCAGCGATTTATACAAACAATATGATGCCGGTCGCAGTGGAAACGCAAACGTTGCCAATGTTCGCACAACACGCGCCGAAACGGTTCGCACAGAAATGAAACGTAAATATTTCTTGGCGCATCCGTTCTTTCAGCCGTTAAAGGGTAAATTTGGTTCGGTCAGTGATTTGGCCTATACCATGAATTCTTATGATATTGACCTGACACCGGCCGCCGGGATGAGCATTTCCGACGTCAAGGGAAAATGGGATATGAAGCAATTTTCCATTAAAGAAGATTTCAGTTATGGTATCACCGACCGTATTGCTGTTTTGGGAATGCTGAAATACGATTTTTCAAAATACAAATTTGATTGGTCAACCGCGCCGGATGACAAAATGGACGACGACGATTTAAATATGTTCGGCGCAGGTGCGCAATGGCGTTTTGTTGATAATGAAAAATGGATTGCAACACTGTCCGGATATTACCAGCATCAAAAGGATGTATCTGACAATGTTCTGTTGGATTTAAAGGGCGGATACAAAGTTGCATCTTCTACAATTTACGGATTGGTGCGCGGTTGGTATGTTAATTTTGACGGTACATCATATGGTAATGGTATCGAAGGAATTACTGCCGAAGGAAACAAGGCATCTGTGTTCTTGGCGTATAAAACAAATGCCGACGATGCATTTTATATAGAAGGCGGTCTGGGCGTGTTCAGCGTTTTGGACGAAGATTGGACATTAAATCTGGAAGCCGTCTTTGGCGATTACGATTGGCACAACCAGGCAACATTAAAGGCCGCAATCGGTTGGCAACCGAACGATTGGTTCGCATTAAACCTGTATGCGCGCACCGCATTGTATGACAGCGCGGACGACAAAGAATTGGGATATTGGGTTTATGGCGCCATGGGACCGGATGGAAACGTTGTAAATCAATGGGTCCAACATGGGGTTGCGAAAATTGACAATTATTCCGAAACATCAATCGGATTGCAGGCGATATTTACATTTTAATTAAATCTGTTGGTCCCGGATATTTCGGGGCCAACGATTTTTGTTTTATTTCTTATCGCAAGTATAATTTATTAAATTTGGGGCAGGGACATAATGCGTAAATTTTTATCGTTATTTTTTATTGGGTTGTTCGGAATTTTGCCGGGAACAATTAACGGCGCGCGTGCAGATGAAATGTTGGCACGCGATACGTCGGACCCGTTGTATATGCTGGGCATCGAAGAAATTTTATCTGAAACCACATTAACATATTGGGATAATATCCTGCGCGGTGGCCAGGCATTATCATATGGGTTGAACAACCGCCTGACGGTGGGGGCAAATATTCATTACCAGGAAGACTTTAATGGTGGCGAAGATGGATTTTCCGCATTTGACATTGGTGGAATATATCGAATTGCAACCGCCGATGATAATAATGCCCGTATAATAACAGACGTTTTGTTCGGTTTGAAATTCGGGGGCAGTTCGCATGTTCGTACCCCTGATTACGCCGATTCCACATATTACGCCGGGTTGCGCTTTGGTCGCCAATGGGCCGGTGTCAGTTTGGCCGCAACAATTAAATCCAGTTGGATTTTTGATGACCAACGCGGAATGGCATTTATTGACTTTATGCCCGAGGCATATTTTCGCATAAATCCCGATTGGCGTTTGGGGGCGAACTTTACATGGCGCAAGGCAACAAATCCGGACTATGACCAAGAATGGTTGGGGGGCAAAGTTATCCGTCAATTCGGTCGCACCCAATATATCGGCCATATTGATTATGAATTTGAAAGCGACGATGTCCAGGTCGGCGCCAAGGTTAATATTTTATTCTAAATTAACACATCGTAATTAAATCCCCGGCGAACGGGGATTTTTTTGCACGATTGTTGATAATGAAAATTTTTGGTATACCATAATGTCCATTATGAAAGAAAATGTAATTTTTGTTTTTCCCGGTCAGGGTTCGCAATACGTTGGCATGGCCCAGGACATGTTCAAAGATTTTGCAACCATGCGTTATACGTTTCAACAGGTTTCCGACCTGGCACACAAAGATATTGCAAAAATTTGTTTTCATGGAACCAAAGAAGAATTAAACAGTCCGGAAAACACATCACTGGCGACATTGGCGCATTCTGTTGCCGCGGCCCGCGTGATTCAGGGCGAATATGGCGTGCCGATGCACGCCATAGCATATGCTATGGCGGGTCATTCAATGGGACAATATTCTGCGTTGCATTGCGCGGGCAGTTTGGCCATGGATGACACCGTCAGATTATTATCGGCGCGCAGTTCGTATATGGACATATCGGGAAAAAACGGTGGGGGAATGATTGGCATTGTGGGACTGGGGGAAAATCAAATACAAGAAATATTGATGTTGGCCCAGGAATACGGATACGCGGCAATTTCCAATCACAACGCACATGACCAATTTATCATCAGTGGCGAAAATGATGCGCTGAACGTTGTGTTGGAAAATGCGCGTGCACGTGGCGCGCGAATTGCCAAAAGATTAAATATCGCAATTCCTGCACATTGTGTATTAATGCGTGGGGCCGAAGAATTACTGCGTACAAAATTACAACACATAAATATTAATGCACCAAAAACAAATTGGTTTTCAAATCATACTGCAAACTTTATGCATAATCCAACGGATGTAAAAAATGCATTGGCCAATCAAATGACCCATGGTGTGCGGTGGATGGAAATTATGGAAAAATTTCCCGCATACAATATTACGCGCGCATATGAACTGGGGCCGGGGCATACATTGACGCGGTTGATTAATCGGGCCCAGGTTGGATGTGTTGCGTTGCCGACTGACAATGGTCGGGAACTGCGCATTGTGTTAAAAGATTTGGAACGTTTAATGGTTTATTCGCGATAAAATTTATTTGCAATTATTTCGCATTTATTTTTTCGCGCAGGCCGTCCCAGTATTCCAAACGCTTTTTAATTTCGCGCTCAAACCCACGTTCAATCGGATGATAAAATTTTTGGCGTGGCATTTTTTCGGGAAAACAATTCTGACCTGAAAATCCGGATTTTGTATCCGGTTCGTAAATATATCCGGCATTGTATCCCATATCACGCATCATTTTTGTCGGTGCGTTTAAAATATTTTTGGGTGGCATTAAACTGCCTGTATCGCGCGCGGCGCGGTATGCGGATGATTGCGCACGATAATTGCCAACACTTTTTGGGGCGGTGCCCAAATATATCACCAATTCGGTCAATGCCAGGTCGCCTTCGGGACTGCCCATTCTTTCGTATAATTGCCATGCGGTCAGGGCCATTTGCATTGCGTTCGGATCGGCCAGGCCAATGTCTTCCATTGCGAATCGTGCCAGGCGCCGGAATAAATACATTGGGTCTTGGCCCGATGTCATCATACGCGCCGTCCAATATAATGCCGCATCTGTGTCCGATGCCCGCAGTGATTTGTGTACCGCGGAAATTAAATTGTAATGTTCATCACCACTTTTGTCAGACAAAGGTGCGCGTTTTTGTACGGCGTTGTCCAGTGCATCGGGCGTTAATTTCTTTTTAAAATTTGCGGCAATTAAAAATTCAATTGTGTTCAGCAAGAATCGCGCATCGCCGTCTGCCATCTGGGCCAGGTGAATTCGTGCCTGGTCGTCCAGTGGTAATTTTTTGCCCAAATATTTTTCGGCGCGCGTCATCAGTTCCATTAAATCATCGGTTCCCAATGCCTGTAATACGCCAACATGGCATCGCGATAACAACGCGTTGTTTAAATTAAAACTGGGGTTTTCGGTGGTTGCGCCCATAAATACAACTGTGCCGTCTTCCAAATAGGGCAGCAAAGTATCCTGTTGCGTTTTATTAAAACGGTGAATTTCATCAATAAATAATAACGTATTTCCGCCAATTTCCCGACGGGATTTTGCCGCGTCCATTGCCTTTTTAATATCCGCTGTGCCGGAAAAAACGGCCGACATAGATACAAAATCCATATCTGTGGAATTTGCCAATGCGCGCGCGATTGTTGTTTTGCCACATCCCGGGGGGCCCCATAAAATCAGATTAGACAATTTATGATTATCAACCATTCGCCGAACCAAACCATTTTCACCCAATAATCCGCGCTGGCCAACAATGTCGTCAATGGACGACGGGCGCATCAAATCGGCAAGTGGTCTGTTTTCATTTGGCATAATTGCGTTTTACTTTGGTTTTATTTCATTTTTATTTGTGGTATAATAAGTGTATTACAAAAACAAGGGGTTGGCAATTGGTAAATAATAACAAAGACAGCGATTTTACATTGGCGGTTGCAAACCTGGCCGCGGCGGCAATTGCGGCAAACCCGTCGCTGACCATGGCGGCGGCGGTGCGCGATGCACGTGAAACTCTGCGTGGCGCATCTGTATCACCCCAACAGATTGCAGATTCAGTACGTCATGACAAAATTCAATGCCTGGAAGACGGTACCTGGCATGTAATGTTGCGCCGGTATATTCGTCGTAAATTTAATATGACACCCCAGCAATACAGGGAAAAGTGGGGATTGGCGGATGATTATCCATTTGTTGCGCCGGCGTATGCCGCACGTCGCAGCAAAATTGCCAAGAAAACAGGTTTGGGTAAAAAATAGCGGATATATAAATGGCAGAAAAATTTCAAAAAATCGTCAATGCGCCACACAAAGCCTTTGGTCGCGCGCGTAAAAAATTACAAGAAATTTATCCTGAATCCAAGACAGGGCGCGTCGCGCGTATGGCGGGAATCGGGGCATCGGGAATGTTTCAATTTTTATTATGGGCGTCAAAATATATCGCATTGGACAATCACGCATTGCGGGCGGCGGAAAAATTAATTGGCGAAATGCAGGTCGGAAAAAACAAATCCGGCAACGACAAAAAAATTTCGTCGTTTATGAAAAAGTATCCGAACTTTTCTGCGCATATGCTTTATTACATGATGTTTGCCATAACGATTGGTGGTGGAAAACTGGCCTATGAATATGGGCCCGATGTTGCTGAAACAGTTAAAGAATGGCGCGACGCACGGCAACATCGCGAAGAAATAAAAAATACATATGCGCAATATTTAGAAAAGATGCAACCAATCACACCGTTTTTAATCGCAGACCTGATTGCCAAAGAGGGTGTTCATGTTGACAGCGCGACCGGTATGCATACACCATACAAAGATTCACGCGGGATTTGGACCATCGGTTTTGGGTCTACGAAATTAAAAGACGGTACGTCTGTGAATTCCAGAACCGCACCCCTGACCACGGACGAGGCATATGAACTGGCGCGGTGGCATTTGGAAACCGAAGAAACTTATTTTGTAATGTATTGTTATGATGTGGCGGTTGATGGCGTTGATATAAAAAATACGAACGAAGCCCTGGGGATGGGGTCCATTATATATAATGCATATTCCAAATTAATAGAAGACAAAGACAATAAAAATCATAAAAACCGTTTTACAACATTGCGCCAAGATTTTAAACAATACGGATATGCGATACCGGATTCATTGGTGCGGCAACGTTTTGCAGAATTTCCAATTACAGAAATGGAATCTTTTGGAACCGCGTGGTTGAAAAATCGGGATATGCATGCGGCGGGTGATATGCTGGGGAATTTTTTGGCCGGCGGTAATGGACTGCGTTGGCGCCGTTGGTTAGAGGCCGGATTATTAACCGGCGATATTACGCCGCAAATGTTGTTGGATTGTCCTGTTAATGGAATGTATGAATTTTATAAATATGTTGGCAAAAATAAAGATGCATTTTTTACCGGAAAACCGCCACATAGAAAGGTAAACCGTGAAACATATTCCGCATTAAAAACGTGGCTGGCAAATCCGATAAATGAACATGGGCAGTCCCTGGCAAATTGGAAAAGGGTGAAAGATTTTCTGCCGACGGATGTTTTGACGCTGTGTATGAATGAAAAGTGCGAAATTGGCAATGACGCGTTTAAAAATATCGTGCCACAGAAAAACATCGTTGTTAAAACATATGTTTTGGGATATGACGAATTGTATAATTCTGCGTTGTCTGCATATCGCGCGGGCAGGTATAAAGATGCCGCAACGCAATACGTTGCGATGATAAAAAATTATCCGGACAATGCATTACTGCATAATGATTTGGCGGCGGTTTATAATCAATTGGGCCGTTATAATGATGCCATTGCCCAGGCCCGGGAAATTGTTCATCGCATTGGCGACAAAAGTCAATATGGTGCCGCGCAATATAATGCAGGATATGCATATGAACAATTGGGTGATTTACAACGGGCGTTGGCAAATTATAAATTGGCCCTGGCAAATGGAAATCGTCGGGTGCAAAATGACATAACCCGTGTCAGCAACAAAATACGTGGAAATAAAAATACCCAAAAGGTTGCATTTAATTATAATGCGAAAAAATTGCGTAATAATAACACATCTGAATATTTCTTATTATCAGAAAAACAATCGCGCGGTAATATTGGATAACGGGAAAAGAATTATGAAAGTTTATGTTAATTATAATGACAAACGTTGGAAAAATATTAAAATAGATTTCCAAAAAATCGTGTGCATGGCGGCAGGCCCCGCATACAACGATTCTGAGGTGTCGTTAATTCTGACCAACGATGCGGAAATTCATCGTCTGAATCATGAATATCGGGGCATAGACAAACCGACAAATGTTTTGTCATTTGAATTGGGCGACCCGATATTAATGGGGGATATTTATATATCATATGATACTGTCGCGCGACAGGCCCGGGATGAAAATATCACAATTGCCGATCATACCGCGCACATGGTTGTGCATGGTGTTTTGCACCTGATGGGGTATGACCATTTGACAGATGCCCAGGCCAATGAAATGGAAGGCCGCGAAATAAACATATTGGAAAAACTGGGGATTGCAAATCCCTATGCGGATTCCAGTGATCGGTGTGATAATGCCGCGTGTTGTCCGGGTGGACGATTAATGTCGTTTCTTAAAAAATTTAAAATCCGTAAAAATGGTTTTTGGCAATCCGTGATTTTGTTTATCTTGGGTGGCGTGGCCGCATTGGGGTTCGCGCCATTTCACATGTGGTGGGCGTCGTTAATTGCCGTGGGCGCCGCGTACTGGATTACGGTCCGCGCACCACGCGTTGGCATTTGGCGCGCATTTTTACAAACTTTCCCG
The DNA here is from genome assembly GCA_023402015.1 of Pseudomonadota bacterium. Lineage (GTDB taxonomy): Bacteria > Pseudomonadota > Alphaproteobacteria > Rs-D84 > Rs-D84 > Enterousia. The sequence continues at coordinate 33,913 of JAEXCU010000010.1, read as the reverse complement.
TTCAGCGCGGCCTATGGCGTTGCCATGTTTTGGTGGATGCTGAATTCTATATTCGTTGTACCGGAATTGGCGGACCAATTCGCAATATGGACTGTGCCGGCACTGGTTGGGATTGCATTGGCGGGTGGAATCATTTTTTCTGTGCCATTTGTTGCGGTGCGAACGGTGCGCACCGTGCCATGCGCACGCCCATTTGTTTTTGCGGCCACCTGGGCATTGGTGTTATGGATGCGTGAATGGGCGTTTACAGGTTTCCCGTGGAATCCGTTTGCCAACATCACGCTGAACTGGCCGGTATTGGCAAATTCCATGGCATTGTATGGCGCAATTGGATTAACATTTTTACTAATCGGATTAATTGCGGTTTGTGTGGAAATATTGCGGAATAAAAAATGCGCTATGTGCATTATTTCTGGGATTTTATTAATTTTACCGCTATGCGTTGGCATTATTTATGGACGGGAAAATATTAACCGGTCAGGCAATCAATTTGCAACACAAACACCGGTGATACGAATTGTTCAGCCGGCACGTAATCAGAATGAAAAAATGACATATGCATCACGCGATGACGCAATTGCACATGCCGAACAAAATGTGCGTCATTTATATGATTTGGCATCCCAGGGCGATGTGCCCGATATAATTATTTTTCCCGAAACAACATATCCATTTGTGATAACGGATGAAGATTTTGCGTTTTCCAAATTGTTGGGAAAAAATATTATTATGGGTGCAACATCGTATCATAAATCTGAAATGTATAATTCTTTGCTGGTCGCAAATCCGACTGGCAGAATTGAAAAGATTTATAACAAATCACATCTGGTTCCATTTGGTGAATACAGTCCATTGGGAATTATGCCGGCACCCGGTCATTTGGCACGTGGAGCAGGGCCAGAAATAATTAATATTAATCTGAATAATGGCGTGTTTAGTTTTGCACCGGCAATATGTTATGAAATTATTTTTTCTGATTCGCTGATACCGCGTGATGCCGCGACCCCGAATGCAATTGTAAACATAACAAATGATACATGGTTTGGTAAAACGCCCGGCACGTATCAGCATTTGGAAATGGTCCGCCGATATGCAATTGAATCGGGGTTGCCGATTATACGTGCAAATTATTCGGGAATCAGCGCCTTGGTATCCGCAGACGGAGAAATTATTTCATACCTGCCAATTGGCGAAGCGGGAATTTTGGACGGATTTGTTTGGGGGGCGCACATGACACCATATCGCCACATCGGCTGCAACGGAATGATAGTTATTATTTTGTTGTATTCGTGTATTTGCGCAATATCCATATCCGTATTGCAGAAGAAAGATTAGTTTCAGGCGTCCGCGCAGCGTCAATTTCCGCAACAATTGATGCAACAGACCGTTTTTCGTCTGTGGCAATTATACGCAATTGGCGTATAAATTCTGGTTCCAGTGAAATACTGGTTTGATGTCCTGATAAAGATACAGATATTTTTTTCATGAATTAAATTTTGCCCGCAATCAGACAATCTGTCAATGCCCGGTATGGGTCATCATATTTTCGCAATGGTTTTAACGTCAGATTATCCAGCATATAAAATGTCCCCATTGCATCAAATGCAAACCAAAACAAATCATTTCGGCCAAACACGGTTTTGCCACGCATAGATGCAATTGTGGAAATATCGTTGTTTACACTTGTTATGCTGGGCACAGGAAAACGCCGAACGCGCGCAATTTCGTTCGGACCAAAAATATACCCGGCACCCAGATTTATTCCGCCCGTTTTTTCATACAGTTCAATCATGATTTTCGGCAACATTGCTGCGCGTATACTTTGCAGGGCGGTATTTGCCAATGTAATATCTGTCCGCGTGGCCGGTGGGGCAATTATCGCACCGCGGGATTTCATCAATGCAATAAATTCATCGTACGTCATTGGACCGCCCCTTATTCCATTCCGCGTCCGGCCGCCAGTTGCGCCGCAATTTGCGACAGACGATCTTCGGTTGCATTTCCGCCATCGCCGCCGCCCGTGGTGTGCGCCGGGATATATATTTTTTTTGCAGGATTTGGCAACCAGACGTTTTCGTTTCCGGTTTGTTCAATTATGAATCTGTCCATGTTTTGTGAATGGGGAAACGTCCAACACATGAACATATTATCTATGTCCAGTTTGCCACCCCACATCAATGGCATGCGAAATCGCAATGATACGTTTTGTGGAATTTTTCGTCCCATAATCAAAGACATAAATTCATCTTGGGTTAAATTCATGAATGCAATTGTTTCAACCGAATCGGTCAGGGATTCCATGAATTTGCGACATAAATCTTTGTATTTTGCGAACCAATCGGATGCAACAGGGACTGATACAGCGCGGTGCATAACCAACGGTACGTCGTCCATATGCAACGCAGCCATTCTTTTTTCAGCGGTATCTTTTGTCCATTCCATTATGTTTTATCCACATAGTTTATAACTGTATCAATATATTGCGAATATGCCGCAAAGTTTTCATGGTCATCAGATGCCAATGGCGGGTTTGGATGCTGTGCCATATATTCGCGCAAATCTGCGATAGAATTAAACATTAAAATATCCTGAAATTCAGATGTGGCGGCATCGGGGGCCGAAATTACAAATCCATTTATTCCGATATATATATCATCCAATGTGTCTGAAAATACCTGGGACAGATTATCCATGGCGCGACGCAAATCAGTTGTTTTTATACCAACCGCGCCAATCCACAATGTTTCGTTTGTCCCAATTGCCAGCAACGCGGTTTGAACACCGGAAAGTTTTGGGCTTTTTTTAACTGTATATCCGGCCTGGGTAAATATTTCGCGTATTTCAGGTTGGTTTTGCGATGGAACCGGTGTGCCCAGTGGGGCAACCGTTTCCGCCAGAACCGGTGCAGGCGGGGCAGATATATGTGAATTGTTCATTGTGGGCAACACCAAACGCGGTGGACGCGCACTGGCCGGCATGGGCGCAGGCGTTGGTTGTGGCGGAATTTCGGCCGGCATAATTTCAACCGTGGATGCGGTGGTGTCGGCAATGGGGGGATTATTATTTGATTTAGAAATTGTTTGCGTTTTTGCCGCGGCAACATGGTTTTTTTTATTACGCTGATGTGCCCATGGAAATTTAATTTTTCTAAAACGCGGACGAATTAATAAATACAATCCCAAAATTGCAATAAATATTGCCACCGCCAATGAAATATAAAATCCCACCCTGACCGGTGTGCGTGATGCCTGTAAATATGCCAAATATTCCCAATGCGGCCCAGAAAAGATATTAAATCCGTAATTTGTGTTAAACCAGAAACTGGTCCCCAGCGTTGCCGCCAGCAACCACAGCAAGCCCAACAATATATGGTCAATTCTGTCTTTCATTTGGCTTTTATTATATCATATTTATGATAAAGTAAAAAGTGTAATGATGGACGCAGATAACATTCTTAAACAAATTTCTGAATATACGGCGCTGTGGTGTCCAGCGGTGGGCGAAGAAACAGATTTGGCCGCAATGGCGCAATATGCCATTGCACAAAAAAACACGATTATTTCTGCCGCACCGGATTCTGTGGCGAAATTGTGGCCATGGCTGGAAGGGTCGGGTGTCGCAATATACGCGCGGTTTTATCTGAACGGGGATAAAAACGGCACATATGAAGAACGCATATCTGATTTGACCGCACGAATAAACACCGTTTTCAAACAGGGGGCCAGTGGTGCCCAGGTTTTTGTTAAATTATCTGATTTGGAATTATTTGTATCCCAATTACATGTAATTCGTGATGATTTATTTTTTAATAAAACATTAACTATTGGATTGGATATAAATGATATCGGCCCATATGACTGGGCGGATTTATTTGGCAACCTGAAAAAAATCCAGGCCGCATCTTTGTTGTTGGCAATGCCGCGCGATACAGGTGATAAGTCAGATTTTGTGGGGCGGTTGTATGGGGCAATGGATATGTGGGATACTGAATTTCGTGGTGATTTGCATTTTGCGCTGGGCCAGAATTTTATCCGCATTGACCAGGCATTTCGTCTGGTTCAGGAAATGCGGCCCAAATTACAAAATGGACTGAAATTTTTTATTTCAAATGCATAGTTTTATCGTCCGGGGTATTTAAGAGACGATAATTATTTCGTTAAAATTAAATATTTGGGTGCGGCGGTTCCGGCCTTGTTTTTTTGCTGATACCGGGTGTTAATCGTCGCAATGTCTGGGATATGTGCATTCAGCGCGGTTTGCGCAACCTGATTTATAATCCAGGCGAAGTATTCCCAGTGGTCTGTGCCAATAATAATTTGGCCTTGGTCTGATAAATGCGCGCCCAATAATTTTAAGAATTCTGCATTTAATAATCTGCGCTTTTCATGTTTGGCCTTGGGCCAGGGGTCAGGGTGCAAAACCCAAATCTGTTTGAATTGCGAATCGCATTTTGATAAAAAATCACGTACATCATCGGGGAAAATCCGGATGTTTTGATATTGCGGCAGAACCTGATTCGTTTTTTCATCAGTCATTGCGGATAACAATGCCGCCACACCATTTACAAATGGTTCCGCGCCAATAATTATATGGTCTGGGTTTGCAGTGGCCAATTCCCGTACGTGTTCGCCATTACCGAACCCGATTTCCAATATGTCGCCCGTCGTCGGTATAATTTCTGGCAATAAATGTTCGCACAGCCATAATTTTCGTGCGGATAATTTTTTCCCGTGGCGACGACCAAAAGTTCTTATTTCTTGTTTTTCCATATAATTAGTATAAAATTCATTAATCAAGAAAACAAGGTTAATTAAATATGAGACAGGGTTTATCATCAGATTTAATCGCCCGCGTTCTGGGCGGCGCGCCGAAATATACTTTGGCAGATTTAGAAGAAAAGTTTGCACCGCGCAATTTGCCAGATGGTGCGTTTATTACACGTTTTGCGCCCAGTCCTACGGGGTATATGCATATCGGTGGGCTGTACGGGGCATTGATTGATTGTAAATTGGCACGTCAAACGGGTGGCGTTTTCATGTTGCGCATAGAAGACACCGACACCAAGCGCGAGGTTGCAGATGCCGTAAAAATCATTGTTGATTCAATGCATCGTTTTGGTTTGGAATACAACAACGACCCTGAATACGGTCCGTATTACCAGTCCCAACGTAGGGAAATTTATCACAGTGTGGCGGCCGATTTATTGTCGCGTGGTTTGGCGTATCCGTGCTTTTTAACCCCAGATGACATGATGCGCATTCGTGAAAATCAAAAAGCGGCAGGATTCCCAACCGGTATTTACGGCGAATTTGCACGTGATCGTGATATCACCCCGGACGAGATAATTGCACGTTTGGATGCCGGTGAAATACCAACGATTCGTTTGTATTCCAATGGCAATCCCGCACAGCGTATTTTCTGCAAAGATGCCGTTCGCGGTTCAATCGGATTTCCGGAAAATAACGAAGACATTGTTCTGATTAAATCAAATGACGGTTTGCCGACATATCATTTCGCGCATTTGGTGGACGACCACTTTATGCGCACCACGCACGTTATACGCGGCGAAGAATGGTTGCCGTCGTTGCCATTACATGCGGCGTTATTTCGCATGATGGGATGGGATGCGCCGATGTATATTCATACATCCACAATTGATAAAATTGATGAAGAAACGGGCAAACAACGCAAATTGTCCAAACGCAAAGACCCGGAAGCCAATGTGGAATATTTCCTGCGTGATGGGTGGCCAACCGAATCGGTTTTGGAATATTTGGGAAATATCGCCGCATCCGGTTATGAAGAGGCAAAATCCAAAGGCCAAGTAAAATCCATTTGGGAATATGAAATGCGTCCCAAGAAAATTCCAATGTCGGGTGCACTGTTTGATATGAAAAAATTAGAATGGTGGGCGCGCGAATTGATTGGTTCTTTGCCGGTGCCGGAATTGGTGGCGCGCGTGGTTGCGTGGGCAAACGAATATGGTGATGAAACACATAAAATGCAGGTGGCGGATACAAATTATCTGACCGCGATTTTGTCTATTGAACGGGATAATCCACGGCGTGTTCGCAAAGACTTTATTACATGGCGCCAAACATTGGCCGAGGTTGCATATTTCTGGGACGAATTATTTGTGCCAAACACAGAATATGAATTTAATCGTGATGTATTAGCCGCGTTTTTACAAACATTTGACCCAAATGATGACAAAGATGCATGGTGGGCAAAAATTGTTGCCATTGCGGAAAATGCGGGCGTTAAAAACGGCGATGTTGCAATGAATCTGCGTGTGGCACTGACCGGGCGAACAAATACACCCGACCTGTATTCAATAATGCATGTTATGGGTGCGGACCGCGTTAATCGCAGAATAGGGGCGTTGGTAAAATAATGAAAAAAACAAATTTATACGATTATCAGATTTTCCCCGAACCGGAATTATCCAATGGGCAAACAATCCATGTTGCAGATAATAATTTTAACAACCATATGATGATTGCGCGTTGTGCATTGGCCGAAAAAAGTTTGGCGATTCAATTACGCATTAAAAATGTAAAAATACGTGAAAAAGGGCAATAAATGACAAAAAGTAAAAAAGTTGTTCGCAAAAAATTAAAAGAAGTTAAAAGCGATTCGCATGCCAATCGCCTGTTAAAGGTTTTGCGCGCATCGGGTTTGTTTCGTTGGGAACGCCCCAGCACCAAATCAGAAGAGGTTTTAAATATCCTGACCCATGGCATTGGCATCGGGATTGCGATTGCGGCATTAACGTTGTTGGTTGTGTTCGCCGCGATGCAGGGCAACACTTGGGCGGTTGTATCGTGCGCAATATTTGGCCTGACAATGATTACGTTGTATTTCGGGTCCACAATGTGTCATGCGACAATTGGCAAAAAAAGCGAATGTTTTTTTGAAGTCTGGGACAGCGTTGCTATATATGCGTTAATTGCCGGCACGTACACACCATTTTTGTTGGTTAATTTGCGCGGGCCACTGGGGTGGACGGTTTTTGGAATTTTATGGGCCATTGTGATTTTCGGGTCTGTTATGAAAATTCGCAGTCCCAAAAGACAACCAAAATGGATGGTTTTACTGTACTTGGTTATGGGGTGGGCGTTGCTGTTTATATTGCCGGCAATGATACGTAATATCTCTGCGCGCGGTATGTGGTTTATTTTGGCGGGCGGGTTGTCTTATTCATTGGGTGTAATATTTTATCTGTGGCGTCGCATGAAATATTCGCACGTAATATGGCATTTATTTGTAATTGCCGGGACGTTGTGTTTCTTTTTCGCGGTATTATTCGGATGCATAATTGATTTTTAATTTTAATCATGGATTTCATACCTGGTGCGCGCCGTATGGCGCGCATTTAATATTTTAATTGCGCCACGCAGACCGTTGCAGTATAATATTTACGTCAGCGGGTGTTCCGTTGATGAGGCTTAGTAACCTCTGCCAAGGCGTCATTAATAAACGAAGGCGCGCGTATTGCGCCGTTTTGTTTATGTGATGAAAATCCCAACCCGCGCGGTTGGGAGGGTGCCGAATATCCGAATAAGGCACGCAATTCTTTGGGTTGTTACTAACCTCCCGACCGTCATTTTTTGACGGTTTTTTATACCAAAAATCAAACGGGGGTTAGGAAAATGAAAAAAATATATCTGGTTTTATATGTGGCATTTGTCGTTGGGGCGGGCAATGCATACGCGGCGTTGTGTGGCGCATCACAAAGTATCCGCTGTTCGTTGGATGCGGTTGCGGTAACGCCAACAACAATTACCGGGTGCAGTGAAATAGAACAATTCTGCTATGGCAATTATTTGTATAAATCATGCGTGTCATGCCAGGATGGATATTTGCTGGCCGATGCCGAGGGCAGTGGTGTCGGATGCGGCAATATGCCATACAAGACGTGTCAGGCAACATCGCTGGGGGAAGTGTGTTTAGATATGCCCCAGACCGCATGTATGGGGAATGCATCAATGACAGGTATGGATAATTGTGCCACGATTACCACCAGATGTTTTGGCAGTACCCGGGTTAATACATGCAGTGAATGTGAAGAAGATTATACATTAACAGATAATGAATTTTCTGTGGATGGGTGCCCAAATAAATATTCCCGTAAAGTATGTGGAAAAAATTTATCTGTGGAAGTGTGCGATGGTTTGCAGTGTCCGGCGGGTCAAAAGTTGAACACTCTTACCTGTAAATGTGAAAACACATTGAATGATGTTTCTTGCAAAAGTGGCTGGTATCAGAATCCGGCGGGCACCAGATGTTATGCGTGCCCTGAAAACACCAGTACAGATTCTGGTGTAAACAGCAGTGGGATGCTTGTCATGGGACATGGATGCGGCGTTAACAGTGATACAACCGGTGGAAGTGAAAGTTGTTTTTATTCCGCGAAAGATACCATGATACTGGGTGGTTCAGAATGCGAATATTCGGATGACAGTGGCGTATTCGTTTATACCCAAGATTGCTATTACACAAAATGATAGTTCGCTGTTTTTCAAGAACGCGCAAATGCGCGTTCTTTTAGACTTGATAAAAATGCCCAAAAACCGTATAATATGTGGGTTGTATTGGTAATTTATATGCCGAATCCAATGGGACGTTTTTCACAAGTTTTATTGCACATTTAAAAATCCCAGATTTCTGCATTTTAATCCTCCGAATTTATGCCTAAAACAAACGTCGGTTTATGTTCGGCGGCATGTTTTTTGTTTGGTGGCAATGCGTTTGCTTTGTCGGTTTCAAAGACCTGTGATGATTGTTATAAATGTGTGCAATATTCCGGGTCCAGTTGTGTAAAATGTGAATACGATGCAAATTACTGTACGGGTGTTGGATTATGCGAAATGGGCAAGGTGTGGAATGAAACATTGGGCGAATGCGTCTGCGCCAGTTTGTGTGTGGGTACCCAGGACCCAGACACATGCGAATGCGTGGCCGAGGAATTAACCTGTGAATCGGGCGAATATGTTGATGACAGCGGCTTAATCGCCAAATGTGCGTCGTGACCAACGGGGGATTTTAACGACCCGTATATTTCTTCGGGTTCGGGACTGGTTCTGGTATGCGGATTACATTCTGAAAACGGCGGGGTGGACGGGAAAACCAATTGTTATTATCAGGCGGTGAGTTCCATTTCCCTGGATGGCATAAATTACTGCAAATATTCAGATGACACCGGCACATTTGTTTATACCCAGGATTGTTATTATAACCCACTGGACGAGGTTATTGTTGCCCCGGGTGGTTCTTTGTCCGCGGGCGATGTGGTTGCCAGGCCATGATATGGTTTGACTTTTATTTTATTTGGTATTAATATTATTTTGTTATGAAAAAATTCGGCTTTATTTTCACAGCCATCACTACTACAACCCCTTTGGGGGTGTAATTTCTATTGCGGTTTTTCCCGCACAATGCAATAATCAATAAAACAAATAATTTCATATTAAAATTTAAGGGTTTGTATTATGTCATATCCAATTGAAACGATTCGTCATTCGCTGGCGCATGTTATGGCCGCCGCAGTAAAAAAATTATATCCGGATGTTAAATTTGCGGGTGGTCCCGCAATTGAAAACGGGTTTTATTACGACTTTGACACTGAACATCGGTTCAGCGAAGAAGATTTCGCCGTAATTGAAAAAGAAATGCGCGATTTGATTAAATCAAATGGCCGTTTTGAACAAAGAAACGTCGGCTTAGACGAAGCCAAAGAAATCTTTGCCGCCCAGCCATATAAAATGGAATGGTTAAACGATTATGATGCGGCCGGCGAAGCGTTGTCTGTGTATACTTTCCGCGACTTTGTTGATTTGTGCCGTGGGCCGCACGTGGAATCTTCCAAAGACCTGCCGCGGGATGCGTTTAAAATTCGCAATGTTGCCGGCGCATACTGGAAGGGTGATGCGAAGAACAAAATGCTGCAACGTATTTATGTTGATGCATTCGCCAGCAAAGAAGAACTGGACCAACATTTGAAAAATATGGAAGAGGCCGCCGCCCGCGATAACCGTAAACTGGGGCGCGATATGGATTTGTTCCATTTTGAACCGGACTATGCGCCGGGTGCGGTATTCTGGCATGACAAGGGATATAAAATCTATCGTCGTTTGATTGATTATATCCGCGGCCGCCAGGAACGCGCGGGATATTTGGAAATCTCTACGCCCGCCGTTATGGATCGGTCTTTGTGGGAACGGTCTGGACACTGGGCCAAATATGGCGAACACAATTATTCTGGTAAAACCCAGGATGGTAAAACGTTCTGTGTTAAACCGATGTCTTGCCCGGGGGGGATGCTGGTATTTGGCCAGGGTATTAAATCATACAAAGATTTACCGTTGTATTTGGCCGAATTCGGCAAGGTCAATCGGTACGAAGCGGCCGGCGGCCTGTCGGGTTTGATGCGTGTTCGCGAATTTACCCAGGACGACGCACATATTTTCTGCACAGAAGAACAACTGGAAGAAGAGGTTGTAAAAATCCTGCGCTTTATCAAGGATATTTACGGCAAATTCGGTTTTGATAAAATTTCAATGAAATTGGCAACACGCAAAGAATCAGAATTCCGTATTGGTTCAGATGAAATTTGGGACAAAGCCGAAGGCGCATTACGTCATGCACTGGACAGCAATGGCATTGAATACGAAGTTGCCGAAGGCGACGCCGCGTTTTATGGCCCGAAAATTGACAATTATCTGAAAGATTCCATGGGGCGTACATGGCAATGCGGTACGGTTCAATTGGATATGAATTTGCCGGAACGCTTTGATTTGTCTTATGTTGGCGAAGATGGTGAAAAACATCGTCCAATTATGTTGCATCGCGCAATGTTGGGATCTGTGGAACGCTTTATGGGTATTTTGTTGGAATCCACGGCGGGTAATTTGCCATTATGGTTGGCGCCGGAACCGGTTGTGGTCGCGCCAATTTCGGAAAAGCACAAAGATTATGCAAATGAAATTGTCGTGGCGCTGCGTGATGCGGGCGTATATGCGCGTGCCGATTTGCGTGATGAAAAGGTAAACTATAAAATCCGCGAATTGTCGTTGGCAAAAACACCGATTATTGCCGTTGTTGGTGATAAAGAGGTTGCAGACAAAACGGTCAACCTGCGTCGCATGGGCCAAGAAAAACAAGAAACGATTCCTTTGGATGAATTCGTTTCCCAAATGGAACGCGATGTTAAAATGCCGCGATAAAAACAATCTTTATGGCGCAGGCAATGGTCTGCGCCATATTGCATAAATAAAAAGGAAGGGAAATCATGAAAAAATCACTGTTATTACTGGTTTTAATTGGATTGCCGATGCTGGCCGCGTGTACCAGCAAGTGCGAAGTTGAACCAATTGTTGCAGAAAATCATAAATTAATTGTTCCGCCAAATTTTGGCCAGATGCCGAAATAACGCATCGATGGCGGGAATAAATTTTTATGTCGTATATATTTGGTATCATCGTTTTTTTATGATATAATATGCGCATAAGATATGGGGGAATTCCAATGAACAATGATGACAACTTGGATTTATTAGACCTGGATGATAACGCATCCTTGGATACATTGCCAGACGCGGCGCCGTTTGCTGCACCACGGCCGAAAAAGCCTTGGTTGCTGTTGGCACTGGGGTTATTGGTTATCGTTTTGGCGACATATATCATCATTCGCACAATTGGCGGTGATTCATCTTCTTCCATTGATGTTGATTTGGACGCGCCGGCCGTTATTGTTGACGGCACGCAGCAACCAATGCCGGATATTAATGTCCCGGCCCAGCCTGTGAATGTTGCGCCGGTGGCACCGGTACAGGAATTGCCGAAACCAAAACCACAACCCGTGGTTAAACCTGAACCACAACCGGTGGCGCCGGTCGTGGAGCAATCGGTTGGAACACCGGTTCGTGTCATAGAAGACCGCAAGGATGTTGTATTTAATCCGGAAAAGCCGGTCCAGAAACAGCCGACCGCGAAACCTGCCGCAAAACCGGTTGTTAAACCTGCGGCCAAACCCGCGGCGAAAAAGGCGGCGCCTAAACAGAATGTTGCGCCCAAGGGTTCATGGTATGTTCAGTTCGGGTCATACAGTACGCGCGCACTGGCAGAATCTGCCCAGCGTCAAATTACCGCGGCGCATCGTGGATTGTTTGCCGGGAAACAGTTTGTTATACTGGCGGCTGTATTGCCAAATGGAACAACGACATACAGATTACGCATCGCATTTGCAAATTCGGGCGAAGCAAATGGTTTCTGTCAAAATGCAAAATCTGACGGATTGGATTGTTATGTCGCGAAATAATTCACAAAATAAAAAAGGCTGAAAATATGTTTGGACGATTTGGATGGGCGGAAATTCTGGTTGTTGTTGTCCTGGTACTGATTTTGTTTGGTCATAACAAAATACCGGGCATGATGAAAAATCTGGCCGATGGGTTAAATGTCTTTAAAAAAGAATTAAAAGACGCCAAAGATAAAAATACAGATTCCCACCAACAGAATCAATCTGACGATATTGTGGGACAGGCCGCGGTTGCGCCAATGCATACGGCCACATCCAAAAAGACATCCGCACAAAAATCCGCCGCGAAAAAACCGGTGGCAAAAAAATCTGTTGCATCCCGGACGCCGGCCAAAAAGGTTGCAACAAAATCTGCTGCGGCAAAAAAGCCGGTTAAAAAAACTGTGGTCAAAGATACAAACAAGGGTGGTGTTAAAAAATCCGCCAAGGCCGCAACAAAAAAGTCTGCAAAGAAATAATTATTTCTTATATAAAAATCCCGGCTTGACCGGGATTTTTAATTTATAACGGCCAAGAAGTAAAAATGTTAAATGTACCTGTGCGGTTGTGCTGATGAATGAAATTTATAACTTTTCATGGATGCAAATCATTATATTGGATAAAATAATATGAACAAGGTATGGCCATGATTGAAATAAATGCGATTTACACACATTACAAAAACGGACAAAAATATCAGGTAATCGGTATCGGCAAACATTCTGAAACATTGGAAGACATGGTGATTTACCAGGCATTATACAAATGCGATGATTTTCCCATGGGGCAAATATGGTGCCGCCCGGCAAAAATGTGGGAACAGGTTGTTAATGGAAAACCACGATTTGCCAAGGTTGAATAAAAATCGCAAACCGTGGACCCTTTTTCAGGCAATTATAAAAAAACATAAAACATCGGCATAATTTAAACCGCATAAATTTTTAATAATTTTTGCATAGGCAAGTAGCCATTCTTTTTTATATTAAAGTACCCCGGTTAATCCGGGGTATTGTTATTTACGTTTTTCGTATTCTTCTTGTTCTTCCACGGTCATGGTGGCCAGTGGTCGCGCCAACATTCGGTTCAGGCCGATTTCATCACCGGAAACAACGCTGTATCCAAATGTGCCGCTGTCAATGCGTTCCAACGCTTCGTTAATTTTGCGTAATAAATTATTGTCGCGTTCAGACATACGCAGATTCATTGTGATTTCTTGTTCAAATGTCGCATTATCCGATTCGTCGCCAACACCCGCCGCCTCGGTCTTTTCGGCCAGGCGAACCGCGCTGAGTACAGAATCGGTATCATGCATTAATTCTTGTTTTTGCAGATTTAATTGCTGGTAAAAATACGCCAGATGTTCCGGACACATATATGGTTCCGATTTTTTTGGCACGTATTTCGGTGGCAATTCAATTGTTTTGTAATTTTTAACTGTCATCTTAGGATCCTTTCAATTCCTGTATCCAATCCTTGAATGTATCAGCATCCATTAATCCGGTGCGCGCCTCGATCAATTCGCCCCCACGAAAGGCCAAAATGCTGGGGATGCTGCGAATGCCATATTTTGCAGGCATTCTGCGATTGGATTCGTCAATTTCAAACTTTACAAACTTTACATCGGGCATTTCTTCGGAAACCTGTTCAAAGATTGGACCAAACATACGACATGGGCCACACCAAGATGCCCAGAAATCCACCAATGTTAAACCATTGCCCAAAACTTCTGCAAAATTTGCATCATTTGCATGTTCTAAAGCCATCTTTTTCTCCTTCCTTGTTGATATTCTTGGCAAGTGTATTATAATCATGGTAAATTGCAAGGGAAAACATAAAATGAATAAAATCATATACTTAGACGCCGCCGCCAGCAGTTTAAAACCCGAATCCGTTATCGCGAATCAGGTTGATTTTTTGCAGAATAAATATGCAAATGCCGGACGTGGGATTTGTGCGCGTGCGACCGCGGTTGATAATATGGTATCTGACACGCGCGGCCGGGTTGCGCGATTCATAAATGCCCCCAGCGATGAAAATATTATTTTTACAGGTGGTACAACCGATGGCATGAACAGAATTGTTCATATAATAAATGATGTGGTTTGTGGTGATTCCATTAAAAATAAAACGATTATGGTTTCTGACCTGGATCATCATTCTGCGCGTTTACCGTTTGAGGTTTTATGGGACAGCCATGGATGCAATATTGTTTTGTGTCCGTTAAACGCGGAAAATAATCTGGATTATTTAAATATGCCGCGCGCGGATATATTTGTTATAACGGCGATGTCCAATGTGTTGGGTATTCCCCAGGATGTGTCGCGCATAATTGCGGCGGCGCGTGAAAAAAATCCGAACGTTATTACAATTGTTGATGCGGCGCAGTATGTTGCACATGAAAAAATTGATGTGCAAAAATGGGATTGTGATTTTATGTGTTTTTCTGCGCACAAAATTGGGGCTGATACAGGATTGGGAATAATGTACATGAAAAATCCCAATCGTTGGGTGTCCCCGGATAAATTTGGCGGTGGAATGATTTCCAAAGTCAAGGGCAGTGCAGCAAACGGCGAATATGAATTGCAATGGGAACCGGCACCCGCCAAGTTTGAGGCCGGCACATTACCACTGACCCAAATTTCAGGATTAGTACCGGCGATTGATTATTTGGAACACAATCGTCCGGATAAAAAACTGATACAATATTTATACGATGAATTGGCGAAACTGCCGCGAATAAAAATTCTGACGTCGCGTGAATCGGCATTGTTGACATTTACGGTTGACGACATGCATCCGTTGGATTTTGGCGCGTTGGCGGGCAGCCATGGAATTTGTCTGCGTGTTGGAAATATGTGTGCGTCATGGATACATGCGCGCCTGGGTATCCCGGGCAGTATACGTATTTCCACCGGTCCATGGAATATAATGGATGATATGAAACGCACAGCAGAAATAATACGGGACATAGTAAAATAAAATGACAGTTTCAAAAGATGATATTATTTCGGCATTAAAAACAATTTATGACCCGGAAATCCCGGTAAATATATGGGATATGGGACTGATATATGATATCGCAATTGGCGACGCAGAAATTGTTATAACCATGACGTTTACCAGTCCAACATGCCCCATGATGGAAGAATTGTTGGCCCAGGTTCGCGAATCGGTCCAAAGTGTGGCCGGCGATACGCCGGTGCGTGTTGAATTGGTTTGGGACCCGCCATGGGATTTGTCGCGTATGTCGGATGCGGCACGTCTGGAATTGGATCTGACTGAACAGGGATGGTAATCATGACATACACAGAAATGAAAAATTTTTTGGCGATGTTGGATGATCCCGCCTTGCGCATGGAAGCGGTAATGGATTTTGGTTCGCATATGGACCCGGTACCGGCCACCGCCACCTGTTATGAAATTAACGGATGTGCATCCCATGCGGAAATATGTCGCGACGGAAATCAGTTTTATGGTGTGGCGGATTCAGCACTGGTACGCGGAATAATTGCAATTCTGACCGCGATGGTTGACGGCCGGACGCCCGATGAAATTCGCAATATGGACATTGCGGGTGAATTTGCCAGTTTAAATATTAACCTGGGGGCAGGGCGGATGTCCGGTCTGAATTCTATGATTCGTTTTTTACAAAATTTGTGATAAACTGATTTCGTAATAATAAGTATAAAATCGGATATGCCGACAATGAACGAAGATGAAAAAATGTTTCAAATTGGTCTGTGGTCGTTGGGCGCGGTATTATTGCTGACCATTGGATTACAGGTTTGTTATCGCACCCAGAACAGGGCACGTGATCATGTTCGCCGTGAAATTGTTCAAACGCAACAGGAAATTGCCGCCCGCCAGGCGAATTTTGCATCATATGTTCGGCCCGAAATTCTGCGCAATTTGGTAATCAGTGTGGCGCCCAAATCCGAAGTAATCAGTTTTCATAAATCTGTGGCGATTGATGATTTGCCAACCCGGGAAACAACAGAATAAATGTACGACGTAGGAAAAGATATTTTTAAACACGGTTTTACCGACAATGGTGGCGATGTTGTTGCACGTCGTCGTTTGCGTTTTATTTATTCTTTGTTTGTTTTGGCGTTTATTATTTTTACCGTGCGTACATTATGGTTGGGAATCCAGGGAACAGACCGTTCGCGTATCAGTGGGGCTGATGGTGCCTGGATGGTTCAGCGCGCAGACATCGTTGACAGAAACGGTGATATTTTGGCGAAAAATGTAATGTCTGGGCATATCACATTGCGCCCCGGCCAGGTCAAAGATAGGGATAAAGTTGCAGCATTAATACATCAGGCATTGCCATATGATTATTCTTTGGCGGATGCATTAAAATTGGTTAATTCGTCGCGTCGGTTTATATATGTTAAAAAATTTGCCAGTGATAATGCCCGCGAAATTATTACCCATGCAAAATTGCCCGGTTTGGGCATAGAATCGGTTCAAACGCGCCGGTATCCGAAACGTCGTTTATTTGCCCATGTGGTTGGATTTGTTGGCAACGACGGCCATGGACTGGAAGGCGCAGAACGTATTTATGACGATTATCTGCGTGAAAACAAAGACCCATTGCGTTTGTCTGTGGATTCGCGTGTGCAAAATGTTTTTTACGAACAATTGTCCATGGCAATGCAGAAATATCAGGCCAAGGCCGCAATGGGCATGTTGATGAATTCGCGCACCGGGGAAATGGTTGCAATGGTGTCTTTGCCGGATTACGACCCGGAAAATCTGCGCGCAGACCCGGCGGAAAATCGTCTGTTTCGTCCTTTGCGTGGGGTTTATGAAATGGGGTCGATATTTAAAATATTTAACACCGCCATGGCAATGGAAAATGGTATTTCCAAAGAATATTACATTAAAGAACCATTTAAAATTCAGGACAAGTTTGGTCGTACTGCTGCAAAAATCAGTGATATACGCAGTTTTAAACCGCCGCGTCCCAATTTGACAGTTGAAGAAATCATGTTGCATTCATGCAACGTGGGCAGTGCGCAAATTGCGCTGGATTTACCAGATGACGCCCAACGTGAATTTTTCAGCCGCATTCATTTAGATGAACCATTAAATTTGGAATTTGGCCGAACTGAACGCAGTTTGATGCCAATTAAATGGGGCCCGGTGGAAAAGGCGACGGTTTCGTTTGGACATGGCATATCTGTAACACCGATGCATTTATTATTGGCGGTTAATTCCATGACAAATGGGGGAATATATATATACCCAACCCTGCAAAAGCGCAGTGTGGGTGTGGTTCGTGGCCAGCGTGTGATAACAGACGAAATTTCTGCAAAATTGCGCAGTATTATGGTTCGTATTGCCGAAGAAACCAGTGGTAAACAGGCGCGCGTGGCCGGAATTCAAATCGGCGGAAAAACCGCAACGGCGGAAAAAAGAATTAATGGTAAAATTGACAGGAAAAAGAACCTGACTGCGTTTGCAGGAATATTTCCGGCAAATGCCCCGCAATACACAATTTTGGTAATTCTGGATGAGCCCCAGGGAACCAAGGAATCTTGGGGACTGCGAACGGCGGCATGGAATGCGGTGCCAACAACAGGAAAAATCCTGGATAGTATACTGCCGTTGCTATTTGAATAATTTTTGATTATAATGCGCTTGATAATAAAAAAGAGTAAAGCGTGAGAAAGATAGTAGATAAGTCCATGCTGGGCCGGGCATGGATGATTGCGACATATCCAGGTGCAGAAGAAAATACATACGGTTCTGATAATTTATTACAAAAAATTCTGGTCAGTCGTGGAATTGGCGATATGGCCGCCCAAGAATCTTTTCTGAACCCCAGTATCAAAGAATATATGCCGGACCCGTCCGTATTGCACGACATGGATATGGCGGCGGCGGTTATTGCGGATGCCGTTTTAAATCATGATAAAATTGCCATTTATGGCGATTATGATGTGGACGGCATAACGTCCACGGCAATCTTTGTTAAATACCTGCGCGCCCTGGGGGCAGATGTTATTTGGCATTTGCCCACGCGTGAAGGCGAAGGCTACGGTTTAAACACCGGTGCAATTGATGATATTATTGCGGCGGGCGTTAAACTGATGATAACTGTGGATTGCGGTATCAGTGGCGCGGCAGAGGTTGCGCATGCATCCGTACGTGGATTGCGCGTTGTTATTACCGATCATCATTCACCTGATTGTGAATTACCAAATGCCGCGGCCGTTGTTAATCCAAAACGCGTTGATGATACATCTGATTTGAATTACCTGGCGGGTGTTGGGGTTGCATTTTTAACATTGGTTGCATTAAATCGTGAATTGAAATCGCGCGATTTACCCACGGATATGGTTTCACGCATAGAGAATATAAACCTGCTGAATTATCTGGATTTGGTTGCGCTGGGGACAATATGCGACACAATGCCATTGATTGGTTTAAACCGGGCGTTTGTGGCGACGGGACTGAAAGTTTTGGGATTACGAAACAACCTGGGGTTGCGCGTATTGATGCAGGTTGCCGGTATAAAGAAACCATCGGTATATGCGGCGGGCTTTGCATTGGGGCCGCGTTTGAATGCGGCGGGACGATTGGATTCTGCGGCGCCGGCACTGGAATTATTACTGACGGACAATCCGTTGATTGCAAATGACCTGGCAAACAAATTGCACCGCATGAACCAGGAAAGAATTGATATTCAAAATGCAATCATGTTGCGCGCAACAGAAATGGCCAAGAAATGTCGTGAAGACGGACGTTGCAGTTTATTTGTTTGTGGCGACAACTGGCATGGTGGCGTTATGGGTATTATTGCAGGGCGCCTGAAAGATAAATATAATTTGCCGGCATGTGTTGCAACCCGTGTGGACGGCATTATAAATGGGTCGGGTCGTTCCATTCCGGGAATTGATTTGGGAAAAATAATTCATGATGCGTTGGCCGCGGGCGTTGTATCCGAAGGTGGCGGTCATGCGGCGGCGGCGGGATTTTCTTTGCCCGCAGATAAAGAAGATGCGTTTTGTGCATTCTTGGAACGCGCCGTTATGGAACAATTAAATGGTGAAATACCATCCCCAGAAATTATTGCAGATGCCGAATTGGACGCCGGTGGTGCAACAATGAAATTGGTAAAACAATTGGTTGCATTGGAACCGTTCGGCCAGGGAAACCCCGAACCGACATTAATTTTGCATGGCGCAACATTGCACTATGCGACGCCCATGGGAAATGGTTCACATTTGCGTGGCATGGTAAACACCAGCAGTGGCAATCAATTGGCGTTTGTTGGATTTAATTTGGTTGGCACACCTGTTGGTGATTTTTTGCTGGACGATGCGAACACAAACACTAAAATAACAATGTTGGGCAAATTAAAAGAAAACGAATACAATGGCCGCGTCAGTGCACAATTCTTTCTGGAAGACGCCGCAATATAAAAAATTATGGACCAAAAAATAAAAATCTTTAACGAACATGTCCGCAGTGCAAAAAACATTGCGATTTTTGCGCATAAGAATCCAGATGGCGATGCATTGTGTTCTGTGTTGGCAATGGCGCGATTAATTCAATTGAACTTCGGTAAAACACCGTTATGTGTTTATGACGGTAATATTCCGGATAATTTGGATAATGTTCCTGACCGCCATAAAATAAAATATTTTGAACATGTGGATATGACCCGTCCATTTGATTTGGCAATTGTATTGGATTATGGAACCATCCGGCACTTGGGTGGTGCGATGCCCATTGCAGAAAACGCAAAATACATAATTGAAATTGATCATCATATTAATGATGACCATATTGGGAATTTATGTATAAATGATGTGAATGCGTCATCTGTTGGCGAAATATTATATGAAATAATCCAGCACGGTAAATTTAAATCCGATTCGGAAATTAACGATTTGCTGGCCATATCTATGTTAACAGATACCGGATTTTTTAAATATTCACGTTCGGGCAAACCTTTGCGCATAATGGCCGAATTGGTTGACGGTGGCGTTAATATTGGAAAATTGGCAAATGGGTTAAATAATAAACCCAAGAAAACAGTATTGACCGAGGCATCGGTTGTATCCCGAACAGAGTTCTTTTATCACGGCCGTTTGGCATTGGCAACGGTCAATAAAAAAGATTATAAAAATTTGGACGGCCGTGGAGAAATAATCTTGAATTTATTGGGCCAAATTCATGGTGTGGATTATGTTGTTTTATTAAAACAACAAAAAGAAAATCAAATTGGATTTTCAATGCGTGGTCGTGATCATGCGGTAAATAAATTTGCGGTCGCGTTGGGCGGCGGTGGTCATGAATTCGCATCGGGTGGCGTTATAAATGGTCAAGATTTAGAAACCGTTCGCGCAAAAATAATAGAATTATTCAGGGGGGAATAATATGAAAAAAATAATAATGGCGTTATGTATGGCCGTACTTTACACCGGTGCGCACGCCGCGGTTGATGATAATTTGGTGATTTCGGCCGAAAAATATTTAAATTCCATAACGGGATTGTCTGGCAATTTCACCCAAACCGCCGCCGGTCGCCAGGATAACGGTACGTTTGACATGTTGCGCCCGGGCCGGGTACGATTGGATTACAAAAATATGCCCGTTCAATTAATCGCGGACGGCAAAGATTTATATTTCTTTGATAAATCTTTGGACCAGATTACAACGGTTCCATTAACCAGTACGCCGGCTGGAATCTTAATCAGAAAAAATATTAACCTGCAAAACGCAGATATAAATGTTGTGGAAACGGCCACCACAAACAATACTTTTTCATTGAAAATGAATTTGCGTGGTCAAGAAGGCCTGGGGGATATGACGGTTGTTTTTGATAAAAATCCGGTTAAATTGAATTCTTGGAGTGTTGTTGACGCCACAGGTGCGCGTACTGATGTTGCATTTCGTGATTTAAAACCGAAAACAAATTTTGGAAAAAATTATTTTCAAATTCAACGGCATAAAACGGTTAGCACCAGTGGTGGCGATTCGTTTTACGATTAAATATCATGTTTGGAATCAGTTGGGCGGAATTTTTGGTGATTTTATTGGTTGCGGTATTGGTAATTCCGGCGCGACTGTGGCCTGATGTTGCGCGCAGCCTGGCGCGGGCAATTACATTTGTGCGAAAAATCCTGTGGCGCATCACGGATGCCGGTGAACAGATAAAGCAACAAATTGATTTAGAAAAACCAATTGATGATTTAATTCGTACCACAACCGCAGATGTCTTGGACGGTATATCCACGCCAATCAAAGAATTAAAAAAATCTGTGGCCACTACGAACACTAAGAAAAAAAGCCAACCGGTTAAAAAATCAAAAACGGGGCAGGGTAAATGAAAAAAATGACCCTGATGCAACATTTTTCCGAATTGCGTCGTCGCATTCTGTGGACGGCGGTTGTGTTTGTTGGTGCGTTAATTGTTGGGTGGTATTTATCGCCATGGTTGCAGGAATTCTTAACGGCACCATTATTGGGTGTATGGCAAGAGGGGGCATTTATCTACACCGGACTGTCTGACGGATTAATGATTCGTTTTTCATTGGCCGTGTTATTCGCTTTGTTGGTTGTGATACCGTTTGCATTATGGCAGATATGGGCGTTTGTTGCACCCGGCCTGCACAGGAATGAACGCAATTTTATTTGGCCGATTTTGATAATGTCGCCGATTTTATTTATCGCCGGTGCGGCGTTTGCGTTTTATATCCTGTTCCCGTTTGTTTTTCGTTTCTTTCTGGAATTAAATATGTCATCGCCTGTGCCGGCGGTAATTTTGCCTGGGGCACGCGATTACTTGTCATTTGCAATTGGGTTGTTAAAGGTTTTTGGTGTTGCATTTCAATTGCCATTGGTATTGGTATTGTTAAATCGTATCGGTGTTTTGCCACGGTCGCGTGTGGTTAAAATGCGCCGATATGCGATTGTTATCATTGTTGTTATTGCGGCGGTGCTGACCCCGCCGGATGTCGTGTCGCAAATATTATTGGCGTTGCCAATGCTGGCGCTTTTTGAACTCAGCATTTTATTCATGCGCCGCGAAACAGATGTGAAATGATTTGCACATTGGTTTCTTTGTTTGCGTTTTTATGATATAATTTTGTTGTGAAAAAAATCTGTTGGTTTTTATCGGGCCTATTTACACTGCTGGTTGCGGGATGTGATTTGCAACCGAAAATAATGTCTTTGCCCGATTCGGTGGGTGAATTTATTTCTGCGCGATATCCCGCGTTGTTGGCGGACCCCGAAACCCAACCCGAAATTTATAATTCTGCGGCGACTGACTATGGCGTTTATGCATCGCCGGATTTGTATGGAACGGCAACGACCGATGATTATGTTGTGTATGCCAGTGTTGATGATTATATCATCCCGCCCCAGGTGAATGACACAATGTATGGTGCGGCGCCGGTTGGTGATGCATCACCGACGATTGATACAGGCGGGCCAATTGCGGATTCTGAAATAATAATGAATGCCGCATCAGACGATTTTATAAATGTACCGATGTATGGTTCCGCAACCACAATGCAGGGCACAACAGAAATAACTGTGGCCCGTGGGGATACATTGTATTCATTGGCGAAAAAGTATAATGTAAATTCCGATGAATTGGCGCAGATGAATGATTTATCGGCCCCGTATACATTGCGCATCGGCCAGAAATTACGTGTCCCGGTTTTACATGAAAATATTATTGCGCAACCGATTGTTGTCCCAGCGCGCGCGGTGGTATCCGGTTCGCCGACACAAACCCGGGTACAGTTAAAAACGATAAGGGTTGCCCCAGGGGATACATTATATTCTTTGTCGCGTAAATATTCCATACCGGTCAATGATTTGGCGGTGATGAATGATATTACTGCACCATTTACATTGTCGGTGGGCCAGGAAGTAAAGGTTCCAAATCTGGAATCGGCAACGATTGTTGCGCGTTCATCATCTGGGCCGATTGAACCGGTAAAAACGGTAAGCAACACGTCCGCCCCGAACAAAACACAATCAACGCCCACCACGTCAAAAGCACCAGTTTCGGCGAAAACACCGGTTGCGACAACTGCGCCAGTTGCGACCAGTACAGCGCCAAAACAGAAAATATCATCAGACCCGTCCAAAAAACTGCCAAAAATAAATGCGCGTACGTCGTCAAAATTTTCTTGGCCGGTTCGCGGGACAATATTATCCCATTATGGGGCCAAGACGGGTGGATTGTTTAATGACGGTATAAATATTTCTGCGGCGCGGGGGACAACGGTCAAGGCGGCCGAAAACGGGGTCGTTGCGTATGCCGGTAATGAAGTCAAGGGTATGGGGAATTTAATAATAATTCAACATTCTGACGGTTGGATGACGGTTTACGCGCATATGGATGCGATGGTTGTTCGCCGCGGTGCGCGTGTTGCCGTTGGACAAAAGATTGGCACCGTTGGCGCCACCGGTAAAGTATCCAGTCCACAATTGCACTTTGAAATTCGCAAGGGAACCAAGGCATATAATCCATCGTCGTATTTGAAAAAATAAACCGCCATTGGGCGGTTTTTATTTTGGTGGACGCGCAGGGACTCGAACCCTGGACCCACTGATTAAGAGTCAGTTGCTCTACCAACTGAGCTACGCATCCAAAACATATAACTATATGAAAAAATCCTGATGATTATATAACTTTTTGCGATGTTTGCAACAATTTATTGACCGGGGGCCCGGATGTTAACGGGCTCCCATTTTTTACATTGTGTGATTACCGCCAGTGACGCCATATATTTCGGCGGTGGTATAACTGGATTCATCGGATGCCAGTAAAACATAAACACCCGCCAATTCAACCGGTTGCCCCGCGCGTTTCAGTGGTGTATCCATTCCAAAATCCGGTATATCATCCGTTGCGCGGCCACCCGCAACCTGTAATGGCGTCCAAATGGGGCCCGGCGCAACACCATTAACGCGGATACCCCGTGGGGCCAATTGTTTTGCCAATGCCTTGGTAAATGCCATAATTGCGGCCTTGGATGCGGCATAATCCACCAAAGTTTCGCCCGGCTGGTATGCCTGGATTGATGTTGTTGTTATAATAGATGCCCCGGGTTTCAACAATGGTACGGCGGCCCGAACCATCCAAAACATCGCAAATAAATTTATTGTAAATGTTTTTTCCAATTGTCGTGTTGTTAATTTGGTTATATCGGTACTGTATTGTTGATAGCCTGCATTTAAAACCAATATATCTAAACCGCCCAGCAATTTGTGTGCGCCTGAAACCAGACGACTGCAAAATTTTTCATCAGATAAATCGCCCGGAATCAGTACGGCATTTTGATCGGCAGATTCTATATAATCGCGAACCTGTTGTGCATCTTTTTCTTCGGCCGGTAAATAAGATATTGCAACGTCTGCGCCTTCGCGGGCAAATGCGATTGCGGCCGCGCGGCCAATTCCCGAATCGCCACCGGTTATTAATGCACGCTTGCCCGCCAGGCGATTGCAACCAACATAACTGTCTTCGCCGCAATCGGGCTGTGGTGTCATTTTTAATTCCAGACCGGGATAGGGCTGGCGCTGTTCGGGGTATTTTTTATGATAATATTTTGTTGTCGGATTATTTTTCGCATCTGATTTTTTCATATGGCATTCCTTTTTTGTTGACACATTTATTCTACATTTTGGGTCGCGCGTGGGCCATAGGATTTAAATGCGCCCAATACAACAGGTGGGGTGTTTATCGCAATCGGAATCCATACCTATGCAAAGATTTAAATTGCTTTGCTAGAATTACATTGTTGACATGAAACTTTTTAAACAACCACAAGAAAACCCAAAAGGAGAAGAAATGAAAAAAATAGTTATATCAACGCTGGCGGTGCTGATTGCATGTCCTGCATTTGCAGGAACAGCCGTTCGCGACAGCAACTGGCAATTGTTCGGTTTGAATCCGTATATCGGATTACGCGGTGGTGCCAGCTATACAAACCTGAATTACAGATATGCAGGTGATAAGAAATCTGTAACCGACGAAGTCTTTCAAGGCCGCGCGGCATTAGGTTTGGAAGTTTGCGATACAGTTCGCAGCGAAATTGAATGGTCTATTTTCAGCAAGGCCAAAGACACAGAAACATTTGGTGATGTTCGTGATGTAAAAGTTGATACCAAATTGCAGACATTGTTGTTCAACACATACTGGGAATTTGGTGAATATCAGATTGTTCGTCCGTTCATCGGATTGGGCGCCGGTGTCGCATTTACAGACATCAAACGCCAGGTTCCAGTATTGGGCGACAAAAGCAAAAGCGAAACCCGCTTCTCTGCGATGGGCTCGTTGGGTATAACATTTGACATGCAATATTTCGCGGTTGATTTGGCTGCGCGTTATAACTATGTTGATGTTCAGTCTGGCCTGCACAACTTCGGCGGCGACGTTGGTATCAGATTTATGTTCTAATAAATCCGATGTATCCCACCGGCCGCGGCCGGTGGGTTATTTATCTATGTTTCAGAATGTTAAATCGCCCTTTGCAGGCGATTTTTTGTTTCGTTTTCCCATGAACCATTTGTCTGGTGTTTTGTTCCTATGACGTTTCGGGGGCAAAATTGGTATTATTTTATCGTTTATCTAAGGGAGAGAAATTATGGCCAAGGCAGGAAAAAGTACAATAAAACGCAATCCGAAAAATACAAAAGTTTATATGATTGGATCGGGTATTGGGTCTTTGGCGGCCGCGGTATATTTAATTCGCGATGCCAAGGTTCCAGGAAAAAATATTCATATATTTGAAACACTGGATGTCGCCGGTGGCAGTTTGGATGGTTCCGGTGAACATACGCGCGGATACATGATACGTGGGGGGCGTATGTTAAATATACCAACATACGAATGTCTGCAAGATGTAATGACGGGCGTTCCATCCATTGAATTTGATAATATCAGCATGGAAGAAGAATTTTTAGAATATAACCAAGAATTTAAAACGCATGCGCGGGCGCGCCTGGTTAACAAAGACGGCAGCAAGGTTGACGTAAACCACATGGGTTTCAGCCCCCAGGACCGCATGGATATGGAAAAATTGGTTCTGATGGAACGCGAAGATGCATTGGGCGCCACAACCATTGCGGAATATTTTGAACCACATTTTTTTACAACAAATTTTTGGTTAATGTGGCAGACAACATTTGCATTTCAACCATGGTCCAGTGTCGCAGAATTGCGGCGGTATATGTTGCGTTTTATGCATGAATTCCCGCGTATTCATACATTGGCGGGTGTTGCGCGAACGGCATACAATCAATATGATTCCATTGTGCGGCCGATGGTGGAATGGCTGCGCGGGCAGGGCGTGAATATTACGTTCGGTGCCACAGTTAACGATATAATTTTTACAGAAACGCCCAAAGGGGAAAAGGTTGCAGAAAAAATTCTATATCGGCATCGTGGCAAGAATTACATGATTAAGGTTTTGCCAACAGATATCATAACATTTATTAATGGATGCATGACCGATAATTCTGACGAGGCGGGTACAGATACGGTTGCCAAATATAACAAAAAGAACGATGCACCGTCTTTTGCCCTGTGGCGAAAAATTGCCCAGGGACGGCCCGAATTTGGTGTGCCGGATGTGTTTTGTGGAAATCCGGACGAAAGTATGTGGATGTCTTTTACCACCACCATTAACAAAAATCCGCAATTGTTTGAATATATCCAGGATTTTACCCGCAATCATCCGGGTGGCGGCGCGCTGATGACATTCAAGGATTCTGCATGGCGTCTGTCAACCGTTGTTGCACGCCAACCACATTTTAAGAACCAACCGCTGGATACACAGATATTTTGGGGGTATTCGTTAAACATGTTTGTGAACGGGGACTTTGTTAAAAAGCCGATGTACAAATGTACGGGTCGTGAAATCATGACAGAATTAATGGGACATTTGCATATTCCAAAAAAATATCAGGCGGATATGATGCGTGGTGTTATATGCCGTACGTCTATTATGCCGTATATCACGTCCCAGTTTCAGCCACGTCGTCCCGGGGACCGGCCGTTGGTAAATCCGCGCGGATATGAAAATTTCGCATTCATCAGTCAATTTGCCGAACAACCCGAAGATGTGGTGTTCACCATGGAATATTCTGTTCGTGCGGCGCAAAGGGCGGTGTATTATTTAATGGGGTTGGATAAAGAACTGACACCTGTCAGCAAACATCAATATGCACCGCGAACGATGCTGAAATCATTTTTAAAATTGCATAGTTGAAAAAGAAAGTTTTGTATGTAATCCGATTCGTTTTGGATATACAAAATAATAATATTAAAAATAAAAAGGGCCAATTGGCCCTTTTTATTACCCCAGTTTCGCCAGGGCTAGTTTGGTCAGGAAATCAGCCTCGATATCGCCCAGCAATGATTTTGCGCCTTCGTTTAATTCATCGTCTTCTTGTAATTCTTCCAGATGCGACAGAATCAATTCTATCATCTTGACCAGGTTGCGGTTAATCAAACGTGGGTCCAGTAAATCAGACTTAAAAACTTTTTTATTATCATCGGCCATAAAATAACTTTCTGCGACGTTGTCGGCCCAATCATCAACGCGTTCCGTCAGGCGGTCAAACAACAAATGCTGGGAATACGAATCGGTGGACCAGTGGTTTATTTTGCATGCATATTTAAATGCGATTAAGTTTTGTATCAGTTCGTACATATTTTATTTCCTCCTTGGATAAAGTTAACCTAGCATTATTGTTTTTTTATATAAATAGGAATGAAAATAATAGCGCTGTGTGCATGAAATCCTGGGGTTGCCAGGAATTCAAACCTGACGATAATTGTTAAAAAATGTTATACAATGACTTGCGTAACCATAAGGAAAAAAGGAGACCTTTATGAAAAACTTAGTCAAAAAAATGTTAATGTTATCATCCATCTTGGGTGTTGCGGTACTGCTGTCTGGTTGTACGACAGGATGCGGCCATAAAAAAGCCAAAGCCACACGTGCCCCCCAGGCAACAACCGAAGCGGTTGTATTCTATCAGACATACGAAGAAGCCGATGTTAATCGCGTACATGCAAAAATGTACACACACAGCAGCAATGGCGGCGAATCAAAAATGGGATACATCAAATTCGTTGAAACAGATGCTGGTTTGAAAATGGAAGTTGATGTCAAAGACCTGCGCCCGGGCGTTACATACAAAGTACGCTTGTACCAGTGCAATTCTTGCGCCAGTGGAAATTGCTGTGCTAAATCACCATTGGCCGTTAATATGCCGACATTGCGCATAGACAAACCGGGCAGATTGGAAGAATCTTTCATCATCCGGGGCCTGACAGCGCAACAGTTGAACAATGGTAAAATCTATCTGGAACGTGATGGCGGATACAAAGCCGCATGGGGTACACTGGAATCAGGTATGATGCTGTAAATTTTAAACAAAAAAATTAACAATATTTAACCCCGGGGACGCCCGGGGTTATTTTTTTATAAAAAACACTTTTAGGAAAAATGTCATATATGATATCCTGTGGGATATGTGGGTGGGGAACAATACAGGACTTTTTCTGTTGGTGCTTTTTATGATACCAGAAAATGCCGCTGGGATGGTGGCTGACTATATTGAAGGAAACAAGTATGGGGATAAATTATCCATTGGTACAGACACGTTCATTACCGATTCGGCGCATCTGGAATTCCATAACATTAATATAATCCAATCGGTTTCTATAACCAATGCAGGTGTAATTGATGCAAATATAAATATTTGCGATGGTTGTCATGTGTATATTCAAAACAGCGGTACCATAAACGGCACGTTTCATTTGGGTAATCGTTCTGAAATAACACAAATAATCGGTGCGAACACAGACATCACATATCTGGGTCTGAATTCCAATTACAATATTTTGGTTCATGGCGACGATAAAATTTCCATGTCCGGTTTGATGAGAGTTGCAGTTTCTGCGGATAAAGTAATCTTGGATGATGCGGTTCTGGTACTGGACAATTTAAATTTGCGCAATGCGAATTTTGGTGAACCGGTATTTGAACTGGTTGGTGATGTTGTGATTCATCTGGATTCTGTTGCCATGTTAAACGGTCGGCCAATTTTATCAAACGTGTCCGGAAATGGAACGGTATCCGTTCACGTCAGGGATGAAAATCCTTTGTTTGTGGTAAATGTTCGTTCCGATGACGGTAAAGTTTATGCAGATATGGTTCGCAATACGGACTATGCGAAAATTTTGAATAACAATACCGGTGCGTATCTGAATTATTTACGTGAAATTTCCCCGAATGACAAATTGTTAACTGCACTGGACGGCGCCACAGATATGAATAAACTGAATAATATTATTTCGCGTTCAGCAATATTAAACCCAATAAATCTGATGCGGCCGATTCGCATATTTAATTCTTTTGAACTGTTAAATTCTGGTGTTTGTCATGACGAATCGGAAATTTCTGCCGCGTCAATTTATATTTTCTCGGATGATTTTAACATTTATGGGGCCAACCTGGGACTGGGTTTTGCAATAACCGATAATACATCTGTTTCGGCAACGGTTTATGCCGGTGTGATGAATTTCGTAAATGACATAGATGATTTTGATGCGAATATTTATGGTGGTAATTTTGGTATCAGTTATAAAAATGATAAAATTATTTTTGACGCATTGGCTGGATTCACAAGTGCAAAGTTTTATTCTGATCCTGTGTTCAATGGAAAACGCGTTGTTTCAAATCCCACTGGCACTTCAAAATATGTATTTGGCGAAATAGGGCGCAGATTTAAAATTACAAATGATATTTCTGTGGTTCCGTTTGTTGGGTTTAATGCTGATTATTCCGCGGTTGCGGATTTACATGAACTGGATGTGAATGCACATGTTGGTTCGGATATCGTACTTTATGCACGGACAGGTGATATTTCGTATAAATATGGTTTTCGTACGCGCGCCGCCACCAATGGTGAAATTAGTTGTGCGTTTCACATTAATTTCTGGTCAGATGCAGATGACGCAGGTGGTGATGTTCAGGTTGGTACCATTCATGACGATTTTGGTACGACGTATAATATCAGGTTTGGTGCCAAGGCCAATTTTTAATGCCCCGTGAATGGGGCATTAAATAATAATGGTTTTATTCGCTAAATTCCCCGCGCAGGGACGCCTTGTTCGCATCTGTGATACGGATGTTGGCCAATGTTGAATAATCGCCCCTGGGTGCGTCTACAATGCACTGTTGCATATATGGCGTGCGATAAACCAAATGTTGGCCTGTTTTATCTGGGCCTTCGCATAAACATGAAAATGTTTTGCCAATGCATGATTCGTTAAATTCGCGTTGCAATTCGTTTAAATAAGAATCCAATTGTGCCAGGCGCGTAGCCTTAATACTTTCGGGTATTTGATCTTTCATCAGTGCCGCCGCCGTATGGGGCCGGGGTGAATATTTAAAAGAATAAGAATTTATGTATTTTACCCGTTTTGCAATATCCATGGTTTGCATGAAATCCGAATCGGTTTCGCCGGGAAATCCCACAATAAAATCACTGGATATTTGAATGTCTGGGCGCGCATTCCTTAATTTGTCAACTATATCTATATATAGATTTAACGAATAAGGCCGGTTCATTCTTGTCAATACATTCTGGGATCCACTTTGTATAGGCAAATTTAAAAACGGCAATAATTTATCCTCGCTGCGAAACAGGTCAATTAAATCATCGGTCATTTCGGTTGGATAACTGGATGTAAATCTTATGCGTTTAATTGCATCGCATTTGGCCGTTGCCCGAATTAAATCAGACAGACGATAAATTGTTCCGTCGTCTGCGATATATTTATAACCGTTTACGTTTTGGCCCAGAAAGCATATTTCAATTGCGCCTGTATTGGCCGCATGCATGGTATCACGCATAATGTCATCAAATGGACGCGACAATTCGCGTCCGCGTGTGTACGGCACAATGCAATACGTACAACAATGGTTGCATCCTTCTTGGATGGGTATGTATGCCAGGGCAGGGCTGCGCATCATCTGGGGCAATTCATCAAATTTTTCCAATCCGCCCAAATCTATGTTTAATAATTTCGCATCCGGGTTATCCAATATTTCTGGTAATTTATGATAACTCTGTGGTCCCAGGACGAAATTTAAATCAGGTATGCGGCGAAATGCGGTCGCGCCTGCTTCGCGGGCAACACAACCAACAATACCAAACAGGGCGCCCGGTTTTTTTGCGCGGCGAACCCGACCCAAGGCAGAGAAAACCTTGTTGGTTGCCTTTTCGCGAACGGCGCATGTATTTAGTATGATGATATCTGCATCAGATATGTCGTCTGTTTGGACCATACCGCGCGCAGATAACATTGCGGCGATTCGTTGTCCGTCATAAACATTCATTTGGCAGCCAAAGGTCTGAATAAAGAATTTTTTCATTGGTTTATTTTTCTTATGCCAGTTTCTTTTTAATTATTTCATTTACCACGGCCGGGTTTGCTTTGCCGCCGGTTGCCTTCATGACGTTGCCAACGAAAAAGCCCAGCAGTCCAACCTTGCCACCACGATATTGTTCCACCTGGGACGGATTGGCTGCGATAACGGTGTCAACAGCAGCCTCAATCGCAGTGGTGTCTGTGATTTGTTTCATACCGAATCGGTCAGCAATTTCGCGTGGCGACCCGTTTTCACCATCCAACATTTTTATAAATATTTCTTTGGCCTGTTTACCATTGATTTCATTTGCAGCAATCATATCAACCAATTCGGCCAAATCTGATGGACGTATAATTCGCGGCATGCCAGGCTGGGCTGTATCCACAGCGTTTTTTTCATCCCAATTTTCAGGATGTGCAAACAGTTCGGAAATCATCCAGTTTGCAATTGCCTTGGCGCGTTGTTTTTTGTCGCCCACCGCCGTATCGTACCAACGTGATATATCTGTGTTTTCGGTCAGGCGTGCCGCATCGTATTCAGATAAACCCAATTCACCAATAAAACGCGCGCGTGTCGCGGCGGGCAATTCAGGCATTGTTTTTTTAATGCGTTCTATCATATCGTCGCTGATTTCCAATGGCAATAAATCCGGATCTGGGAAATAACGGTAATCCAATGCGTCTTCTTTGGACCGCATTACGGACGTTGTTCCTTCGCCTTGGTTATAACGCATGGTGTCCTGGGAAACGGTGCCACCCGATTCGTAAATCGCGATTTGACGACGTGCCTCGTATTCAATGGCGGATTTAATAAATTTAAATGACACCATGTTTTTTGTTTCCGTGCGGGTGCGGAATTCATTGCTGCCAACCGGGCGGACAGATACGTTCACGTCCGCGCGCATAGAACCTTCTTCCATGTTTGCCTTGGACACGCCCAGAGCGCGTGCAATTTCACGAATTTCACGCAGATACCGTTCCGCTTCGTCCGGTGATGATATATAAGAATTGTTTTCAGGATTTTTTACATCCAAAAATGTAACAATTTCCAACAGTGCCACACCCGTACGATTATAATCGGCAAAAGATTTTGTTGGATGAACATCGTGTTTCAATTTACCTGCATCCTGTTCCAAATGTGCGCGCTCGATATAAATCTTTTTGGGTTTACCGTCGTCGCCCATAATTTCAACCCATCCACGGCCAACAACCGGTGGTTCTTCGGCCGGTTGGGAAATCTGATAACCCTGGGGCAGGTCAGGATAAAAATACTGTTTACGTGCAAATTTGCTGATGCGTGATATTTCAGCATTCAGTCCCAGACCCATTTTGATTGCCTGTTCTACGCAAAATTCATTTAACACCGGCAACATGCCCGGCATTGCGACGTCAACCATGGAAACCTGGGTGTTGGGCGCAATTGTTGGGTTATAATCGGCGGACGCACCGCTGAACAGTTTGGAATCGGATAATACTTCTATGTGTGTTTCCAATCCTATGACCAGTTCCCAATCAGTTGTTTTTCCCTTTATCGTAAACATTTTTCTTTTTCCTTGATTTTTTTCTTTTGGTATCTTATTATTCGTTCCGCGTTGGCTAGGTAGCTCAGTTGGTAGAGCAAGGGACTGAAAATCCCTGTGTCAGCGGTTCGATTCCGTTCCTAGCCACCATTTATTTTTGCGGCCTTTGGTCGCGTTTTTTATTTCCCCATAATTTTTGTTGGCCGATTATCAACCCCTGCAAATTCTTGGATGTGTTTGGCCAATTGCAAAACGCGCATATCGGCAAAGCGTGGTCCAACAACCTGTAATCCCAATGGTAAACCGTTTTCTGCCATTCCGGCCGGAACGCTGCATGCCGGGATTCCGGCCAGGTTCATTGCAACCGTAAATAAATCCAGTGCATAGTATTCCAACGGCGTCAGGTCCGAATCCAATGGCATCGCGGTTCCGGCACTGGACGGGCATACAATCAGGTCGCATTGCGTGAATGCGGAATTAAAACTGTCCGCAATCATGCGACGAACACGGGCGGCCTGCATAAAGTAAACTTCATACGATTCGCTGGATAATACAGCGGTACCAACAATCATGCGACGCTGGACTTCTTCGCCAAAACCGGCGGCGCGCGTTTTTTTGTATGTGTCAATTAAATCTGTGCCTTCCACGCGCAGACCATAGCGCATAC
>JAEXCU010000015.1 GCA_023402015.1 Pseudomonadota bacterium | reverse complement strand
TGATTGGTGTATGCAGTGTAATTGCTTTGTTTTCCAACGCCAATTTCACTTCGTCCATATTGGCAAAATGCGGTGATTTTTCCGTGTGTTCGCCATTAATCAACGAAATATAGTATACACCCAAAACCATGTCCTGGGACAATTCAATCATAGGTTCACCATTGGCCGGGGACAAAATGTTATTAGAAGATAACATTAATGTGCGTGCTTCCAATTGTGCTTCCAGTGAAATTGGAACGTGAACGGACATCTGGTCGCCGTCAAAGTCAGCATTAAATCCTTTGCAGACCAATGGGTGCAGACGTATCGCCTTGCCTTCAATCAAAACCGGTTCAAATGCCAGCAATGACAAACGGTGCAATGTCGGCGCACGGTTCAACAAAACGGGGTGTTCATGGATAACTTTTTCCAATATTTCCCAAACAACGTCTTCGCCGTTTTCAACCATTTTACGGGCTGTCTTTAAT
The DNA here is from genome assembly GCA_023402015.1 of Pseudomonadota bacterium. GTDB lineage: Bacteria > Pseudomonadota > Alphaproteobacteria > Rs-D84 > Rs-D84 > Enterousia. The sequence continues at coordinate 131,444 of JAEXCU010000015.1, read as the reverse complement.
GTATTTGCATAATCACCCGACAACAGACGCGCAAAAACGAATGGTTTGAACAATTCCAATGCCATTGTTTTCGGCAAACCAACCTGGTGCAGTTTTAATGACGGACCAGATACAATTACACTGCGGCCGGAATAATCAACACGTTTACCCAACATGTTCATACGGAAACGACCGGATTTTCCACGCAGTGAATCAGACAATGATTTCAGTGGGCGGCGGTTTTGCGACACCATTGGACGGGCCTTGTGGCCGTTGTCAAATAATGAATCAACCGCTTCCTGCAACATGCGTTTTTCATTGCGAACAATGATTTCCGGCGCATGCATTTCAATAAATCTTTTCAAACGATTGTTGCGAATGATAACGCGACGATACAAATCGTTCAGGTCAGATGCCGCAACATGTCCCGCATCCAATGTTACCAATGGACGCATATCTGGTGGGATAACCGGGATAATATCCGGCAACATCCATGCAGGATCGGTTTTGGAATCCAAGAATGCCTCTACCAATTTTAATTGTTTGATTAACGCTTTGCGTTTGGCCTCAGATTTGGTTTCGGCCAATTCCGCGCGCAGACGTGTGCGTTCGTCGCCCATATCCAGGTTCGCGATAATATTGCGTACGCCTTCGGCACCAATGCCAACGTGGAATGCGTCCGCACCGAATTCTTCAACGGCGGCCTGGTATTCATCTTCGCTGATGACGTCATATTGTTTCAGGTTGGTTAAACCCGGTTCAACAACAATGTACGCATCATATGAAATAACCTGTTCCAGTTTTTTCTGGGGCAGATTGTTTAACAATGTCGCAATTTTGCCTTCGCGCAGGAACCATGTATGCGCGACGGGCATTGCCAATTTAATGTGGCCCATGCGTTCACGACGAACTGTGGATGGTCCAACCTCCACATTACAGCGTTCGCAAACAACACCACGGAATTTAATTCTTTTATATTTACCGCATGCACATTCATAATCCTTGACCGGACCGAAAATCTGCTGGCAGAATAATCCTTCTGCTTCTGGTTTCAAAGAATGATAATTAATGGTTTCGGGCTTTTTTACTTCGCCATGGGACCAAGACAGTATTTCTTCTGGGGACGCGATGGTGATGCGCAGGGCGTCAAACTGTTCTTTGGTTTCAATTTGTCCGAATATCTTCTGCAACATATTGGTCATATATTTTGCTCCTTTCAGTCGCTTAAGAGGTTGTTAGTGGTTAGTCATTAGTTGCCAGTTCCGGTTGCAGGAATTAACCTGCAACCGGGACCAACCACTAATCAATTTTTTTGGGTGTCATTGCCAGACCCAATCCGCGCAATTCGCGTACGAATACGTTAAATGCCTCTGGTGTGCCGGTTTGGATATCATTGCTGCCGGAAATGATGGATTCATACATCTTGTTTCGGCCGGCGATATCGTCCGATTTAACGGTCAGCATTTCGCGCAACAGGTGTGCAGCACCATGCGCTTCCAGTGCCCAAACTTCCATTTCACCCAGACGCTGGCCACCCATGTGGGCTTTACCAGACAGCGGCTGTTGCGTAACCAGCGAATAATTACCAATTGAACGCGCGTGAATCTTTTCATCAACAAAGTGATGCAGTTTCATCATGTACATGACACCAACCGTTACCGGTCGCGCAAACTTTTCGCCTGTCATACCGTCATACAGCGTGAACTGACCCGTTTCCGGCAGTTTCGCCAATTTCAGCATTTTGCGAATGTCTTCGGGTGTGGCACCGTCAAATGTTGGCGTTGCCATTGGCACACCGTCGCGCAACAGGGCGGCTTCGGCGCGAACATCTGTGTCTGTCATTTTTTCCAACTTTTCAGATGTTTCTTTGCCGTAAATCTTGCCCATAATGGTACGCAAATCGTCCGTTACGGCACGTTTAGCCTTGACTTCTTCCAGAACTTCGCCAATTTGCTGGCCCAATGTACGTGCGGCCATACCCAAATGGGTTTCCAGAATCTGACCGATGTTCATACGCGATGGCACACCTAACGGATTCAAGACCAAATCAACGGGTGTTCCGTCTTCCAGATATGGCATGTCTTCAATCGGAACAACCTTGGATACGATACCCTTGTTTCCATGACGACCGGCCATTTTATCACCCGGCTGTAATTTCATTTTATGCGCGATGTAAACCTTGACTTCTTTCAACACGCCTGCGTTCAGGGAATTGCTTTCTGTTGCCTTGGCAATTTCTGCATCGGCCTTTTCATTCAGCAATTTTAACTTAACAACATGTTGTTCACGCAATTCGTCAATTTTCGCCTGCGCTTCTTTGTTGCGAACAACCAACTTTTTAATATCAGATGGTTTAATACCTTCAAATACTTCGCCCGTCAGTTTTTTGCCAATGAATGGTTTCAGACTGCCTGTGCCGGCATCAATAACCATTCCTTCGGCAATCTGGAATACCTGGTCTGCAAAGCCCTTTTCAATGATAGAAGTTTCTTCTTCGCGGTCTTTGTTAATTTTTTCAATTTTTTGCAGTTCAATCATCTGGGTGCGTTCGTCTTTCTTGACGCCGTGGCGTGTCAAAACGTTAACACCGATAACTGTACCTTCTTCGTTCGGTCCAACGCGCAGTGATGTATCCTTAACATTCAAGGCCTTTTCACCAAAGATGTTGCGCAGCAACGCTTCTTCGGGGGTCAACAACGTTTCGGATTTCGGTGAAACACGGCCAACCAAAATGTCGCCCTGTTTTACGCGTGCACCAACATAAATAATACCGGATTCGTCCAGATTTTTCAGTGCTTCTTCACCAACGTTTGGAATGTCGCGTGTGAAACTTTCTGGGCCCAATTGGGTATCGCGAACTTTAAATTCTTTTTCAACAATCTTGACAGATGTGAAAACGTCGTCGCGGGAAATGCGTTCGGAAATAACAATAGAATCTTCATAGTTATATCCACGCCATGGCATAAATGCCACCAATACGTTGCGGCCCAATGCCAATTCACCATAGTTCATAGATGAACCGTCGGCAATAATGTCGCCCGCGGAAATGCGGTCGCCAACCTTGACCAATGGTTTCTGATGAATCAGGGTTTCACTGTTGGAACGTTCAAATTTTTCCAGATTGTAAATATCAACACCGGTTACGACGTTGCGGCTGTTCATGCATTTTACCACAATGCGGTTTGCATCAACAGATTCAACAACACCGCTGTGCTTGGCAACAACGCCGGTGCGTGAATCACGTGCCACTTCGCGTTCAATACCCGTTCCAACCAATGGCGCCTGAACGCGCAACAAAGGCACGCCCTGGCGTTGCATGTTCGAACCCATCAATGCACGGTTCGCGTCGTCATTTTCAACGAACGGGATTAATCCGGTTGCAATGGACACCACCTGACGCGGTTCAACGTCAATCAGGTCAATTTCATTTTTTGGCACCATGGTAAATTCGCCGTCAACACGGGCCGTTACCATATCTTCGGCCAAAACACCCGCAGATGTTGTCGGGGTATTACCCTGGGCAATTTTATGTCCCAATTCTTCGTCGGCCGTCAGATATACCATTTTGTCGGTAATCTTGCTGTTTTCAACAACGTAATACGGCGTTTCAATAAATCCATATGGATTCACGCGGGCATAAGATGCCAAATGGTTAATCAAACCAATGTTCGCGCCTTCGGGTGTGTGAATTGGGCACAAACGACCATAGTGTGTCGGATGAACGTCGCGGACATCAATTCCGGCGCGTTCACGATTTAACCCGCCCGGCCCCAGCGCAGATATACGACGTTTGTGTTCCAGTTCAGACAGCGGATTATACGCATCCATAAACTGGGACAATTGTGATGTACCCAAGAATTCAGATACCAACGACATTAATGGTTTAACGTTAATAACATCCTGGGGCTGCATATTTGCAATGTTTGGTGAAGACAGACTTTCACGAACCAGGCGTTCAATACGAACCATACCTGTGCGGAAATTCTGTTCCAGCAATTCGCCAACCGTGCGAACACGACGGTTTGACAGGTTATCAATATCATCAACTGTATCTTTGCGGTCAATAATGTTGGTCAGTGTTTTCAACACGGCCAAGAAATCGCCCTTGGTCAGCAAACGCTCATCTTCGGGCTTTTTGCCAGAATCAATTTTCAAACGTTTGTTCATCTTAAAGCGACCAACTGCGGACAAATCATAGTAAGATGCGTCAAATCCCTGGCGCATGAACAGATTAATCGCCGCTTCCAGTGTTGGGCGTTCACCCGGACGAATGATGTTATAAATTTCAATCAGTGCTTCTTCACGATTGGTGGTTTTATCGGCCATCAATGTGTTGCGCATGTGCGCGCTGATTGTTGTGTTATCAATAGAAATCAGCGAGATTTCTTTAACATTCATCTTTTCCAAATCGGCCAAGATTTCTTCGGTGATTTCTGTACCCGCCGGGAAAACAACGTCGCCGCCGTTCATAATCGGGTCAAACAGGTATTCACCAACCAGGCTGTCTGGCATAATTCCAAATTCTTTGGATGCCGACATAATTTTAGTCAGGCGTTTGTTATTCAAACGGTCGCCTTTGTTGGCCAATGGCTTTTTATCTTTGGGATTAATTAAATCATAGTTCAAACGGTATTTATCCAGTCCTTCGAACACAGATGTTTCGCCACGCCACATATTGCCGTCGAATTTCAACGGTATACGTTTATAAAATGCGGACAGAATTTCTGTTTCGCTCATTCCGCGGATGGCGGCTTTGCGTGGGTCGGCGGCCCATTTCTTTTCATCTTCTGCGGCCGGCAGGCAACGCAACAGCACAGTTGCCGGTACTTTGCGGCGGCGGTCAATACGAACGTAAATGATGCCTTTGTATTCCTCGAAGTCAATCCAACTGCCATGTTCTGGGATAATACGCGCGGTATATGTCGTCGGATTCCCTGCAACCTTGGCTTCTTTGGTTGTGGCAAACACAACACCCTGGGCACGATGCATCTGGGAAACAATAACGCGTTCAACACCGGATGCGATAAAACTGCCGCGTTCTGTCATTAACGGCACTTCGCCCATAAATATTTCTTGTTCTTTGATATCGCGCAAAGTCTTTTTGCCATCTTCGGCGACATCCCATAAAATCAATCTCAGCTTCAATTTCAGCTTGCTGGAATATGTCATATTACGCAGCATGCATTCTTTTACGTTATAAACAGGCTTGTCCAAGGTATATTCAACGAATTCCAAATCGGCAATGCCGGCATAATCCTTGATTGGGAACATGGACGAGAAAACGTTTTGCAACCCAATATTTTTGCGGTTCTGGGGCTCTACATCAGCCTGTAAGAAGTCTTTATAAGAATTATATTGAATTTCAACTAAATCAGGAAGCGGAGTTTGCAAAAAACTTTTTCCAAAAGATTTTCTAAGTTTCTGGATAACTGCCATGGGTCTCAATCCTTTTTTTTGTGCGTTTTGCAAACGACGCGGTGCAATACCGCCATTTTTTATATATGCTTTTACGCCTTGGCGCCCGCCTGGGAAAAATTCCCGGGCGGGCTGTGGCGTTGTGCCGCAATATATCGCGGCTTATCATTATTTCGGAACACGTGGTTCCAAATTGAATTATTTCAATTCAATTTTGGCGCCCGCTGCTTCCAACGTTGCTTTCATTTTTTCAGCTTCGTCTTTGGCAACTGCTTCTTTCACGGCCTTGGGTGCGGATTCAACCAATGCTTTGGCTTCGCCCAATCCCAAACCTGTGATGTCTTTCACAGCCTTGATAACAGCCAATTTGTTTGCACCAACTTCGGCCAGTACAACGTCAAATTCTGTTTTTTCTTCGGCGGCTGCGGCGGCCGGGCCTGCTGCAACTGCAACAGCGGCGGCGGCACTGACGCCCCATGTTTCTTCTAACGCTTTGGACAATTCAACTGCTTCCAAAACGGTCAATTTTGACAATTCTTCAACTAATTTCTGAATGTCTGCCATTTTAAGCTCCTATTTAGGTAATCAGAATGTAATCATTCTGATAAATTTTAATTTTTCTTTCCATATTCTGCAGAAACACGCGCCAAGCGAGAACCCGGTTCCACCAGGATACGCGCAATCGTGCCGCGGATTTCCAACAAGGAAGGAAGTTTGGATAATTGCACAATTCCGTCTTTGTCCAGAACATCTGCATCCATTTTACCGCCGACGATGGTCAAATTCGGATGTTCTTCGGCGAATTTAGCCAACACTTTGGTAACGGCCAATCCGTCTGTTGCAACTGCAACGGCGGTCGGGCGTTTCATCATATCGGATACAGGTGCGAAATCGGTGTCTTGCAACGCCAATTTCATCAAACGGTTTTTAACGACTTTAAAGATGGAAACCAATGGGCGCAATTCATTGCGCAGGCTTTCCATTTCTTTCACAGTCAAGCCATGGTTTTCAATAACGAAAACACCGTTCGCTTCTTTCAAGGACGACTGCAACGCTGAAATCAAATCTGATTTTTCTTCGCGTCTCATATCTTTATCCCTTTTTCAGATTTCAGAATTAAAAATTCCAAAATCCCTGTTTCGTTAAACTTTCCATCCGGTTTTGCCCGGGATGGGGCCTTTTCCTGCCCCAAAGAATTTTTTCTTTGTCTATGATGGAAATTAAGCCTGCTGGCACCATCAGTCTTGGACAGAAATCTGTTGCGCGGTCCGGCAAATTGCCGAACCGCGACTTATTATTTTACATCAACCTTTAAACCCGGTCCCTGGGTTGTCGCAACGGCGGCGCCCAAGATATATTGACCCTTGGATGATGCAGGTTTTACCTTTTTCAATTGGTCAATCAATGCGTTTGCATTTTCAACCAATTTGTCTGTTGCAAAGGACATTTTACCGATACCGGCATGAATGATACCTTTCTTTTCCGCACGATATTCAATCTGACCTGCCTTGGCTGTTTTAACTGCTTCGGCAACGTTGTTGGTAACCGTACCCAACTTCGGGTTCGGCATCAGCCCCTTGGGTCCCAAAACGCGTGCAATTTTTGACATTTTCGGCATCATATCCGGTGTTGCGATAACACGATCAAAATTGATTTCACCGGCCGCAACCTTTTCAATCAGGTCTTCGCCGCCAACAACATCTGCACCAGCCTTGGTGGCTTCGTCAGCACTGTTGACAGTAAACACCGCAACGCGGACTGTTTTACCCGTACCATTCGGCAGGGACAACATACCGCGGATGTTTTGATCAGCCTTGGTTACATCAATACCCAAACGGATTGCGATTTCCAGACTTTCGTCAAACTTTTTGGACGTGTATCCGCGCAAAGTTTCAATGGCATCTGTCAAAGAATACACTTTGTCAGTATCCAGATTTGCCCATGTCTTTTGTCTTTTTGTCTGTTTCATGTCTTATTCCCCCACCTTTACGCCCATAGAACGGCATTGACCGGCAACGATATTCATTGCAGATTCAATGGTAGAGCAATTCAAGTCCGGCATTTTTGCTTCGGCAATCTGTTTGATTTGATCCTGGGAAATTGTGCCGACAAAATCACGGCCCGGTTTTTTAGAACCCAGTTTCAGTTTTAATGCCTTTTTAATATAGTACGACACAGGTGGCAGTTTCATAATAAATTCAAAACTGCGGTCCGTATAAACAGTGATAATGCATGGAATCGGCATACCCGGTTCTTTATCAGCCGTTTTGTCGTTAAACTGTTTGCAGAATTCCGCGATGTTAACACCGGCGGCACCCAACGCGGGCCCAATCGGTGGCGCAGGATTCGCCTGTTTTGCAGGAACGACCAATTTGACCATTCCCTTTACTTCTTTTTTTGCCATTTTTCACTCCATTTTGTATGATGCAGATGCACCTGGTTGTGTCCGTGGTACGATTTGGCAAATCCACCACGATTGCGCGCCTTACACACGCCCGTCGGTTTCCCGATTAAACTTTTTCAACCTGGCTGAAATCTAATTCAACACTGGTTTCGCGCCCAAAGACCAAAATTGTTACGGTCATTTTCTGCTTTAAATTATCAACCTCTGACACGATGCCATTGAATCCGGCAAATGGCCCGTCAATAACATGAACCTCTTGACCGACATCGTATTCAATATCATCCGTAATAACGCTGCCTTCTTCAACCTGTTTTTGCAAACGGCGGGCTTCTTCTTCGCTGACAGCAATTGGTTTATTTTTTGCGCCCAAAAACATAACAACCTGGGGCATCAGTTTGACCAACGAAAACGTTTCGTTATTCATAACCATTTGAACAACAATGTATCCAGGAAAAAACTTTTTTTCGGATTTAACACGTTTACCGGCCTTGATTTCATTAACTTCGCGCGTTGGCACCAAAATTTCACCAAACAGTGCGTTCAAGCGGCGTTTATCAATTTGTTCACGCAAACCGCGGGCAACTTTGTCTTCGCAACCGGTGTGAACATTGACCACGAACCATTGCATTTTATTTTCCATATGCACTTCCTTTGACCGTTTTTTTAGAAAATCCACCCAACAATCGCGTTTAACACACTGTCAATCACAAAAAAGAACAGTGCAGCCAAACCAGAAAAAACCAGAATCATGATTGTTGCACGAATAACACTGTCGCGCGACGGCCATACAATTTTAAACCATTCGCTGCGTACTGATTTGATGTATTCTAGTATTTTCTTCATAAAATTTTATCCAATTTTGTCCAAACTTGCGACTATTAAAGCCCAGAAATCTGGCAGGGGCAGAAGGAATCGAACCCTCATCCGCGGTTTTGGAGACCGATATTCTACCGTTGAACTATGCCCCTAATTTCATGCAATATTTACCTGTCTTTTGTACCGCTATACCCCAATAGTCTGCGCTAGAATAGCACAGCAATATAAAAAATCAAGTGGAAAGTATTATATGATTTTCTTCGGCCCCGTGCAAGCAAAAATTAATCACCCATTTTTATATTGTCTGACCAAACCAGATTTTTTGGACCGCAAAATACAGATTTGGCGCACTTTTTACTTGCACCATTGCCGCAATTTTGTCTACAATTCATTTATCCAAGGGGGAGAAAAACGTTGCCAGACCGCATAGAACCGCCAACTTTGCTATCACGTATAATGACATTTGTCTTTGCCGCGGCGTTGGTCGTGGTGGTGGTTTTAATTATTACATTGTATAAAATGTTCCCACTGAACCGCCCCCAGGTGTTCTTTTTGATGACACAACCGCGCAGCGATTTGGAAATCCGGTTGGCTGAATTACCGCCAACGGATGAAAATCTGGATATTTATAAACGGGCATTTATACGCGAATATATCAAGGCGCGCAATGAAATCGTCCCGAACACAAAAACAATGTGTCAAAAATGGAACAATGACGAAAATGGAATTGTTCGCACATGGTCCACGTCGGATGTTTACAATGCATTTACCCAAACGAATTTATGGACGGCATTAATGAACGATGTGCCAGATTTTGAATTCACATGTCCTGTGGAATTCCAGCCCGGTGCCATTGCCCCGCGTTCAAATGATACCTATGCCGTCAGTTTCAGTTATTTCTGCGCAAATAGTGATGGACAGATAGATAAAAAAGATTATACAATTGTATTAAGATTGGAATTGGATGGCGACGCGACAATAAAATGGTCAGACCGCCTGAATAACCCGTTGGGCATCCGCGTTGCAGAATACAGAATTGAATCCGGCAATGGCGATCCACTGGATACCGGTTATTTAAATAACAGCGGTTTATAATCGCATGATTAAGGGAAGGAATTGTTATGACATTCTCAAAAGCAGTTAAATTAAATGTTTCCGTTTTCTGCCTGGGGGCATGTTGCGTGCTGGGCGCGCCCATGACCGTCATGGCCGCCGGCACAAATTACGGTGTGCAAGAGGCATGGGATAACCCAACCGCAAATATGGCATCGGGCAGTATTAAGCCAGGATATGCACAACTGAGTTGGGGCACAGGCAGTGTTTTGCCAATTAAACTGCGGAATGGAATGGTTACAATGGTTTCATTGCCAAATGGCGAACAAATCGCCGACGCAGTTATCGGAAACCAGGGTCTGTTCACGATTGAGGCAAACCAGGGCGACCGCACAATGTTCATCAGTCCTGAGGCCAGCAACCAAGGATCTGATACAAACCTGATTGTGACGGGTAAATCGGGAAATAAATATATCTTTTATCTGCGCAGCGAACCATCTAATTCCAGCGAAATTACATATTCCCAGGTTGACGTCGTTTTAGACGGCAACGCAACATTGCCAAACGCAACTGCATCAACTGCAACCACAGGTGGCGGCGCCAGTTCAATATTTAAAAAGGCAAAATCGGGCAGTACGACAATCGGTGTTGACGGCGAAGATTACGGTTGGATAAAATCAATGAAGATTGACCCGTCTGAATTCAGATTTGATTTGGATATATTTGTTCCCAATCCGGATGATTACGTAATTGCACCCGAGCGTGTATGGCGCGACCGCATATTTACATACATTGACTTTGGCGACAAAGTAATCGCCATGACCCAGCGCCCGGTTGTATCCCTGTTGGTTGAAGGCGGCGAATCCCCCGTTGGTTTCCGCACAGACGGCGAAGACGGCAGATTATTAATTGTAGAGGCCGTTGGCGACATGGTCCTGCGCAGTGGTCAGCGCATCGTTTGCATCAAAAAACGAGAAAAACCGTTCTTGATTGCCGATACTGCATCTGTCATGGCATTGGCCGAGGCAAATGTTGCCCAATCCATGATGTCGGGCCAATCGCTGAATAATATTGCATACAGCATGGACCAGGCGGCAATTAACGCGGCCGGTGTCAGTTATACAGGCACACCGGTTATGATTGGCAATACATCAAACAATGCAACAACCGGATATTATTTGCCGGCCGGATTTTCAACCGCCGCGTCCCAAACATATGGCACCAATGGCGTTTCTATGATGCCAACGGCGCGTTTGACCGCGGGTTCTTATCTGCCCCAATCAAACATTCCATTGATTACCAGCAACCAAACAGGTGTTGCCGTTGAATTAAAGGCCGATACATCTGTCAAGGCACTGGACGATTATTGGACGGGCATGTTGGCAAAATTCAGTGGCGAAGACGGCCAGGGATTGCTGACACCGTACAAAGACATGGTGTTCTTTGCGGTTGACGAACAAGGCGTTGGCGATTTAGGTGCGGATTCATCCACGGCACGTCTGTATCGTCTGCGCATTGGGCCGTTGTCAGACATAGATACGGCGCAAAAACTGTGCGACCAACTGTTAAAATTCAGTGGTGCCAGTTGCAGCGTTGTACGTATTCAATAGTGGCGGATATATAAATAATGACCAGTATAAAAAAACAAATTTCAGACCTGCGCAAGACGACGCCAAAGCACATTCAATGGTTGTTGTTGGCGGCGGCATTTATTGTGGTACTAATTTTGTTGACTTTGTTGCTTAGCGGAAAAAGTAAAAAAGAAACAAAAATTGCAAACGTTGATGACGTGCCTGTAAATTTGATTTTTTCACCGACCCAAGATTCAGTGAACTGGGCCGAGACACCTGTTGGAACGACAAAAACACAATCTGTTAAAATATCTGCGTCCGCCCCGGCCAAGGTTTTGGCTGTGCGTCGGACCAAGGACATCCCCGGATTGTCTGACCAGCAAACATGCACCCGTATGGGCCAGATTGATAAAAATGCGTCCTGCACAATTGTATTGGAATACAAACCAACAACCGCAATGAATCCGGAAACAACCGCATTATTTATTGACTGGCGCGCGGCAAATGAACCCGATGAAATGAAAAAAACGGACAAAATCATTTTGGTTTTGGGCGCCCAGGCACCGGCAACCGCGCCCCAGCAACCCAAGCAAACCGCGCCGGTTGTGGAACCTGTGATTGAACCGGCACCGGTGGAACCAAAACCAATCCGCGAAGAAATACGCCAGGAAATAGAACTGATATCTTCATCTGAATCCGATCCGTTTGCAAAAAAATCTGCACCCGCACAACCGGCCACAGAACAAATTGTTGTTAATGACACAATTACATCTGACATCCCGGCCGAGGCATGTTCGGACTTTGCATTTCCGGGATATAATTTATCTGGCGTCCAGATTGGATGGATTCGTCCCGAACGCGGTGCGTATTATTTCCACCCGTTTGCCGACAAAGATTGTGATTCACCTACGGGGATGTATAACCCGGATAATGGAATCATTACTGATATAAATGACAAAGCAAAAAAAATCGGAACCGATGCGGAACATATCGGATATACTGCGATAACAAATGGCACATTACCGCAATTATCCAATCCAACGGGAACAAAAAGTGTTAACCGCGCATTTCAATTAACCACCGAAGAAATCGTTGGTGGTGCCGCCACCGCCCCCAGTGGCAGTGGTTTTGGCCGCGTGGCATTACAACCATCGCGCATTGACCCGAAAACTTATTTGGGTTCTGCAATGGGCGAAACAGTTGTATCCAGTATGCCATATGACCGCAGTTTTATTTTGCGTCAATATAAACCAATACCGGCAACGATTGTTTCTGAAATCTTGGCCGATACCGAGGCTTTAAAGACCGGCCTGCCGGTGCGTGCAACGGTTGACCGTAATGTTTATTCCGATAATGGCCGCACGGTTATTTTGCCAACCGGAACATTGATGTTGGGATATGTAACGGGTACCCTGCCGGGACCATACACAACAGTCGGGCGCATGGATATCAAATGGTACCAGTTTATTCGTCCGGACGGTGTTGAATTTAATTTCGGTGGCAACAATCCTTTTTCCGCCGATTCTCAGGGTCGTTCTGGTGTACCCGGCCGCGGCAGTACCGATTATGTTGAACAATTTATTATGCCGATGTTAACGGCAATTGTTCCGGCGGCGGTGAATTTGATTGCCCCAATATCTGATACATTTATTAATCAAATTGATTTGGACAATAACACGGTTGTGCAATCGGGTACGGTTCGTTCGTCTGAATTGGCCAAGAATGAAATCATCACTGCATGGAACCAGGTTGCCCAGAAATTATTGGTTGATATGATGGATAATACTGTGCCGCCATTTTCCATTGCGGCCGGTACGCGTATAACGGTGTATTCACCGGTTGATTTGTTGGTTACATGCGGTTCACCCAATGATCCCGAAAATGCCGGCAAGAAATGTGCGATTTCTGAATACAGTTCAACACCACGCGCATCGCATCTCAGTGATGCGACACCGAATTACGAAGATGGTTCTTGGACCGGCCAGGTACGTTCATTTAACCTGACGCAATATTGCACCCAGGATAACAAAGGCGTATGGGGAATCAAGGCCAATCAAGAGGCCGCCATTAACAACGCCGGATACGATTACAGAACAGTTTTGATGTATTGCCAATCCATGAATTACCAGGCGATTAACAACGCCAAACAGGATGCCGTATACCAGAACCAACAGCAACAGTTCCAGAACAATTACAACGTATCACAATCTGGAACGGGCCTGACGGGAATTGCCGGCGATCAGAAATATAATCAAGAGGTTTTGGGTCTGACATACAACGAAGACGGCAGTATTCAAAACCCGTTTGCAGGTGCGGAAAAGCAAGAAGAACAGGCCGCCGCAATCATCACATGCGAAGACGGTACCAACCCTGACGCAAATGGATGCTGTACCGGGGAAATATATACAGACATGGGCGACCAAGGATTTAATTGTTGTCCAGAAACTGGTGGCGATTGCTTCCCACCGATATTATAAATATCAAACAAACCCGCATTTGGCGGGTTTGTTTTTTATTGCATGGTATTGAAAAACATTATGGTACGAATTATATAAATAAAAACAAAATCCCCCCCCCAACGGAGGGGTGTTTTTTGCAAAGCAAAAAAACAGAGAGGGTTATTTTCTTTTATATTTAAAGTGCGCGCAAATGCGCGCTTTTTTTATTAACAATTCCGCGGCCGGGGGCCGGCATTCGCACCGTTTTATACGATTCGCAGGCCACCAGACAAAAATGATTAAAGAATCAGAAATCCGAATCGTATTTCAACCATTGGTTGTAATGTTTTACAGGATTCTATTCTTATTCTATATATGTAAAACAAACGAAAGTCATAAAAAGGAGAAAACAAAAATGACCACACAAAATGTAAAAACCGTATACACCCCTGAAAAATTCCAAAATGCAGAACAATTATGGTTTTGGTTTTTATATTCTAAATCTATGCAAAACGGATTTACACATAACGGTTCCCGCGCCACGCGACGTGTATGCGAATTGTTGGATGTGGAAACATTAATAACCAAACTGTATTTGTCGGGCAAATTGGACGAAGAACAATTATCCGTTATGAAAAAATTTGGCGACCGTAGGCGCGCACCACATCAATATATTTATGCGGAAAATCGTGCCGCAGATTTATGGCGTCGCGCAATGGCAACAATTGGCACGGCCGCCACTGCCCGCGGTTGGATTGAATAGTTTATTCCGCACGCCACGGCGTGCGGGAATTGGAAGAAACCGATGATTATTATTGCATTTTGTACCAAAACGACCAAGATTCTGCCGCGGATACTTTGCCGCCATTTTCGCCATTGTGCACCAATTATATTAACGGCAAATAAGACTAAACCATTTTTAATGTATCAATTTGTACGTGCGAGCAATATCGTAAAAATATCACTGTCATTGCGCGATTTAAAAATACTGCGCGCGCACGGATGGGAATTTTTATATTTGCCGGGCAGTCAACCGACACCCACAATTGATGCCCGCCGCGTACCAACATGCGTAATATTTACCAAACGCGCAATTGGCCTGCACCATATGCGTATCCAAACCCCCGACGCATTATACAGATATATTATTCTTAAATTCAGCATCTGATAATAATAAATTTTTCCTTTGTCATTGTGAGGTTGTAAAGATATATCACCTCTGTCATTGCGAGGGATTGAAACGACCGCGGCAATCCAGTAAATTGATGAACTTTACTGCTTTATGTTTGGATTGCCACGCTACGCTCGCAATGAATCCGAGTATATGAAAACAAGCGCAGCGCAGTTTGAATAGGGATAGAAGATACGCGCAGGTACAAAGTGCCCGGCGACACATATCACGTATAGCATATCATGAAAAATCCCCGCGGTGGCGGGGATTTTTTTATTTTGCGGTGCGGCGTTTGATGATATACATCTGACCGATTGCAAACAGATTAGATACCGTCCAATACAGCACCAATCCCGCCGGCATAAACGCAAACAGAACCGTAAATACAATTGGCATCCATTTCATAACCCGCTGGGTCTGGGCAACCGGATCGCCCGGCGCAGATGTTTTCGGGCCTGCGACGGTTTGCAGGTGTTGTTGCCACCACATTGTTGCGCCCATTAATATTGGCAATATGAAATACGGATCCATTGCCGCCAAATCAGAAATCCACAGGAAATGCGCACTGCGCATCGGTACGGAAATCAGTAATGCCTTGTACAATGCAAAGAAAATCGGAATTTGAATCAGCATTGGCAGACATCCCGACATAGGCGATGTCTTGTGCGTCTGATACAGGCGCATCATTTCCATTTGCATGCGTGGCTTGTCATTCGCATAAAGTTTCTGGATACGTGCCATTTCCGGTTGCATTTTCTGCATGGCCATCATAGACGTATATGATTTACGTGTCAGTGGCCATATCAGCAAACGCAACAGTAATGTAAAGATAATAATCGCAACACCGTAATTCATTACAACAGAATTAATCGCGTTCAATGCCCACAGCATTGGTCGCGCCAAGAATCCAAACCATCCATAATCAACGGTTTTATTTACGCCCGGAATTTGGGTTGCGACGGTACTTAAAACCTCTTGATTTCTGGGACCGGCAAAAATATGTGTCGTAATTGTTTCTGTGGCGCCCGGTGCAATAACAACGGCTGCGGCCGCCGCGTCTGCCTGATATTTATCACCAATCTTTTTAACGCGGATTGTTTGGTCCGGGCGATTTATTGCGGCAACGGATTCCCAATACTGGTCTGCGAATCCGACAAATCCGTTTGTGGTGGAATATGCGTATGATTTGCGGTCCATGTCTTTCCAATCCTGATGTTCTATATCAGAATTTACAAATGCGACCGCGCCGGTATAAACGCCGGCGGACGATTTAACATCGTTGTCGCGCATAATGCGAACGTATGGTGCAACGGAAATTTCACGTTTAGTATTATTTTTAATTTCGTCTGTGATTGTAATTACATATCCGTCGGTTTTATATGCGCGTCGGAAATTCACCCCGTCGTTATTACGCCAAACCTGGGCACCGTCAACGGCGCGCCATACGGTTGTTGCACCCGGCGCCGTTGTTCCGGTGGACAGCAGGCCAACCTCGGCAAAATTATCTGGGGCGCCCAGCAAAGAAACAGGTTCTGCATTTTCATCATCACCGGCCGCGCCATTTTGTGCAAATTCATGTAATTTTATATCAGATACGCGTAATCCCTGAACGGTGGCAGAAATCTTGTCAGATTTTATTTCTGATGTCGGAACACCGGATACATCCACGGCCACAACGGTATCGGTGGTTTCCGCGACCTGGTTCTTTTTGGGGGACAAGAATGAATTAATCAACCAAAATGATGCAACAAATAATACAACCCACCACAGAAATCCACCAAAAGGCGACTTTTTCGTGGTGGCATTTTTCTGGGATGCGGCCTGGTTCGCATTCCACTGTGAAAAACCGGAATTTTTATCCAAAAACTTTACCATGGTTATTTACTTTCCTTTAATTGTTTCGTACAACGACGTCTGGCAATCAACCAGTTCAGTATATATAGTGCAACACCCACACAAATGCAAATGTCTGCAACATTAAATGCCGGCCAATGCCAACCGCCAATATGAAAATCCAAGAAATCAATCACTGCGCCAAAGCGTATTCTGTCAATCAGATTACCAATTGCACCGCCCGCAATTAACGCCAATGGCACGCGTTCATATTTGGCCGCGCGGGTAAACAAATAATATCCGATAAATCCAATAATAAATCCGGTTGCGATGATAATTACGATTGGGGCGGCCTCGCCCAGGCCGCGCAGCATTGAAAAAGACGCACCTGGATTCCACGTAAATACAATATTAAAGAAATTTGCCACCTGGGTCATTAGGTGCGGATATTGCACCAATGTCCACGCATCACCAACCAATGGCACCTGGCCGGTAATGATGTACAGCAATATTCCTTTGGAAATTTGGTCCGCCAAAATAACGGCAAAAATAATACCCAGATACTTTAATAATTTCTTTTTCATAAACCTGTTCCCCATTTGTCGCAATATAACAGTCCCCGTGCACAAAATCAAATAAAATGTCCCCTGTACCCGGGGACATGTATCAGGAAGATATTCCGTTATTGTTTATCTGAAATCGGACTGCCAACCTGGGCATAATTATCGCGCCGCATTTCGTCCAGTAAATCATCCATTTTGCGTTCAGATACACCCAAATGTTCCAAAACGTTGTATCCCAAAAAGAACGATGATTCAATCGTTTCGGGCAATGCGCACTGGACACCCTGTTTAAGTAAAATCTTGCTGTCATCCAGGTTGCGTGCACGTGCAAATATCTTAACACGCGGCGCAATACCACGTACGGTCAGCACAGTGTTGCGCGCCGTTGTCGCATTATCCAATGCGATTACCACCGCGCGTGTTTTACGTGGCGATAATCCGAAATCGCGCAATACATCGGCATTGCGGCAATCACCGTATACAACATTAAATCCGCGTGCACGACCCTGCATCACCGCATTAACATCCAAATCAATTGCAACATATGATATTCCCTGGGACGTCAGCATTTGCGCAATAATCTGACCAACACGACCAAAACCACAAATGATAACATCTGTTTTTTCTTTGGTTGCAACATCTGTTTGCAGTGCGGCGCCATTAAATAATTTTCCAGAATGACGAATACGGTCATAAACCGCCAACAACAGTGGGGTTGCCATAATTGACAATATGATAATTGCCGTTACGATTTCTTGGTGTTGTGGCGGCAATATATCAATACCGGCGGTCTTCATCGTTTGCAACATCAACAGTCCGAATTCACCACCCTGGGCCAAAATCAGCGCAATCATTATTGCATCAGGAACCGCCACACGCCGCACGCGCGCAACCATAAATATGGCAATGAATTTCACAACAATCAATCCAACCAAACCGCCCAAAATGATATACCAATTCTGGCCCAGCATCGGCAGATTTAATCCCATACCCAAAGATATGAAAAAGAACGCCAAGAACAGCATTGCGTACGGACTGATTTCGGCACTGACCTGATGACGATAAATCGTTTCCGACATCAGCATACCGGCCATAAATGCACCCAACCCCGCCGGCAATCCCATCAGGTCCATAATCACCGCCCACACGATTATGTTCAGCATAACGGCCAGCAGAAATGCCTCTTTGGATTTTATTTTGGCAACCATACGCATCAGTGGGTTTAATATAAACCGACCAATTACCACCACACCCACGACCAACGCAACCGACATTACCGCAATATCAATCGCCGTTGCCCCCAGGTTAAATGTATGTCCCGCAAACACAGGCAACATGGCCAATAATGGAATGGACAGCAAGTCTTGGAACAATAAAATGGAAAACGTCTGGCGCCCCATGTTTGTGTTTAACTGATTACGATCGGTTAATAATTGCAAATCTTCGGACGTACTGGACATTGCCAACAGTAATGCAATCATCACGCATCCCATAATTGACCAGCCAGTAATCCCAAACAGCAACGGGAACAGCATAACCGCAACCATTAAAACCTGGGCGGCGCCAAATCCAAATATTGTATGACGCATATTCCACAGACGTTTGATATTTATTTCCAGTCCCAAATTAAACCATAAAAACAGTATCCCCAAATCGCCCAGGAACGTCCAGGTTTCTGACAATTGAAATATATTTAAAACAAATGGTCCGGATATTACGCCGGCCAATAAAAACGCAGACAGCGCCCCAATACGCGCCACACGCAATAAAAAAACCAATACAAAAACAATTCCGAAAAATATTAATATTGACAGTGGCATTTGTTTCTCTCTCTCTTGTATTCAGCCCCGGGTTAATTTGATTATATCAGAAATTCAAACATCAGGACATTAATTCATGGGCCAATTGCGCAAATTGCGATGGCGATAATTCTTCGGCGCGTTCGGTACCGGTCAGACCAAATCGCGCCCAATCAACGCCCGGCATTATTCCGCGTATCATTTTGCGACGTTGGCCAAATAATTTTGCGGTTATTTTTTCAATGCGCGTAATATCTGGGATTTTGCAAATCTTGTCCGCGTTTGGAATTATCTGGACAACCGCACTTTGAACTTTGGGCCGTGGCACAAATGCGGTATTTGGAACGTCAAACAGTATCCGCGCATCTGCAACCAATGATGTTAACACCGCCAAACGCCCATAATGTTCGTCGCCGGGCGCGGCAACAATACGCATGCCCACTTCGCGTTGAAACATCAGCGTCATGGATTTTATCGGCGCGCCCCCCGCCGCACGCACCAGCCAGCGCGTCAGTAATTCTGTTCCAACATTGTATGGCAAATTTGCGCAAATTGCATATTCCGTCAGCCCCAGTGCCGCAAAATTAACCCGCAATGCATCATCATAAATAACGGTCAAACGACCACCGGCCGCATCCGCCACGCGCGATAATATCGGTTCGGTTGTTTTATCTTTTTCAATGGCAACAACGCGCGGCGCGCCTGCCAATAACAACGCACGCGTCAGGCCGGCGGGACCGGGGCCAACCTCTACCACTGGGGTTGTCGCGATGTTCGGAACACTGCGCGCGATGCGCCCTGTCAGGTTTAAATCAAACAAGAAATTTTGGCCAAATTGCTTTTTCGGTTCCAATCCGCATTCGCGCATCATTTCAGAAACGGGGGGCAAAGATGCAATTTTATCTGTGGTCATAATGCCTTGCGCCCCCCGAATGCCAATGTCAATGTGCCGTCATCCAAATAATCCAAATCGCCACCCAATGGAACCCCTGACGCCAATTCTGAAAATGCCGCACCACAATCTGGGCCCACAACAGACATAACATAATGCTGGGTTGTTTTACCCTCAACCGTGTTGGGCAACGCAAAAATAATTTCAGTTATATTTTCATTTTTTATCCGTTCTGGCAATCCGGCAATATTTAAATCATCCGGGGTTGTTCCGACCGCACCGGATAATTGTCCGCCCAAAATGTGATAACGACCATGAAAAACCGCGGATTTTTCCAACACCCAAACGTCTGACAAATCGCGCACAACACATAATTGCCCATTTGCGCGCGATGCATCACGACAGAATTCACATGCGCCGGCATCCGCATCGGTTAACATTCCACATATTGGGCATGGCCGAATATTTTCCGCCGCATCCAATAACGCCGCGGCCAATTTTTCTGCGCGCCCGGTTTTATCCTGCAACAGGGCCAGAACAATACGTTGCGCCGCGCGGGACCCCAGGCGCGGCAATTTTGCAAATTGTTTTATTAACTTTTCAATCTTTGAATTCATGATAAATATTACCTAGTGAAATATATAACTGTCAATGCCGGCTGCACTGGCAGATGATTTCAATTTCTGTGCCGCGGTTTCAGTCATATTATTTACCCGCACACGAAACATTCCATTTGGCGCAGGTTCCACAACCGCGTTCGCATTTAATGCATTTTTTACACGCGCCACCTGTGCGGTGGCCGCATCGCGTGATGAAAATGCCCCGAATTGTACACCCGCCGTACCGGACGATGCGGCGGTATACTTTGCCGCCGGTGCGGATGTCGCCGCCGCGTATGCGGCCGTAAATGTTGGGGCCGGGTTGGCGGCCGGGGTCGGCGATTTCACATTCGTCGTTTTTTGAATCGGCGATACGTCCGTTTTACGAACAACCGGGGCGGATGCACCAGAATTTATCGCAAACCCGCGATCCAGCAATTGTGTCGCAACCGCCGCACGAACGTCTTTGTTTTCTGCACCCAATACCACCGCAATCAGATGTGTATCATTCCGCCGCGCCGTTGCAACCAATGAATAACGCGATTTATTGGTAAAACCTGTTTTCATCCCGTCGCAACCCGGATATGTCCCCAGCAGGCGATTGCCATTTGTGTATGTTTTGCCGTTATACGTCCACGTTTTTATTCCAAAATATTTCCAATATTGTGGGAAATGTTTATACACGGCCATGGACATTAACGCAATATCACGCGCAGTTGACATGTGATCGTCATTTGGCAAACCGGATGAATTTTCAAAATTTGTATGCGATAATCCGATTTCTGTTGCCACGCGTGTCATTAAATCGGCAAAATTTCCTTCTTTGCCGCCCTTTAAGTTTTCGGCCAAAACGCGGGCGACGTCATTCGCACTCATCACCGTCAGGGCCTTAATCGCGTCTTCAACCTTAATCTTGCTGCCCGCGGCAACGCCCAGTTTTACCGGTGACGCATTTGCCGCAGATTGCGACACGATTAAATAATCGTCCAGATGCAACCGCCCGTGTTCCAACGCATCAAACGTCAGATAAATTGTCATTATTTTTGTCAGCGATGCCGGATAATTCGCATCATTTGCGTTTTCTTGGTACAACACCTGGCCGGTGTCCATATTGGCCACCAGGGCCGCGCGATACTGCGCCCCAAATGCAGGAAACGCCAACCAACAAAATAAAATGCCCAGCAGTCTTTTCATACCTGTTAAAGTTTAATAAAAAATGCCGGCCGCGGTCAACATAATTTCCCGCATGCCGGCAACAGATATATGCGCAATATTAATCCAATGTGCGCAGGCTGATTTTGTCTTCGTCAACAATAACCAATTTGCCTGTCATTATTCCAAATGCGCGTGCGGAATTAAATCCATCACGTTGGCCGAATAATGCTTCGTCATAAATTGGGAACACACCGCGGGACAAACACAATTGGTTTGCAACCACCGGTTCATTGCATACGGCAATGATTGGAATATCAGGTTTACGACAAGAAATTTGGGTTGTCGCATCGGTATCACGTGCAAACACAACAATTGCACATGCACGGTTTAAATACGCCATTGATGCGACACTGCGGGACCAGTCATTTTCAGGCACATTTTCCACGCGCGACCAATCATATGGATTTTCAATCGCGTCTTTGTCGGCATATGCCAAAATTTTGGTCATCGTTTCAATTACGTTTACCGGGTTTATACCAATTGTTGTTTCCTCAGATGTCATGGTTGAATCTGCGCGCAGATACGCGGCGTTTGCAACGTCGCTGATTTCGGCGCGGGTTGGGAATTCACTGTTCACCATGGTTGCCAACATTTGCGTGGCCATAATGACAGGTTTATTCATTTTGCGGCATTCGCGAATTATACGACGGGAAATGGCAGGCACTTCTTCAAAAGGAACCTCAACTGCTAAATCACCACGGGCAATCATGATACCGTCTGCGACGGCGGCAATTTCGCTGATTCTGGCGACGGCGTTTGGACGTTCAATTTTGGCGATAATTTTAATCGGATGCGCCGTGCGCGCGGTAATGAAATCACGAACCTCGGCCACATCTTCGGGTTTTTGCACGAATGAAATCGCAACCCAATCCGGATTTTTTGTAATCGCATATTCCAAATCTGCACGGTCTTTTTCCGTTAAAACAGATGTCGCAATTTCAGTATCCGGCAAATTAAATCCGCGGCGGGACCATATTTCTGTGCCACGTAAAACCGTTGCAACAATCTTGTTTGGGGAAACAGTTTCCACCCGCATTTCAATTTTGCCGTCATTTAACAAAATTCTGTCGCCAACATTCAAAGAATTCATAACGTCTGCGTCCGGCAATTGCACACGTGTGCCGTCGCCCGGCGTTGGGTCGGTATCAAAAACAAATTTCTGGCCAATTGTCAGGGGATATTTATCTTCGCTGGCGAAATTACCAATACGATGTTTTGGTCCCTGC
Source organism: Pseudomonadota bacterium (assembly GCA_023402015.1). GTDB lineage: Bacteria > Pseudomonadota > Alphaproteobacteria > Rs-D84 > Rs-D84 > Enterousia. The sequence goes on along the minus strand of JAEXCU010000015.1, from coordinate 108,470 downwards.
AAATCAATTACGATTGCAACAGGCCGATTAATTTCGTGTGAAATTTCACGGATTAAATCAATTTTCTTGCCCTGGACATCGCCGGTATCATGACTGAAATTCAGGCGACACATATTTGCCCCCGCCAGTATCATTTTTGTCAGTGTTTCCCTGTCTTCGCAGTTGGGACCGATTGATGCAGTAATTTTTGTAAATTTATTCATATTTCTTCCAATTATTTTAATGTCATTTTTCTTGATTTTTGCGATTTATGGTATATCATAAAGAACGACAAGAAACAAGGGGAAATCTGCATGAAAAACGCAAATCACGGCGCAATTGATAACCAGCAGTTAATCAGCATTATTCAAAGAATTGAAAAATTAAACGAAGATTCGGCCGCAATCGCCGCCGATGTAAAAGAAATTTACAGCGAGGCTAAATCCGCCGGATTTGACCCGAAATACATCCGCCAGATGATACGTCTGCGCAAACTGGACCCGGATGAAATTGACGAAGTTGATGAATTAACACAAATGTATCGCAACGCATTGGGAATTTAAAATCGCCCATGAAGGCTTTCATAAAAAAAATAGAAGATTTTAACTGCGCCCATTGTGGCGCAGTTGTACATGGTAATGGATACACAAACCATTGCCCGCATTGCCTGTGGTCGCGCCATGTGGATAACAATCCGGGCGACCGCGCGGCAACATGTGGTGGAATGATGCGGCCCATTTCCGCCGCCCCGTCCGGGGATGGTTTCATAATCACGCACAAATGCGAAATTTGCGGCAAAGTAAAGCGTCAGCGTACAACCGACAACGATAATGTGGATGAAATAATTAAAATAACCGCAAATGATTCTTTTATATTTGGCAAATAAATATCCAAACTGCATTTTTATAATTTAATGTTGCCAATTTACAATATAAATTCCTATACTTTTCGTATGCGTGATTTATTGGAAAACCAATTTCATAATGTGTTTCTGTGGGTGCCGTTTTTAATGGCATTTGGCGCAGGTTTATATTTCACATTGCCCATGGAACCACATTTGGGTTTCCCGGGCATATTTGCCGCGATTTTATTTGCACTGATGTTTATTAAACGCATTCCGTTGTTGGCACGTGGCATAGTTATTTTTGCATTCGGATTTTTCTATGCCGCGGCATTTACACATTTTATTTCAACACCGCAACTGACGCGCGATGTTCGCAATATGGATATCACGGCACACGTAATGAAAATTGACTATACCGATTCCCGGGCCAGAATTTACATGAAACTAAATTCTGATCAAATTGGTGCAAACGGCAAAACCGCAATTATCCGCGTCAGTATGGGCGATGACATGCCCGTACCGGAAATTGGCGACACGGTTCGCGCAACGGTGAATTTATTTCGTCCGGCCCTGCCCGATGCGCCCGGGACATTTGATTATGCACGTTGGGCGTATTTCAACCACCTGACCGCAACAGGGTATTTAACAGATATTCATGTAATTAATCACCATAATTACCCCAACATAAATGCAATGCGTGAATATTTACACCGGCGGACAAATTCATTCTTGGCCGACAGTTTGGTTTTGGGTTATAAAAATTCAGTTCCCAAAGAAGAAAGCAAGATATGGACGGCAACCGGCATTGGTCATGTCTGGTCAATCAGTGGATTTCATATGACGTTGGTGTCGGGTTGGTTGTTTGGTTTCTTTTATTTAATCTTTCGTTTGATTGCACCGATAACACGGCGCGTTCCCGCACGAATTCCGGCCATGATATGCGCATGGTTTGGATTACTGTTTTATTTGTTTCTGTCTGGCATAGATGTTGCAACAATTCGTGCATTCTTGATGACCACATTGATTTTCGCCGCATTTATTTTCAGTCGTAATGCAATTTCCATGCGGAATGTCTGCGTCGCATTTTGCATTATATTTCTGATGAATCCGCATTACATTATGCAGGCGGGATTTCAATTGTCTTTTTCTGCAATATTTGGCCTGGTGTGGTTTTGGGGAACGGTTAAACCAAAAATGCCAAATAATAAAGTTATGAAATTTATCACCGCGACAATTTTAACTTCTGTGGTTGCAACAATATTTACCGCGCCATTTGTAATTGCACATTTTGGAACCATGCCGATGTACGGCCTGATTGGTAATTTGATTTTATTGCCAATATTTTCCGTGGCGATTATGCCATTGGTGATGATTGGAACAATTACCGCAGTATTGGGTTGGCATGGTCCATTAATCATGGCGGATACAATTTATAATTTCACATTACATATCGCACATAAAATCGCGACGCTGCCCGGCGCAACAATTCCTATGCCGCACATTCCCAATTCCGCCATGTGTTTTATAATTTTGGGATTTCTGGCGTTAATGTTTATTCGTACCAACCGGTCCCGCACAAATTATATTTTATTTGGCGTGTTTATCACAATTGCCGGGATAATTATTGCAACAAGTGCAAAGCCGGTATTTTATGCAACGTACGATCATGAATTGGTTGGATTTTATGATAATGGCGAACTGACGTTTAATAAATCACGCGCGGCAAACCATTATTTCGCATTCGGCACATGGAAACAATTAAACGGTCTGGCGCCTGAAACACCAAACCGGCGTCGCCCACATGACAATGGCGTTTATATTTATAAAACAGAAAATTTCAATTTGGCATATATCCAGAAATTTGTTCCGTTGAAAAACAATATCGCCCGGTTATGTAATGATGATAACATAGATTACATTGTTTCTTATTTTCAAATTAATTCTGAAAAATGTAATCACAAGATTTTAAATGGTGGCCTGGTGATTTATAAATCCGGACGGATAAATTACATAAAAACTAATCGTTATTGGCATAATCCGCGGCCATAAAATATAAACCCGATGCCGGCGCGGTTGGTCCGGCGGCACTGCGATTACGGGCCGCAAATATTTCCGCGATATTATATGGTTTGCCCAACCCAATTTCAACCAAAGTCCCAACAATATTGCGCACCTGATGATGCAGGAATGACCGCGCAGAAAATTCAAATATGATTTCATCGCCGCGGCAGGTAATCTTGCATTTATCCAGGGTTTTAATCGGACTGCGTGCCTGGCATTGGGTGGCGCGAAAACTGGTGAAATCGTGTTGACCAATTAATTGTTTTGCGGCCGCGCGCATCGCACGCAAATTTAATGGCCGCGGAACCCACCAGACACGATTTCGGTTCAATACCGGTGCCGCGCGCCGATTTAAAACAACATATTTGTAATGGCGGGCAATGCAATCAAATCGTGCGTTAAAATCATCCGGTACAACCGCGCAATCCAAAACGGAAACCGGTGCATTGGCCAGGTAAAAGTTCAACGCCCGCATAACGGTTTCCGCATCTACGTCATTCGGTAAATCAAAATGCGCAACCATTGCAACCGCATGAACACCCGCATCCGTCCGTCCGGCGGCAACAACATCCGGCCGCGTGCCACAGAACGAAAAAATCGCATCCCGAACCAATGATTGAACAGACGGGCCCTGGCGGTTTTCCTGCCACCCGATTAAATCTGTGCCGTCGTATTCAAGAATTAATCTGTATCGTGTCATTATTTTCCAAATTCAATTGGCGCGCCACGCAGGCCGTTTACGAAACTTGTCCAATCCATGGGCCGTTTACCCGCGGGCTGAATCCGCAAAATTTCCAATTTGTCGTTTACAATTTTTGTTTCCAGAATTTTTACATCCACGCCATTTATCTGCGTGCGCCCCGCACCCAGTGCGCGAATCTGGTTATGGATTTCGTGTGGCGTACGGGACCAATCAATGATTTCATCATTGCCGTTCCATTTATGTGTATATGTTGCATCGCCCGATTGCGGGTGTGGTGGAAATTCTTCCGGCGCGGCCAAATATTCCAACAACATTTCTGATGCGATGTCTGACACACGTTTTTCAATTATATCATTCGTATCATCGGGGCCAATGGCGAATTCACGGCGCATGTATATATCACCCCCGTCCAATTCAGGCGTGATTTTCATCAGGCATACGGCAGATTTCGCATCGCCATTATAAATGGCCGTACGAATTGGGGATGGCCCACGGTATTTGGGTAAATCACTGGGGTGAATGTTAACGCATGGCGCAGAATTTAAAACATTGTCGCGTAAAATTACACCATACGAAATAACCACAACCATATCGGGTGAAAAATTATAATCGCCAATATTGGTGTAAACGGGCAAATTGTTTTTTACCGCCCAATCGTGCACCGGGGACGGGGTTAAAACCTGTTTCCGTCCAACGGGCTTCGGCGCACGGGTAAATACGGCCAAGATTTCATGACCGGAACGCAGAATATTGTCAAAAATCGGAACAACAAATTGCGGTGTTCCCATCAAGACCAATTTCATGATTTGTGCCTCCGCACTTTGCGCATAACCATTTCGCGATGAACCGGGGACAGATAATCAATAAACAACACGCCGTTTAAATGGTCTGTTTCATGCTGAACAATGCGGGCCGGCAATCCGGACATTTCCGCGCGCATTAAATCGCCGTTTTCATTGTTCCATTCAACCTGAACCGATTTAGGACGCGATACGTTGGAATACACCGGCAAATTATCCGGTCCCAGAACGGACAAGCATCCTTCTTCCATTTTGCAAACATCATCACTGCGTGATAAAATTTTCGGATTCAGCATTTTAAAAACAGTATTTGTATCCGGGTCCATCATAACCAAGAACCGTTGTAATATGCCAACCTGGGGCGCGGCCAGGCCGACACCATTCTGGTCGTGCATCATTTGCACCATTTCATCCAGTGTTGTTAATATTTCCGGGGTAATTTCAGTAATCGGCGCGCATTTTTCGCGCAAAACCAAATCCCCGCAAAGTTTCATTTGCAACATCTATAAATCCTTTTATAATGATTTTATCAAAGGATTGGGAAATGACAACTTATATTTTTGTATTGCTGTTTATAATTATTGCATTGTTGCTGGCATTATTAATGCGGCGGCCAACGGTGGATATTTCGGCCCTGCGCGAAGATAATGCACGCCTGCGTGAACGTTTGGCGGAACGTCTGGGGGCATTGTCGCAAAATGCCAACGAATTGAAAAACATCAGTGGCGATATTGCAAACTTTAAGAACATCCTGATGGGCAATAAACAGGCGCGCGGAACATTTGGCGAACGCCAACTGGAAGATTTGGTTTCGGATATCATGCCGCCGGAAACATTCGCATTTCAGTGCGTTTTAAACACGGGCGTACGACCGGATTGTGTAATCCGCCTGCCATATCCGCCGGGCGACATGGTAATTGACAGCAAATTCCCACTGGAAAGTTTTAACCGCATGCAGGCCGCACCCGATGACGGTATGGCGCGCAAACAGTTTGAACTGGACGTGCGCAAACATATTGATGCAATTGCAGAAAAATATATTATTCCGGGCACAACCGCGGAATCGGCAATGATGTTTATTGCATCCGAATCAATATTTGAAATGCTGCATCGTGAATTTGGCGCAACCGTGGATTATGCCGCACGACGCAAAGTATTTATTGTTTCCCCGTCCACATTATGGGCAACATTAAACACGATACGCGCAGTGCTGTCCGATATAAAAATCAAACGCGTCGCCACCAAGATTAAACGGGAATTGGATTTATTGCTGACGGATTTATCACGCCTATCCGACCGTGCGGGCAAAGTGCAACAACACTTTAACCTGGCGGCGACAGATATCAAAGATTTGCAAACATCCATAGATAAAATTAATCCACGCGCAACATCACTGCGTAATATGGATTTCGGCGAAGACCAATAAAAAACGGGGAATTTTATTTCCCCGTTTTTGCTTTTTTATTCAGAATTTTTTTCTGTAAATCCAAAATTTGATTTTCACGGTCTTTTATCGTTTCAATCAAATGGTTGTTTTCCAGGCGCAGATTTTCCAAATCTTTGCGACTTAACACAATTTCATTGGACAGACGTTTGGTCTTTTTACGTCCAAACATCAACATTATCAGTGCGCCCAAAACCGCACCCAAAACGCCGACGGTCAAATCATATATCACATCTGTTATAACCATGCGGTTATTATACACCACGCGGTTCAGATTGCACTAGGGCTGTTTTCTTAACCCCGTTTTGCGATCAACCCAAACCTGCTCTGATGCGATTTCCATTAACGGCATATCGGATTTAGAATCAGAATAAGAACGCACAACACGCGGAATAATTCTGTTCTTTTTCGCCCATTCATCCATGGCGCGAACTTTGTTTTCACCCCAACACAGGAATTTATATTTCCATGGACGCGTGGCATCCATTTGTGAACACAACACGGCATCAAATTTTATATCGCGCACCAATGGTTCCAACAGGTAATTCGGACTGGCCGATATTAATATAACACGGCGACCCGCCGCGCGTTCGGCCGCGACCTGTTCTTTGGACCAGCCAAAACGTTCACGCCGGTGTTGTTTTATAAAATCGGGCGCGAATTTATTCACCATGTCCGCGGTCAGAAAACGACGAATATTTTCACGCCACCAAACGCCGGCCGGCTTAAATAAACGTGCAATACCCGCAACCCCCATTAATGGTAAATAAAACCATGGCCGAATTGAATGTTTAAAACAATATTTTGCAAATTCCACATTTGAATCGCCGGCGGACAAAGTTCCGTCAAAATCAAAAACGACAATATCTGATTTTTCTAACATATTATAAACCCTTTTTATGTTAAGCATTTATTCACGCATGCATTATAGCAACCTTTTGCTTGCACCGCAAATTTTATATTGTTATGATAAAAATGTTGTCAGGTATTCTGATAACGGGGTTTAGCGACCCATTCTTGTACGCAGGCATCCGCGGCGTTATGTGGTGCATTTTTTAATCTCCAACCACTGGTTGGAGGGTGTGGAAATACCAAATACCACCACTATTTACAAGATAGTCGCTAACCTCCAACCACCTGAATTTCTGGTGGTTTTCTTTATGAAAAAAACGGAGGTTAGAAATGAAGAAAATTATAATCGCCACCGCAATATGCGGTTTTGGCAACCATGCATTTGCGGCGTTTAATTGTTGCGGAAATGTTTGTCCGGCATTGGTGGGTGGTACATCCCCGACATATGACAGCAGTTGCACCAACAGCAGTATTTGTAATTGCAGTGGCACAACCGAAACCACACTGTCTGGCGGTGTAATAGAAATTAATACCAAGAAAAAATCCACAAAATGTGAAAACAATACTGCATATGCAGAATGCGCAAACATAATATCGTACAAATGCGCGGTCGGTTATTACGGGGTCCCCACACGTCTTGATAAAACATGCACGCGATGTCCATCGTCAGGCGGCGTTTATGGCACGACCGCGACCAGTGGCGCAACATCAATAACAGAATGTTATCTGGCCGTCGGTACCACCGGTTCAGATTCGTCGGGCAGTTTTACATACACGTCCAACTGTTATTACAGCAATTAAAAATGGGGCCGTGGCCCCATTTCTTTATTTTTTCACTTTCTTGGTTTTGCGTGCGATTTTATGAACGCGGCGTTTTGCTTTGACCCGTTCGCGCAAACCTTCCAATAAGAAGAACAGCGCGGGTGTTAATGTAAATGTCCACACCAGGGATGCCAACATACCACCAATCATAACCGCCGCCATGGCGACCTTCATACCGTCGGTTGACCATAACTGGGGCAACATACCCGTTACAACCGCGATAGATGTCATTAACACCATGTTCTTTTTATCTGTTAATTCTGTCCACAATGCAACGCGTGGGACCGCACCTTCGGATATTCGCTTAATCGTTGGTTCCAACACCAAAATGTTATTGTTAACCACCAATCCGACCAACATAACGAACGCCAACATGGCCCCAACGTTCATTGATGCCCCCGACAGGAACAGCATGATGAACACGCCGGCAAAACTGGTGATAATGGACGTTGCAATGGTAAACGGATGAACCAGTGAATTCAATATCGCCGCCAACAACATGAACGTCAGAATTGTTGCCAGCAAGAACGCCTGGCCGATTTCACCGGTTGTTTCATCCTGGGTTTCAGACATTCCACCAAATTCGGCATAATATCCCATTTCCCATTCCATTTCATCCAGACCGGCCTGAATTTTTTGCTGAACAGGCCCCATTGTGGATTTACCGATATTAATGTCAATTTCGGTAATTCTGTTTTTATCCAAACGATTAATGTTTGGCGTCGCAGGCAGGCGTTTGATTTCACCCAATTCAGATACTGAAACCATACCCTTTTGTGAATTTACATACACATTGTCAAACAATGCACCATTTTTAAACGGTTTGGCAAATTCAACAATAATTGGATATTCTTCGCCGCGTTCTTTGTATTTGTAATCGTCGTTGCCATACAGGGCCGCGCGCAATGCCGCGCCAGCATATGCATTGGACACTCCCCAGAAATTCATTTTCGCCTGGTCCGCCACAAATTGAATTTCATTGTTGGGTGGCAATACCGCAAAGACGGCCGTTTGCACTTCTGGAATTTCATTTATCATTTTCAGAATCTGGTCTGCATACGCCCCGCGTTTTGCGTCATCTTCACCGTAAATATTTAACACCATATCCGATGAAATTGACGAAGACATTCCGGCACCGGCCTTGATTTGAAATTCTGTATCGGGAATTTCCGCCAAACGGGGCAGAATATCACGTGCCAATTGTTTGTCGGAAATCTTGCGCGGGCCCAATTCTTGCAATTCCAGTTTTACTGTAATATTTTGCAAACCGCGTTCACCGATTTTCACAGTCGTCGCCTTGACATCTGGGAATTGGGCCAAAACATCTTCTATTTGTTCGGCAATATGTTGCGATTTTTCAAATGTTGCACCCATTGGCGCGCGCGCCGTTATGGTGATTTCATTTGTATCGGTTGACGGTGTAAATTCATTACCGACGAATTTCATCAACATGGCAGATGCAATTAAAATCACGAATGCACCACCAACAACCAATCCCGGACGACGAAATTGAAAATCAAACCATTGACGCAACGGCGTCTTTTCAACCGGCACCGGTGCATCATTTGCAACCGGTGATTTTTTATCAACCGGCGCGGTCAGACGCAGGAATTTTGCAATCATCATTGGTGCCAACGTGAAAGAGAACATCAATGATAACAATGTTAAATACACAACCGTCATACCAAACTGGGACATGAATTGACCCGCAATTCCGCCCATAAATGCCAACGGCAAGAACACAACAACGTTTGTTCCAACGCCCGCCAAAACGGAAACCGCGACTTTCTTGGTACCGTCAATTGCGGCGTTTTCTGGATTTTTACCTTTGTGCATTTCCTGTAATGCAGACTCAATCAGAATAATCGCATTAGACACCAACGTCCCCAGCGCAGATGAATACGCCAACAACGTCATCGCATTGATTGTAAATCCATTGGCATCCATAAAGAAGAATCCCGCAATCAAGGACGCCGGAATAACCGCACCCGCAATAATTGTGGAACGCCAGTTGCGTGTAAACGCCAACAAAACCAAAATCGTGAATATAATCCCCAGTACGATACCCCAAATTGTGCTGTATGTTTCATCAGCAATTGAAATGGATGAATCGGACACAATCTGCATTTCTGCATTTGGGAAACGGGCCTGCATGTCCGCCTGGAAATCAGGCAATTTTTCGCGCAATGCGTTGGAAATTTTAATTGCATTACCGTCAGATGCCTTGACCACGGATGCAACCACGACGTCTTGGCCGTTATAACGTGCACCGGTTTCAATATCGCGCGCGGCATCCACCACGGTGGCAACATCTGATACTTTGAACTTTTGGCCTTCCATGGTAACGATTTGCAGGTTTTCAATTTCATCAACCATGGCAAATTCACCAATAAAGCGCACGTTGGACGATGCGGTTCCACTTTCAATTTTACCGCCAGGCACGTTCAGGTTTTTATTCCCCAGCGCAGATACAATATCCATAATTGTAACGCCACGGGCCGCCATTTGATCCGGGTCCATTTGAATGCGAACCGCGCGTTCGCGACCACCGAAAACAGATACACTGGCAACACCATTTATCGCGGTGATTTTTGTGGCCAATGTGTTATCAACATATTCTTCTAAATCACGCGCATCTGCACCACGCAAAACGATGTCCACCACAGATTCTTGTAATGGATTCAATTTTTCAACCACAGGTTGTTTTAAATCATCTGGAAATTCCGATGCCAACGCGTCAATTTTGGTTTTAACCTCGGACGCTTTGTCGTTAACATTCACGCCCAGGTTGAATTCAGCCATAACATACCCGCCGTTCTCGAATGCCTGGGATGTTATTTTCTTTAATCCGGCAACCTCGGATATTGCATCTTCGGCCTTTTTAATAACCTGGGATTCTATTTCCGCAGGTTCCGCGCCCGGATAAACAAATGTGGCCGTAACCATGGGAAAGTCCAATGACGGCGTACGTTCAATGTTCATTTTTGGGAAAGACACCAATCCCAAAACAACCCAAAACAATACAAACATCAGCGTAGTGATGGGTCTGCTTACGAAGAATTTCAGCATTTAATTTCTCCTATCCTTGAAATCAGATTATTTTTTTATTCTAACTTTTGCGCCGTCATCAACGCGCGACAATATTATAACATCGCCGTCGGTTAATCCGTCTGTGATGACGGTTGTATCTGCATCACTGCGCGATACATGGACCGGGCGCGCGGTGGCCACGCCATCAGAAATCACATAAACCGTATCATTAACAACGGCATACGACGGAACAAAATATCCCGATGTTTGATATTCTGCAAAGTTTAATCCGTCTGACACGCCACGTGTACGAACAACATGCATACCGGTATCCAAATCAATATTGGCGGAAACAGAAACGATAACACCGTCGCCCACACGTTGACCCGCCCGCAGTGTTTGGGCACGCGCACCGGAAACCAACGCACGATTGTTTTTAACCGTCAATGGTTCTTGTAATGTGCCGGTTTGTTTTTTTGCATTTTGAACATCAACCACAATGCCAGTTTCCGTGGCCATACGGGCCGGATTAAATACAAACAACCGGTTTTCAATACCAATCATCACAAAGCGATACGCAACCCACAGCACCAGAATCGCAACAAAAACAACGTACAGTCTTTTTTTAGTACGCGGTCTGCGCGACCAATTTTTTAATTGTTCAAATTTATCTAATATACGTTCCATTTTTATTCACCCAATTTTTTAACAGATTCCGCCGACATCAAAATATTGTATTTTGCATTTAACAACGCCATGTCCAACTGGTACAGACCCGCAGACACTTCGGCCAACTCCACCGCAGATGTTTGCCCAGACGCAAAGCGGTCCTGGGAAAATTTATATGCCTTGGCGGCCAGGTTTCTGGCATTTTCCAATGTCGCCAAATTTCCACGTAAATGATTGTATTTCTTTATCGCATTGTCATATTCTTCGGTTTTTAATTTTTTGGATTTATCCAAATCTTGACGCGCGGATTCGGCATCCATGGCGTCCATGGTTGCGTTCGCGCGCGTTGCGCCGCCGTTAAAAATCGGAATCTGCAACGCCAATCCCCAATATGCAGACTGACTGCCCTTTTTATCAAACATGCTGTCGTATTCCTGACCCATGGCGACATAGTTATACGACGCCGTGGCCGCCAATGTCGGCAAATATTCCGCCCGTGCGGCCTTGACCTTGGATTCATACATTTGAACCTGTTGGGTTAATATTTCCCATTCCGGATTCGCGGTCAATTTGCCCGCATCCAGGGCACCAAACGTCTGGGGGAAATTATCAGTCAGCGTGATTTCTTCGTCCATATCTATGCCCGCCAGAATTTTCAGCATTCTGTACGCGGTATCACGATTAAACTCTGCATCGGACAGGTTTATTTCCTTGGTTGCGATATCCGATTCAATTTTAACCAGGTTGCTGCGCGATGCACGACCCGCCGATGACAGATTGCGACGCGCGGCGCGTGCGGACTGTAAATCAGATTGTGCAATCTTGACGATTTCATCTGTCATTTTTGCGGTCCAATAAATGTCGGCCGCACTGTATTTAACCTCGCGCAGGGTTAATTCACGACTGGCCTTGGTCATTTTAATTGCAGATTTTACACTGTTGACCGCATTACCGATTTTACCAAACGTGTAAATCGGCTGGGACACGGAAACACCAACCATAAAGATGTTGTCCGGTATTTCAATATGAACAGATTGGTTCTTTAAACTGTCTGATATCAGTCCCCCCAGCGCCGGTGGCAAATCAACCGCGTTGGATTTTGACGGATTTTCAACGTTTATCATGTTCATATATGTCGCGGTTCCGTCAACCTTGAACCAACGGTTTGCATTCGCGGCGGCCAATTGGGCGGTCGCTTTGCTGACGTTTGCATCGGCCTTTTTCACATCCTGGGATTCATGAACGATTTTTTCAATCGTATCGTTCAGCGACAAATCCAATGCCATGGCGTTTTGTCCCACAACCCCCAAACATATAACAGCACAAACTGATACCAGTCTTGTTTTATGCATTACTTATCTCCATCTTTGTTAACACTTTGTTCATTGTTTTCAGCGCACCCGTCAATGCATCTTCGTCTTCACGACTTAGTCCACTGAACAATTTTTCAATACCATCGCGAAATGTATCCAATGCCCGACATGCCATTTCAGAACCGGCCGGTGTGCACGAATACCATGTGTTGCGACGGTCTTGTTCATCAATCGCGCGCGCAACCAACCCGTCGCGTTCTAATTTTCTGAACGCAGCACACAGATTTGGCGTTGTTGCCATTTCACGAATTGCGATATCTTTTAATCTGGCCCGCCCCCCCACATGCAAACGAACCAAGATTGCCATTTGTTGACGTGGATAACCCGACAAACCAAATGGTTCCCGTTTCAGACGTGCAGACAATTTGTCCAGAATCCAAATATTAGATTCCATCAGGCGAATAAATTCCTTGCGCGACATAATAATCCCCTTTATAATATAAAAGAAATGTTTAATTATTAAAAATCTGAATAATTATATATTTTAATAATTTTAATGCAAGTATAAAATCACAGAATTTTAAAAGAAATCGCCACATGGGCGATTATTTTTATTCGTGTTCGTAATTTACCATTTGATTAAATGTCTTTTGCAGATTTGCATTTTTGCGAACATTTTTTATATTACGTAAAATATTATACGAATTAACATTAATTCCGCGCGTATAACCGTTTGCCGCATTCCAAAATGCCATCAGCATTTGCATATTTTGAATATCTGATTTGGGCGCATTATATGGTTTGGAATCTGTTTCCTTGGCGTGCCCACGTTCGGCCGCGGCGCCCAATCGCGTGGCCAATTCCTGGGCGACACGGTCTTCGCGTTCCAATTCCATATAGTCTTGACGCATTTTATCGTATACATTTAAACACCCACTGTATAATTTTAACTGTTTGTTCTTGGTTTCTAATTCATCGCGAATTATATTTATGCGCGCCGCATCTGTTTCTGTTCGCAGCGCATCACCCTGGGCGGCAATTTCGTGATTTAAACCCTTTATTTTATGTTGCAATTCATCCAATTTCACAAATTCATCGGCATGCGCCGTTAACTTTGAATGCATTTTGTCCCGCGCATCTTTTTTAACGGCAATTTCATTCTGCAACGCAGTTAAACGTGATAAATCTGTATCTTTGGTGGCCGCGGGGATTTTAGATTCCAAACGTGTGATTTCATTATTTAATTCACCATATTCATCGCGCAGAATCATTGCATAACCAAAATTTTCCTGGGCGGCCAATAATTGCGTACGGATTTCATTATGTTGCGCCTGCGCATCGGCCAGATTTGTGAATTCTTGGCTGTCTGCATTTATTTTCGTCAGTGCCGATTTCATACGTGCCATATCATCAGGCGACATTTTACCGCGACCGTGTTGAATTAAATTGCGTGTCAAAACGCCGGTCCAAAATGCACCATTAACACCCAACCAAATCGTTTTATCCAATGCGCGGGTTAAAAACGACATGGTTTCATTTTTATTAAAAGACAAATTTTTGTCGCCAAAGATATCGTTTTGGGATTTCTTTAAATCATTCCAATGGGCGGACGAAAAAGTATCGTACCGCATAACTGCGAAGACTTCCAATGCGGCCTTGGCTTCGTTAATTTTACGTTTGGAAATTGCATATTTTATTATTTCAAATGCAATTGCCTCGGCCTTGCGACCATTTTTTAATGCGCCGGATAACGCTTCGTCCATGTCGCCGGACGCCTGGATATATGACAGCGCTTCAAAGAAAAAATCACACCCCTTTTTGCTGACGGGTGATTTGGCCTGGACGCGTTTTGCAATGGCATCCTTTTTTTCAATGATTTTGCTCAATCCATCCGTTGGGGATATTTTTTCTTTAATAATTGCATCCACAATGCCTTTGGCGGCGGGTTCTATGTAAACATGCCGGGCCGCGCGGTCCGTCAGACGCAAAAAATGTTCGTCCTGAAAATCACCGATTTTTTTATTAAACTGTTCACGGATATTTAATTCTTTGCCCAGTTTCGGGACCAATTCGTTTGCGCCGGATTCATAATTATTCCCACCAACAACTTCGTTCATGTATCCCGTGATTTCCCCACCACCGTTGGATGCAAATTGGGAATGAAATGGCGATTTCTTTTCTGGTTTGTCCGGCGCATACAATGCCTTTAATATTTCTTTATAAACACTGGGGTGTTTAAACTGCGCCAATTGCATTGGGTTTATTTGCTCGTTCGCGGGGTCCAATTCGGCGGATATTTCATCAAACTGATTTTCCAAATCATCCATTGCAATTCCGGCAATCGGGTCATAACCGGTACCAATAAATATGCGTTGAATCGCGTCATTGGTTTTATCATCAAATGGATTTTTATAATCACCGACCTTGAAATCATATTCCGGACGCAACAGTCCCGGTAATATACGCACCAGAGTTTGAATTTTCGCAATTGTAAATTGCGAATTACGCGAATAATCCTGGTCAATTAAATCGGCCAAAAATGTATCTATGGAATAATCAGCAGAAAAACTGTCCATCAGTTTGTTTTTCAATCGTGGCGTTTCCAATACCACCGATGCAAATTGTTTCAGTTTGTCTTTGATTGGTTGCTTGACCTCTTGAACACTGAACGCCTTTAAATTCTTACTGCCGAACCATTTATCAATCGGCAATGGGTTTTTATCAGGGTCATTTCGCAACAAATCTTCGCGTTTGTCATTAATGTTTCGTATTGCCGTGCGACACAGGCGATAAAAATATTCCCAATCTTCTTCACTTAAATCCGGCAACGGCAATTCAGTTGCCAATTCCCCTGTTTTTGGATTTGCCCATCCCTTTTGCACACCGTTTCGCGCGTCTTCCAAATATACATATTCGCCCTTGGAATTAATTTCGTACGATTTTCCACGCAAATCGGCCCAACGTTGTTTTCGCGGGTCATCCATGTTGTACAGATGATACGCCTTGTACCAATTTAACATGAAATCTTTGAACTTTACCGCCATAGGCACACCCCATACACAGAATTAAAAACCGCCACAGGAAATGGCGGCCGGGGAGTTCGTAAATCAACATTAAAGAATGATTCCGCACTGCTTTCGGGAAGATACCCTGTTTTATATGCAGGCGGCTCCCCGACCTGGCTGGCAGTGCGGGGTTGATATAAGAAAAGGTGCCCAAAGCACCGCCCTTATACCCATGCGGATTCAATATGCAGCGGCATATTGCTTTAATGTAAGGCTTACGACAGCCCGAACCCACAATCCCTATGGATTCGTTATATATTATATTGATAAAAGGACAAAAAGTAAATCAGAAATTGCACAACGTTTATTTTATTATTGCAAAAATGTTAAAAGTATTTATAATCGGTGATGCTTTTGGGGTGTCGTCTAATGGTAGGACAAGAGATTTTGGTTCTCTTTATCATGGTTCGAATCCGTGCGCCCCAACCACGATATTTTATTGAAATCACTATGGTTTAATTGTGATTTTAACACCCCGGAATTCCGCGCAAATTTCGGGGTATTTTTTGTTTTCTTATTTTGTATGTAGTAGCACCAGGTGCCAAACCGCAAAAACAATCGGGGTTACATACAACCCCGATTTTTATAGTGGCGGAATGTGTCAAAACATTGGCGATATGTGGAACAGGTCGTCCACACGATACGGCGTTTTTGCATCTAAAATATCATTTATCATTTGCGGATTGATATACGCCAGTTTCAGATATCGCCGCACAGTTGTTTCTGATGCGTGTTCATCTGTTGCTATTTCTGGGACGGTGCGCCCACGCTCGTACACATCACGATAGTGAAACGCCGTGGCAAAAGCACGCACGATTAAATGGTTGTTATCAACGATGTGTAGCAGTGAGTTTGTCTTGCTGTGCTTTTTCAAAAATACCGGGCATTTTATAATTACACCATCGGCGTCCGTCGTATATTCCATAGGGTTGGATTTTTGATTAAACGTTTCGCCCGTATATTTTGGTAATTCGCCGGCACTGGGGTTTATAAATATCATTATTTGATTTTCAGTGTACACGACCTTGCGTATCATTGTGCGAATGAATTTACGCCGCGCATCATACTCCATGGCGTGCATATCAATACGCTTCAGCATTGTTGCAACACTATCGCCAAGGTTTGACATATCGGAGTCCATAAAGTCATTTATGGCACGCGCAACAATCGCATCCAATTCCGGTGCCGGCAGATAAAATCCCCGTGTGGCGTAATAATATTTTGTTACCTTGCCCACGCCACAGGTACGCTGATTGGTAAATTTTACGCCCGCCGCATTGAATAACTTTCCCGTAATCAGGTTTGGCGAACCGCCGCGCGCAGTCTTATCGTTGTCATTTTTGGCCAGCATTTCCTGCACACGATTAAATGTATCGATATCAACAATTGCCTGATGCTCACCCGGGGCGCAGATATTGGTAACATTGCTTTCTATCATTCCGATATAAATCTTGTCTCGCAAAATGCGATGCAGCGAATGTTTGGTGAGTTCCCGTCCTCCCCATATGGCACCGCGTTTTGACCTCCATTGCTTATTACATATATTTTTATCTGCCGCATATTCAATCAGGGCCGACACACTGCCCAGACGCAGGTATGTGTTAAATAAATCCCGGATTTGTTCTGCCTCTTGTTCATTTACAATCAACTTTTTATCTTGCAAATCATATCCCAAACGTGGCGCACCGCCCAGCCACATTCCCTTAGCCTTGCTGGCACGAATTTTATCGCGCACACGTTCGGATGCTACTTCGCGCTCAAACTGGGCAAATGACAGCAGCATATTCAGTGTCAATTTTCCCATAGAATTTGATGTATCAAACGACTGGGTAATGGATACAAAATTGGCATTATATTTTTCAAAGTATTTCATCATACTGTGAAAATCCAGAATAGACCGCGACAGGTAATCAACCTTGTATACAACAACCACATTTATAAGGCCACGCGACATGTCGTCCAACATTTGCTGTAATGCGGGGCGCGACATTGTGCCGCCCGATATAGCCGCATCGGTATATGTTTTATAATACTCCCATCCATTAAATGATTGGGATGCAATATACGCCTTGCATGCCTCTTCTTGGTTTTGCAGTGAATTAAACTCTAATTCCAAACCATGCTCGGTTGATTTTCGCGTGTAAATCGCGCACGTAATTTCGGCATTCTTTTTCCTTTTGCTAAATCCAAAGAAGTCGGAGCCGGATATTTTTATCCCTGCAATAATGCTTGCCACACCGGACAAAGTTCTGAATTTCTGGCCGTTATATTCAAGCATGCCATCGTCACAGACCATCACGCGATGCGCAACACCACGAAAAGATTTGGTTATAATCGTGCCGGGCGCCAGGCGATATTTGGTTTTATAAACCCGTGTTATACAATCGGCTGGATTATCCCTGTACTTACGCAATTTAATCATATGTTTCGGCAGTATGCGCACCCCCATTTGCTCACATTGAATATAGTACCACAGGGCCTTATTTTGGCCCGCGAACGGGTGCGGCACATATCGCGCCCACAGGGCGACACGGGCGGCTTTAGGCATCTTTTGCAGATCCGAGAAATTGGTCGGGATACTATTCAATTGCTTCATGTAATATCCCCATAATTTTGCGTAAACGTGTGTTGTTTTTCGGCCGATAATCACATATCGCATCCACCATCATACGCAGCAGGCATTGCCGCTCATGCTCGGACACACGGCGTCCCATTCGCCCGTATGGATTACCCGATTGCCCCGGTCGAAACCGATATTCCACCGGCGGATTTTTATACCCCATAATTACTCCTTTGTAAGCTCACGCAATTACTGCTTACAAAGGGGTATAAGTCAAGTTATTTCAACACAATAATAGTGTTCATTTACATAACAGATTTCTATATGATTACTTTATTGATTTTTTTCTTATAAACAGGTATTGTTTTGATATAAGGAGACAATTTATGGCCTATCAAAGTGAAGCAGAATTGGAAAGACTGTTTATCAAGCAACTTAGTGGCTTTGATATTAAGTCTAGTGAGAAAAATGGTTCTGGTCAAGGCTATGAGTTTGTTGCCATCCAAAGTTATGCGGACTTGGAAGAAAATTTCAAGAAACAATTCTTTGCTTTCAATTCAGACAAACTGAAAACACCGCTTTCGGATAAGGAATGGGAACGAGTATTCAACTATTTGCTGGGCAAAAACGTCTTTCAAAGCGCAAAGATTCTGCGTGACAAGTTCATTCTGGAACGTGATAATGGAGATAAAATCTACGTTTCCCTGCTTAACGAAGATCACACAAAGAACATTTTTCAAGTGACCAATCAAACAACGGTCGTTGGCAAATATGTAAATCGCTATGATGTAACATTATTGGTCAATGGTTTGCCCCTTGTTCAGGTTGAACTGAAACGTCGTGGTGCAGATATCAAAGAGGCCGTTAACCAGGTTATGCGCTATAAAAAGCACTCTTATTGTGGGTTGTTTCATTATATTCAGACTTTTGTTGTGTCCAATGGTGTTGATAGTAAGTATTTTGCAAATTCTGATAAAGAACTGATGCATAGTCTTGCATTCTTTTGGACGGATATTAACAATATGCGTGTCACTAAACTGCAAGACTTTGCTGTTGGTTTCTTGGCTCGCGACCACATTGTCAAAATGTTGACCAAATATACGGTCCTGAATGATGCAGATAAAATGATGATGATCATGCGTCCATATCAGGTGTACGCGGTTGAGGCATTAGTCCGTCAGGCGACTTTAACAAATAAAAATGCTTATATCTGGCATACAACCGGCGCAGGAAAAACTCTGACCTCATTTAAGACGGCACAAATTCTGGCGGCTAATCCAAATATTAAAAAGGTCATATTTTTGGTGGATCGTAAGGATTTGGATTCTCAAACGACTGAAGAATTCAATAAATTTGAAGTTGGTTCGGTTGATGCAACAGACAAAACGAATGTTCTGGTCAGTCAAATGAAGGACAAAAATCGCCAGTTGATTGTCACGACAATTCAGAAGATGGCTAACGCTATAAAATCAGCTCGTCATGCTAAGGCAATGGATCTTTACAAAGATGAGAAAGTTGTTTTCATTATAGATGAATGCCATCGCAGCCAATTTGGGGATATGCACAAGGATATAGTTCGGCATTTCAACAAAGCGCAGTTCTTTGGCTTTACTGGTACCCCTCGCTTTGAAATAAATGGTAAGGTCGAAGGCAAAGTTGTTCAGACAACAGCGAAATTATTTGGAGAATGTCTGCATAATTATTTAATTAAAGATGCTATTTTTGACAACAACGTTCTCGGCTTTCATATTGAGTACATTCGTACCATGAAAGAAGATTACGATGCTGACGATCAAACCATGGCTAAGGCTATCAATACATCTGCGCTTTACATGGCAGATGAACGTATGAATATGATTGCAAATCACATTATATCAAATCATTTGGCCAAGACTCGAAATGGACAGTATACCGCTATCTTTGCCGTGTCATCAATTCCCATGCTGATCAAGTACTATGATATCTTCAAGAAATTGGATCATAAGCTAAATATCGGGGGAATATTCTCTTTTGGTCAAAATGAAGATGGAGAAGCCCAAGACGAACATAGTCGCGATGCTTTGGAACGCATGATTAAAGACTATAACAAAATGTATTCAACCAATTATTCAACGGATACGTTTGCGGCTTATCACAAAGATATTTCCGACCGTGTAAAAGGTAAAAAGACCAAGTCGTTGGATATTTTGTTGGTTGTAAATATGTTTTTGACGGGTTTTGACAGTAAACCTTTACAGGTTCTGTACGTTGATAAGGACTTGAAATGGCATGATTTGCTACAAGCTTATTCGCGTACAAATCGTGTTGAAAAAGAGACGAAACCATTTGGTATTATCATATGTTACCGTAATCTGAAACAAAATACCGATGATGCGATCGCTTTGTTCTCAAAAGGACAGACAGAAGGTGTCTTTACCCCGTCATACGAGCATTTTGTAGAAAAATATAACGAGATTGTTTATAAAATCCGTGAAATTGCTCTGACTCCGGATGCTATTGACAAAATGCAGGACGAAAATGAGCAATTAAAATTCATTTTATTATTCCGAGAATTGACAAAATATCTGAATTCTTTGCGTACATTCATTGAGTTTAGTTTGGATAATACAGCACTGGCAATGGAAGACCAGGAATACCAAGATTACAAAAGTAAATATTTAATGCTTTATCGTAATCGACAGAATTCTCGCGAGGTTGTTTCTGTCCTTAATGATGTTGATTTTTGTATTGAACTGATGGAGAGTAATCGCATCAATGTTGCCTATATAATGAATCTTATTCGCAACATCTGCTTTCATGATCCCAAACAACGCGATGATGATATCAAACATATTGAGGAAGAGCTGCAGCGTGCGGATAATCCCGCACTTATGCGAAAAGTTGAATTGTTGCAGGCGTTCTTGGATCGTATTGTTCGCGGCTTATCTAATGCTGACCAGGTTGACGATGCTTTCAATGATTTTGAAAACACTGAAAAAGCAAAAGAAATTCAGGCTTTTGCTGCTGCAGAACAGCTTGATCCCAAAATGTTGACTGAGGTTATTTCAGAATATGAGTTCTCTGGAGTATTGGACTCTGGTGAAATCAGGGATCAGATTCCGCAACACATGTCTTTACTCAAGAAAAAAAGTTTAGTGTCAAGAATCGTAGAATTTATTAAAAATCTAACCGAAAAGTTTCAATAATTAAAGGATTCAGGAAATGGACGATATTCAAGCGCATCAGAAAACACTGTGTAATAAATTGTGGAATATGGCAAATGCCCTGCGGGGTAATATGGAAGCCTATGAATTCAAGAATTATATTCTTGGCATGATTTTCTATTATTATCTATCTGACCGCACGGAAAAATATATGACCAAGATTCTAAAAGACGATGCGATGTCTTATGAACAGGCCTGGGAAAATCCTGAGTACAAGGTGGCAATAATAGAAGAAGCATTAAACGATTTGGGATTTGTTATTGAGCCTCAATATCTATTTCGCAATTTAGTTGCAATGGTTGAAAACCGTTCGTTTGACATTGAATTCTTGCAGACTGCCATCAACAGCTTAATGGAATCCACGATCGGCAATGCATCGCAAGACGATTTTGAAGATCTGTTCTCTGATATGCAGTTGGATTCCACAAAACTGGGGCATACTGTCAAAGACCGTTCTGCAGTTATGGCCAAGATAATCGCAGCTTTGGATGAGATTGACTTTAGTGTAGAAGATACAAAGATTGATGTTCTTGGTAATGCGTACGAATATCTGATTGGTCAGTTTGCCGCCACTGCCGGCAAAAAAGCCGGAGAGTTTTATACGCCATCGGGACCGGCTGAATTATTGTGCCGCTTGGCGTGTTATGGATTGACCGATGTTAAAGCGGCTGCCGACCCGACTTGTGGTTCTGGCTCATTGCTGTTACGGCTGAAAAAGTATGTAAATGTGCGTAATTATTATGGCCAAGAATTGACTTCTACCACCTATAATCTGGCTCGCATGAATATGATTTTGCGCGGTATTCCGTACCGTAATTTTGAAATATACAATGGCGACACCTTGGAACATGACTTCTTTACAGAACTTGCTAATGACAAACAGTATCGAATCCAAGTTGCAAACCCGCCATACTCTGCAAACTGGTCTGCTGATGATAAGTTCCTAGAAGACGAACGTTTCAGCGAATATGGCAAACTTGCCCCAAAAAGCAAGGCAGATTTTGCGTTTGTGCAACATATGGTTCACCATATGGACGAAGATGGTCGCATTGCTGTATTGCTGCCCCATGGGGTGCTTTTCCGCGGTGCCGCAGAAGAAACTATTCGTAAATACTTGATCGAAAAATTGAACCTGTTGGATGCCGTTATTGGCCTGCCTGCCAATTTGTTCTTTGGAACGGGGATCCCTGTCTGCGTATTGGTGCTGAAAAAGAACCGTAACGGTAACAAAGACAATATTTTGTTTATTGACGCGTCCAAGGAATTTGAACCAGGCAAGAACCAAAATATCCTGCGTGACTGCGACATTGATAAAATTGTGGATACTTATGTCAAACGCCAGGATGTCGAAAAGTATGCACATGTTGCGACAATGGTAGAGATTGCTGAAAATGGTTTTAACCTGAATATTCCCCGCTACGTGGACACATTTGAGGAGGAAGAGCCTATCGATTTGAACGCTACTTCTGCAGAAATCAAAAAGCTAAATTCAGATATCAAGGAAATCAACGCGAAATTGAAGCCATACTTTGATGAACTGGGGTTAGATTTCCCTTTTGACATGGAGAACTAAGCCATGACAAATAATGCAAAAAGCCAAATTTTATCAAAAAATGTATCCTCTAGTATTGGTCTTGAAGGTAAAGTTCCTGCACTACGATTTTCGTCGTATAGTGATCCATGGATTACAGAAAAACTGTCTGATTTAACGTTAAGAGTAACGAGAAAAAATAATAAAAATCAAACTGATTTGCCTTTAACAATATCATCTAAAGATGGATTAGTTGACCAAGTTACATTCTTTAATAAAAAAGTATCTAGTAAAGATATGTCTGGATATTATCTTCTAAAAAATGGAGAATTTGCATACAATAAAAGTTATTCGAATGGTTATGATTTTGGATCAATAAAAAGATTAGAACGATACGAAATGGGAGCATTGTCGACTCTCTACATTTGTTTTTCTTTAAAAAAACATTGCTCCGATTATATAAGACATTATTTTGATTCATTAAAATGGTATCGTCAAATCTACTTTATTTCAGCTGAAGGAGCTAGAAATCATGGTCTACTTAATGTACCAACAGATGATTTTTTTGCCACCACTCATTTTTTAAGTCCAAACATAGAAGAACAACAAAAAATTGCTAATTTCCTCTCTCTTATTGACCAGCGCATCGAAAAACAGCGACAGTTGGTTGAGAGCTTAAAGAAGTATAAAAGAGGGTTGTTATCCGCCTTTTTTAATAAAATATCTTCAAATAACACATTAACATTAGGTGAAATTTGTAATATCACAACAGGTAAATTAGACGCAAATGCAATGGTTGTGGGAGGGAAATATCGTTTTTATACATGTGCCAGAGAATATTTTGAAATAGATACTTATGCATTTGACACGGATGCATTACTAATTTCTGGTAACGGAGCTAATGTTGGTTACATCCACCATTATTGTGGAAAATTTAATGCTTATCAAAGAACCTATGTATTGGATAGTTTTCAAGAAAATATAATGTATATTTATTACTATTTGCAAGCAAATTTGCACCCACGAATAGATGCTGAAAAAAAAGCCGGTAATACTCCATATATTGTTCTTTCCACGTTAAGTGATATGCTCATAAAATTACCGACCAAAGAGATGCAAGATAACATTGCAAAAATATTTGCTATTTTAGATAAAAAAATAACAACAGAAAATGATGTATTAGAGAGATTGAATACTCAAAAACAAGGACTTTTACAAAAAATGTTTATATAAACATCTGCTGGAGCAATCCTTGTTTATATGTCAGTATATTGTTTAATTTTTGGGTTTCATTTTCTATGTGAATATCAAATTCTTTAAATAATTGCGATATAAAATGTCGCTTTTCTTCACTAGGAAATGGAAGTAGAGTGCTTTTATAGTCCCTGTAATAAATATGAGGAATAGCCATTCCTGTAACAAATTTAGAAAAATTTATTGTTTGCAGAACTGCATATAAAAAATCTGTAGTACAATTTTTCGCAACCAATGCTCCCAGAGTTCCAATAAAACTAGATTTTTTATCACATTTTTGCAAGCGGCCCACTCCCGATCCATCTTTAACTATTGTTATATAGTCAGAATCAATATCATAATGGTCAATATATCCAGCTATACCAGCCGCATCGTAAACAGGATAAATTCCCTTATTGCTATTTAATATTGTAGACAATGTCCTTACGGAAGAAATAAAATTAGAAATATCCGATAATTTTACGGTTTTCAAAACATCGTTAAAAACTCTTGATAAAGCTCCTCTTTTATACTTCTTCAGGGCATCGACCAGCTGCCGCTGTTTTTCAATTCTTTCATCAACCAGGGACAGGAAGTCCGCAATCTTTTGTTGTTCAGAAATGTCGGGTAAATATAGGTCAACAGTCATATAATCATCAAAAGAAATATTCAATAAACCGTCCATTCTAACACTTGAAGAAACTAGCTTTTTCAGTTGTCTTTCTATACGTTGATTATTAAGTAATATGGCTATATATTGTGGGGTATTATTTTGGATCGAAAAGCAGTGGTATACATATGGAACCCTCGCTTTTTCTTCTGTTAGCATATAGCAGCATCCAAATGGTTTTTGCTTTGAAGCCCCGTGATTGTAGGCCAGTTCAGTACGCTTCAAGATAGTGTATTTTGCAAGGCTTTGCCCAGCATTATCTCTGGAATACTTTTCTGATTGCATTATGAATCCTGTTCCTGCAGATAACATCATGATAGGCGCATCAGAATCTTGATTTTTGCGTTGAACCTTAATGCATATGTCACCTAGCTTAAATTTTGTATATTCTCCCTCAAACTCTGGGAAACGGAGGGGCGGTTCAAGACCAATACTAGAGGTTTGTTTTTAGTGTTTTTTCTTCTCAACATACATCTGTACTTAAAAAGGAGTATGTACAATGACACTAACATCAAATAGTCACTTCAAAAACTTGATCAATGTATGGCTTAGCCAAAAAAGCCCTATGATTACACCGTCGACTTATGCCAGCTTTATGCTGATTGCAGAAAATCATCTGATACCTCACTTTGGCAAGCAAAAGATTGGCAATATTACTGAATCTGATATTCAGGCGTATATTACTCTGCTACATAATGAGGGGCGATTGGATAAAACCGGCGGTCTTACCATCAAAACCATTCGTGATATTATTTTAGTCCTGCGGCTATGTATGCTTTATGCGTATAAAGAAAAAATTATCCCTATGTTGAATTGGGATTTGATTGAATATCCTAAGGACTTTTCAATCAAGCGCGTCATTACTTTGTCTAAGGATGAAGAATTGGCTCTTATTCAATGTATTTATATGAAAATGAACCGCCGCACAGCTGGTGTCTTGGTCGCATTGTTTACCGGCATTCGCATTGGTGAATTGTGTGGTCTGCAGGTGCGTGATATATCTCTGACTGATAAAACTATCACTATCCAACGCACGGTTCAGCGAATTTATGATAAAACTAAAGGAACCTCGTATGTTCATATTGGCGCACCCAAGACCGCCTGTTCGGCACGAACGATTCCGGTGCCGTCTTTGCTGATAAATATCATTAAAAAGTACTATTCAGATAACCCTAATCAGTATTTTTTAACCGGAAAGACCAAGCCAACGGAGCCTAGGACATATCGTCAGTTCTTTGCGAGATTCTTAAAAAAGCATAATCTGCGTACTGTCAAGTTTCATGAAATAAGGCACACATTTGCCGTGCGTGCTATTGAAATACCGGACTTTGATATTAAATCTCTGTCCGAAATTCTGGGACATAAGAACGTGTCCTTTACGTTAAATGTCTATGGCAGGGCAAACATGCAGCAGAAAATTAAATGTATGAACTTGCTAAATGATCTTTTATAGAATAAATCTGGGAAAGCTGGAATTACTTTTATTCTCAAATTTTCCCAGATATTACCAGAAAGTGCGTTATCCTGTTTTTATGCGGCTTTTTCGCTGTTATTTTGCAGTTTTCCCTGATACTAAAATCGAATTTCCTGTTAGTTTTTTTAGGGAATTTTTAGACACACAAAAAACCGCGGAAAACTGGACATGAATTCTAGCACAAATTGTATCATGTTAGTATTTCGGTGGGTGTTTTTGCGAAAAATCCCTGCTAATCCCTGTTAAATGGTCTAAATCGTGCTTCGGCAAAATCACAAATTGAATGCAAATACCGTATGGCGCTCCGTGCACAACCAAAAATCAAAACACCCTTGCGGTGTTTTTATTTTTGGGCGCGAGACAAGGATAAGGCCACACGACGAATGTCGTTTGGTTTGACAATGAGTTGATGTTTGCAAACCCAGTGCAGCAAACATCATACGAATGCCCCGCAGGACAAAGTCCGTGGGAATCCGTGCGCCCAAACCAAATAAAAACGCCCACAAGGGGGCTTTTTTTATTTGGTGCGTACGCCAGATAGTACAAATGACCGCGTATTTGTACTGCAAAACGTTATTAACGTTTTGTACGTGTTTTGTTCCAAAACACTAGTGGGGGGCATCCCCACACCCCTGTGTGCGCCCAAACCATATAAAGACAAAAACTTGGCCAGTTAAATTTATTTTATTTTTCTATTTTGCAGGCCATATTTTTTGATAACTTTTGCACTTTTTTAAAATTGTCAACGATTAATCTTGTTTTTCTCAAGATTAAGTTAAATAAAATCCAATGGACTGTTTCATAATATATTCCCAACGACCTTTTGCTTTCGTGGTTTTTAGTGATACAATTATAAGAAAGGGGTTCATTATGAAATCATCAACATTTAATGCAGCCAGTGGCAACATCAAAAAGGCCCTGACCGTTTTTGGTATATCGGCACTGTCTTTGTTGCCATTAAAAAGCCAAGCCCAGGATAACAAAGGCGCAGAATTCGGAACATGGACGCATCCGATTGGCGTCGTTAACGATGTCAATGGAACCGTTATGGATTTAAACCAATACGCCGCCAACTTCTTAAAACTGTCCCCGGACAAGCAATTAAATGCCGTCATAGAAAGCGATAAATATGTAATTTTGTTGCTGGCATTAAAAAATCCGAATGCTTTGCCGAATTTCTTAAAATTAAATAATCGTTGGTTTGACCTGGCATGGAAGACAAATAAAACGCCGGCAATGCTTTCGCCAAAAAAATATAACACAGGTACAGATATTGCAAATGCGGGCACCGAATTGGCAAATTACACCCTGCAAGAATTCATACAGGCATTAAAAAACGTTAAACCGGGTGAAAAATTATATATCCCCGATAACTTTGATTGGGGCACATCTGTTGTTGATATTTACCGCAAAGAAATATTGCCCAAATACGCCCCGGAAAAATTGAAAAAATTGCCCAATGCTAAATTGGCGGCGGATGCAAAAAATCGCCTATACAGTGTTTCTTATGACCCGGAAAAGAACAAAAAAGACAGCGACGCATTAAACTTGTTCATTGAAAATAATGCCAAGGTTTTAAATGCCACCGCCGAAACCATCCAGGTACTAATTAAAAAAGGTGCATTTAATCCAAATCTGAGTGTGGCAGACCAGAAAAAAGTCTTTGCGGGATTGGTATCAAAATCATTTGACGCCACGCAAATGTTTATAAAAGAAAAATCTGGCAGATAAATATTTCCCGGGCTGAAACCCCGGGATTTATTTTTAACTTTTTATCATACAAAACACAAATAAAACCAAGTCGCCCGACCGTCCTTTTCTGTTTATAATTACGCAGCGTTATGTTATAATACTTCACATGACAGACACGGCGAATAAATTTCAAATTGCCGCGCGCGATATTGAAATAGAGATCATGCAAAATGATATAAATTTACTGAACCGATATATCGCGGCGACGGACCCAGAAACGAAAAATAAAATATCAGGACAGTTTCACCCGATGACACGCGGTTTTATATCGCATGGCCACAAACCGGATGAATTAATAACGCAATATGAATCCGCAATAAAATTGAACAAATACAGACCCAAGAACATGTCGCTGTTTTTATTGGCGGTCAGTAATGATTTAAACAACATTCAGGGTGAATTTAACACATTTGATTTAAAGTTAAGTCAAATGTCCAAAGATCCCACAAAAGACGATGAAATACGTAATCGCTTTAACGTTGCCACCGTAAACAGATATAATTTGGCGAAACAATTCGCATATGATTGGTTTCGTCGTCTGAATAACCATAATGACCTGGTGGCGAAAGTTAAAAACGCCAAGCCCGGGGACGAGATTGCCGCGTACAACGCATTGTTTCAGGCACTGGCCCGTGATTTTTGCGATGAATATAACCTGCACCCACAATCCATAAATGTCGCGGCGGTAAAAAATTGGGAAACAGCCGATTTTAAGCCGAGTTCACCAAATCAAACCGGCGCCTATAAACAGAACGGTTATTCAATCACACTGCCCAAAGATATGTCCCCAGAACAACAAAAATCTGTAATAAACGAATTTAAAAAATCCCCAAAAACGCACCCGGATGCAATAGAGCAGAAAATTATTCGCCTGAATCTGGATTTTGCCAAAAGAAACGAAGCCAAAAACGGCACCAAAACATTTGACAGAATGATTGCGATGTTTGCACATGAAATGCATCATGCGTTGGATGATTTAAAACCACGCGCCGGCGCATTGGGCCCCCAGATACAGAAACTGGACAAAAAAACATATACTGAAATACAACAGAATTTTGATGATTATCACAAATCGGCCACGGAACTGAGTTCATATGCAATTGAAAATGAAATTATAAATCAAATGAAAAATATTCGCGATTAATACTTCGCCTGAATCATTTCACCCGGTCTTTAAAATTTGTGTTCGTTGCGCAAAAAATTGCATTCATCACATTTTCATGATCAATCTGGGCACGGGTTTTTATACCGTGTTGTATTAAAAACCGTTCCTGGCGGGCGATATACTGTGCCTGGCCCCGCGGGGTCAAAGATGCAATTTTCCGTCCATATTCGGTCGCAAAGAAATTCGGATTATAACCCAATTCCCATGCCAATCTGATTCTGTCCCCGTCCCACAGGCATGCCGAAACCGCGTCCGGTGCAGGAATATTTCGCGAATGATTTACAACGGCATAAACAATTTGTTGATGCGTTTGATAAGACAATGTTGGGTAATGGGTATCCAAAAACGTATGCGCAATCGGTTCACATTTTGGCCCATGCATCAGGCAATCTTTATCATGGGTTCGTGCGCAATCATGCAAACCGGCCGCCAACATTACCGGCAATGGTTCCGCGCCCGACGCCAACGATAATTCCACACCAAACAGTGCGACCTGGGTCGTGTGGGTTAATCCATGATATCCATATCGCGGTTGGTTTGATATTTGTGCGATTTTTGGCAAAATGTCCGTCATGAACAATTTCGTATAATAAACTTTATCTTGAATTGCCTGCTTTAAAACTGAGAATTTTGGTTCTGTGATTAAATTACCGTCTGTCTGCATCGTTAAATACCCGTCTGTTCAAAGTTCAACAAATGTTGCACATAACGATTAATCGGTCAATAAAATTTAAAACGAAATTATTCCTGGATTTTGTGGCAATTGTGTCCACGCGATAAAAATCGTATTTATTTGCAAACGCAGAAAAAAATGCTAAGATACATGCGCTGCGGTCCCATCGTCTAGCGGTTAGGACATCAGATTCTCATTCTGACGACACGGGTTCGATTCCCGTTGGGACTGCCAAAATTTTATTACACCGTCAGGTGAAATTAAATTTTGAGCACGTGCCCGGAAAGCGAACCCGTAGGGTTCGTGTGCGAAGTTGGCATGAACAAGCAAATGCGCAGTTCGTGCCTTACGCAGCCGAAAGGGGCCCACGCAGCCCAGGCAAGTGGGAATTACATTCCCGCCAAGACTGCCAAAATTTTATTACACCGTCAGGTGAAATTAAATTTTGTCCTGTACAAACAGATATAAATTCATACATTATCCAAGGGGTGAAATATGAAACGTGAAACACATGCGATTCTGGTATCATCATCCACCGTTGTATTATTGTTTATGATTGCAATTTTACTCAGCATGACGGCAAACCAGGAATCAGCAAAAAATAAATTACTGGCTGAAACCGATAAAAATATTGATGCCACACGCGACGAAATCCAGCGCATACGCACCGCCCTGCCCGGTTTAATTTCCGATTCATTGAACAAAAACGATACGTATACATACCTGGTTGAAAATGGCCCCGCAATTGACAGTTTGCGTAAAGCAAACGACCAAATCCTGGACCGTGCATATAATGCGGCGTACAGGCATTCCATGTTCAATGTACCAAAGCACAACACAACAGTGTTTACGGAATTTTCTGAAATTCCAACTGTACGAAACAGCGGGTGGAAATATTGGGCAAACGATAAAAAAATTCGTCAATATGACCGTGTTAAGTCCATGAATCCAAATCTGCAACGCGCAATCCGCAGTCATTTTGACAGCGTTGCAAACAATCGCATAACACAATTGCAGGCGCGAATGGATTCGTTATTAAATAAAAAATTAAACCTGGTAAATAATCACACAAAATAAAACGCCCATTTGGGCGTTTTATCTTTATATCAATTTGCCAATAATTCCCGTGCCTGGGTCAGCAATGTTATTGCCATATCCAATTGCGCGGCATCAACAGATGGTGCGGCGGATGGCACAGGCGTTGCGGGAACCGTTTTGGCAGACGTGCCCATTGGGGTCATAAAATCATCTACGTTTTCTGGCAAATTGCCGTCGCGCAGTAATTTTTTTACACCCGCAATTGTCATTCCCCGGGTATACAGCAAATCCTTAATAACCGTCAAACGCCGCACGGTTTCGGCGCGATAATAACGCCGACCACCGGCGCCCGTTGTTGGGCGAATGGCAACCGGGAATTGTTTTTCCCAATAACGCAAAGTATGCGCAGGCACAGACAATTTTTTTGAAACCTCGTTAATAGATGCAAAGTATTCGCTATCCATGCCTGACATCCTTATTGTTCAGTTTGGGATTCCTGGGTTTCCTGGGCGGCGACTTCGGTTTCAACCTCTGCGGCCTCTTCGTCTTCGCTGACAATGGAAATTGCAGAAACGACCTTTTCATTTTCCGCCGTACGCAACAGTGTTACGCCCGCCGTTGCGCGACCCGCAATGCGAACATCGGCAACAGGTGTGCGGATTATTTTACCCCCGTCTGTTACCATTATGATATCATGGTCATCAGCAACCGGGAAAGACCCGGCAACGGCAGTATTTTTCCCACCCAATTTAATATTCGTAAATCCGCCACCACCACGGTGTGTTGTACGGTATTCATACGAACTGGTGCGTTTGCCAAATCCGTTTTCAGATACGGTCAAAATGAACTGTTCTTCGGCGGCCATTTTTGCCATTTGGGCATCATCCAACACCAGATTTGTTGTTTCTTCTTCACCGTCGGATTCTTCTTCTGCGCCACCGGCCGCGCGACGTGCGGCGCGGGATTGTTTGATATATGCGGCGCGTACTGCGGCATCGGATTCACCGTGATTCAGCATTGCCATACCAATAATCCGGTCATCTGTGGGCAACGACATACCACGAACACCGGTGGAATTGCGGCCTGCAAATATACGAATTTCCGGAACCGGGAAACGTATGCAACGGCCGCGATATGTTGCCAAGAATACGTCTTGGTCTTCACTGCACGGCAGTACGGAAATCAAACTGTCGCCTTCGTCCAATTTCATGGCAATTTTACCATTTGCGCGGATTGAATCAAAATCAGACATGCGATTACGACGTACCGTACCGGATGCAGTTGCAAACATCAAGAAATGTTCTTTGCCGGATTCGCGGACACGTTGAACGTCTTCTTCGCTGACGGGCAGGATTGCCGTAATTGTTTCACCCGCAGACAACGGCAACAGGTTGACCAATGGGCGTCCCTTGGCCGCGGCGGCCGCTTCGGGTAATTTATATGTTTTCAGTTTATAACAAATTCCCTTGGAACTGAAAAATAACAATGGGGTATGCGTATTCGCAACAAATACCTGAACCACATAATCATCGTCTTTGGTTGTCATTGCATTGCGACCCTTGCCACCGCGTTTTTGTGCGCGATATGTATCCAGCGACACGCGTTTTATATAACCGGTGTTGGAAACGGTAATAACCATATCTTCACGTGCAATCAGGTCTTCTATGTCAATATCAATTTCGGCATCAGAAATTTCTGTACGACGCGGCGATGCCCAGTTATCGCGCACCGCGGTTGTTTCATCACGGATAATTTGAATGATGCGTTCATGACTGCCCAATATTTCCAACAGGTCTTTTATCTGGGCGCCCAACGCGGTCAAATCATCGTGAATTTTATCGCGTTCCAACCCGGTCAAACGATGCAATTGCAATTCCAGAATTGCGCGCGCCTGGTCTTCGGACATAAAGAACATTCCGTCTTTATATTCCGTATTCGGATCATCAATTAATTTAATATATGATTCAATATCTGACGCACGCCACCCACGTGAAATCAAGGCACTGCGTGCAGCGTCGGGATTCGGACTGGTTTTAATCAGTTCAATAACTTCGTCCAAATTACCAACCGCAACTGACAACCCCAACAAAGTATGCGCGCGATTGCGTGCCTTGTTCAAATCAAATATTGTACGGCGACGAATGATGTCCGTTCTGAATTCAATAAATGCATCCAATACCCCGCGAACATTAAACAGCATCGGCCGTCCGCGGTTCAGTGCCATCATGTTTACCGGGAAATTCGTCTGCATTTCTGTATATTGAAACAGATGATTTAAAACAACATCGGGCATAGCATCGCGCTTTAATTCAATAACGATGCGCAGGCCTTCTTTGGATGATTCATCGCGAATTTCGGCAATACCTTCGATGCGTTTGTCTTTAATCAGTTCGGCAATGTGAATAATCAGTTGTGCCTTGTTCACCTGGTATGGGATTTCATCAACAACAATCGCCTGGTGATCATGGAATGTTTCCTGGTGTGTTTTTGCGCGAACGATAATTGAACCACGTCCCGTGGTGTGTGCCTTGTACGCGCCGGCACGGCCCATGATAATCGCACCCGTTGGAAAATCTGGCCCAGGGATTATTTGGAACAATTCATCATCTGTAATTTCTGGATTATCCAATATTGCCAGGATACCGGTACTGACCTCGCCCAAGTTATATGTCGGAACGTTTGTCGCCATACCAACGGCAATACCACTGCCCCCGTTAACCAAGAAATTTGGGAATTTTGCCGGCAATACAACCGGTTCGGACAAAGTGCCGTCAAAGTTCGGCATCCAATCCACGGTGTCTTTTTCCATATCGTCCATTAACGACGCACCCAATTTGGACAGGCGCGCCTCGGTATAACGCATGGCCGCGGCCTTGTCCCCGTCGCGGGACCCGAAATTACCCTGCCCTTGGACCAACATTTCACCCATGGAAAAATCCTGGCCCATGCGAACCATTGCTTCGTAAATAGAACTGTCGCCGTGGGGATGATATTTACCCATAACATCACCAACGATACGCGCAGATTTTACCGTCGCCTTGGTTGCCGGCGCAACATCATTCATAACGTATAAAATGCGGCGATGAACGGGTTTGCAACCGTCGCGAACATCAGGCAACGCGCGGTCCACAATAACCGACATGGCATAGTCCAAAAAACTGGTCCGCATTTCATGTTCCAGGGAAGATTGCGGAACCTTTATTTCATTAATTTCATTTGTATTATTTGTTTCAGACATACTAAAATTTCCCTTATTTTTAACATATGAACAATAGCAAATTTCTGCACCGCGGGTCAAGACATAAACCCCAAAAAATAAATTGACAAAATGCCACTTGGTGGTAATATAATTATCAGTTAATCAAACCAGAAAACAATACAATGGGTACCATAAAAGATAGTGTTTTTGATGCCATTAAAATGGTGGAAGATATGATGAAATGCAACGCGGGCGATCCGTTGCGCATGACCCAATTAAAAATAATGAAATGGCACCTGACGCGAACATTAAATGCAATGGACCGGATTGATAAAATCCGCACCAAAAACAACGACAAAACCAGATAATTAAACAAAAACGGAATAAAATTATGTTTTTACCATTTTGGAAATTATTTTCGCTGTTATTTTCATATTACCTGATGCTGGAAGGTATGAAAAAACTGGGATTGGTAAAA
Source organism: Pseudomonadota bacterium (assembly GCA_023402015.1). Taxonomy (GTDB): domain Bacteria; phylum Pseudomonadota; class Alphaproteobacteria; order Rs-D84; family Rs-D84; genus Enterousia. The sequence continues at coordinate 73,912 of JAEXCU010000015.1, read as the reverse complement.
TCTAAATAAAAAGGTTGCGTTTTATAAAAACGTATGATTAAATAGACGCACAAAAGGATTTAGTTATGGCAACAAAACGTACTTATCAACCGTCCAAAACACGTCGTGTTCGCACGCACGGGTTTCGTGAACGTATGGCAACCAAGGGCGGACGCGAGGTTTTAAATCGTCGCCGCGCCGCGGGCCGTAAAAGATTGGCTGCAACCGCAGCAAATTAAAAAAACCGCCAATTGGCGGTTTTTTAATTAAATTGCCATAATTTTAATTCTGGCGGAAAACCATAGTGTTCCAGAACCGGCACCAAATGATACAGCGGGAATGCCAATTCTGCGGTTTCATATTTTTCCCATTGGTCGGCGGTTGTGCCGGCGATTTCGGCCATTTGGGCAGATGATATTTCATTCATTTCGCGGAATTTGCGCAAACGCTGGCCCAGGCTGATGTAAAATTCTTGTTCACCTTCTAAGATTTGCATTTCTTCTGGAATATTTTTTTTATTTGTTGTCATTTATCCTCTCTCCCGGTTTAAACATTTAAAAAAATAACCACCAGAAAATTCAGGTGGTTGGAGGATAAGAACTATAGAAGTCTATAGCGGGTTTATTTTTATATATCACCGCCCTCCAACCGACAGTTGGAGTTATTTCACCTTGTTTCAAGGCGGACTTCTAGGGGTTCTTATTCCCCACAGCAACAATCCGTTGCTGCACGGGCATTATATAATAATATAAGAAATTTTTCAATAAAAGAAAACCATTAAAAACGGTGGTGGCCGGGGTTCAGCCACCACGTTTAATGCCATAGTGATACTTATTCAAATATATCGCCGCCGCCCCCCATCCATATGGACGGTCCCAATTTACATTTTTTCCCAAAAACAAACGACCGACGCATGTTCTGTGTCGCCGGTGCGAATTTTGTGATGCGAAACATTGCCGTCAATTGCAACGTCTATCTGAATTTCCGGTGTGTCGGGACTGATTTCTTTTTTAAAGTTTAATTCTATGCGTTTTAACTGATGCTGATTACGGAATGCATAACCGACGCTTTCGGTCGCCCAAACGGCATAAACGGCATTGTTAATATGCTGGTTCACGTCAATGTCGTCAAACCGGCATTTAAACGTATGTGTTTTTTGCGCGGCAAAATCCGGGAATTTATCAAATGTTCGGTCCCACGCGCGGCATTCGTTTATTAACCACCGCGGCAAATTTTCATCCAAACGCAATGGACGACGACGCGCCATATCAATCAGAACCCACTGGGATGTTGCCCGTACCAGCAAACGGTCGTCCGCCCCACGGATTTCAAAATCACGCGTGGCACGCAATTTATCCTGGCATGACGGCCATGTCATTATTTGCAATTCTTCGCGTTCGGTTGGCATTTCGATAATATCCACCAGGTAATGGGTAACAACCCACGCCATTCCGTGCGATTGGCAATATTCATATCCCACGCCCAATTTTTCCGCGTGTTTGTCGCCCATGCCCTGTAATTCATTCATTAAAATCAGCGGACGCATATTGCCATAACGGTCGCATTGATATGCCTGTAAAGTACGTTTTTCAACCAATATTTCTGACATAATTTTGCCTTTGTTTTATTGTGCCGCGACGACAAAGTCCACCACATCACCCGCAACAACAACATCGTTTGCACGCGCGCCGGATTTAATTACACCAATTAATACATCGGGCGTGTTTGCTGGGACCGTCAGCGTTTCCAACTTGGCCCCGTTGCCGATTTTGCGTTCTGTACGCAGGCCACGCACCGTCTTTAAAATATTCAGTGCAATGTCCATATCTGCAACGTCCGTGTCATATTCCGCGTTTACCGTCGGATATTGTGTCAGATGCAGTGTTTCGCCGCCTTCAAACGGCATATAAATTTTTTGCCATAATTCCTCGGTTAAAAATGGGATAAACGGCGCATACAGTCCGATAATCGCACGCAGTACCGTCCACAATGTCCACTGGGCAGACAGTTTGGATTGCGCGCTGTATTTTTCCGGCGACCAGAAACGATCCTTGATAAATTCCAGGTACTGGTCGCAAAATACGTCATAAAAGAACGTATCAATTGCCGCGCGTGAATTATAATTATCATATTTATCCAAGTTGCGACGAACATCTGCAACCGCACGATTTAATTCAGACAGTACCCAGCGGTCTTCAATAAATCTGTCGCAAACCGCAACGGGCGCGGCGGTTTTTGGATCAAAATCGTTCAGGTTCATCAGGACATATTTCGCCGCATTCCACAATTTGGTCAGCAGTTTTGAACCGCGTTTTACTTCGTCATCGCTGTATCTGATGTCTGTCCCAATCGGCGCGGTGGAAACCCAATAACGCATTGCGTCGGCACCAAATTTTTCAACCGTGGTCAGTGGGTCGGTACCGTTGCCCTTGGTCTTGGACATTTTTTGACCTTTGCTGTCGCGAACCAAGCCATGGAAATTCACCGTATGAAATGGAACATCGCCCATGACGTAAATTCCCATCATAACCATGCGCGCAACCCAAAAGAATATAATGTCCGCGCCGGTGTACAATAAATCTGTCGGATAGTACCGCGCCAATTCCGGTGTTTTTTCCGGCCATCCTAATGTAGAAAACGGCCACAACGCGGATGAAAACCATGTATCCAGGCACGATGTATCGCGTGTTAATTCCCGTCCGCCCGATTGTTTAATGGCATCCGCTTCGTTTTCGGCAACGTAAATATTTCCATCCTTATCATACCATGCCGGTATCTGGTGTCCCCACCATAACTGGCGTGAAATGGACCATTCATGAATGTCTTTCATCCAGGACATAAACAGATTATATCTGTGTTCCGGCATGAATTTAATTTTGCCGGCCTCTACCGCGGCAATTGCGGGTTCGGCCAATTTTTTCGCATCCACAAACCATTCATCGCGAACCATGTATTCAATAACAACATTACCACGTTCAGAATACGGGGTCGGGATTGTTTTATCTTCAACCTTAATCAACAATCCCGCGTCTGCAATGTCTTTCATAATTTCTGCGCGGGCGGCAAATCTGTCCATGCCGCGATATTTTTCCGGCACAACGGGAATATCGGCCATTTTGGCGTCATTTGTCAGAATGCATACCGGTGTCAGGTTATGACGCAACCCAACCGCCCAGTCGTCTTTGTCATGCGCAGGGGTAATTTTAACCGCGCCTGTTCCTTTGTCCGGGTCGGCATGCACGTCGGCAATAACAGGTATCGCGATATTGGTCAACGGAATAATTGCCGTTTTCCCAATCAGATGTTTTAACTTCTCATTTTCCGGGTGAATTGCAATCGCCTGGTCGCCGAACAGGGTTTCCGGACGGGTTGTTGCAATTTCTATAAATCCACCGTCTTTTAATGGGTAATTAAAGTAATAAAATTTGCCCTTTTCTTCGCGAACATCGACCTCTAAATCTGAAATGGACGTCTGCTGTTTCGGGCACCAGTTTACCAGACGGCGCGCCTTGTATATCAAACCGTCGTTATACATTTTAACAAACAATTTATTCACCGCATGCGACAGACCCGCATCCATGGTAAAGCGTTCGCGCGACCATGCCGGCGTTGCACCAATTGTGTGCAATTGATTAATAATCTGGCCGCCTTTGTCAGTTTTGTATTCCCATGCCGCGTCCAGCAATTGTTCTTTGGTCAATGCGCGCGGATTAATACCACGTTTTGACAGGTCGCGTTCCACCATTAACTGCATGGCAATTGATGCGTGGTCAGTTCCCGGTTGCCACAGGACGTCATAACCCGCCATACGTTTATACCGGCAAATAATATCGGTCAAAACATTATCCAGTGCGTGCCCCATATGCAAATTCCCCGTTACGTTTGGTGGCGGCATCATAATGCAAAACGGCGTTTTGTCGGAATTTACATTGTTTTCCCAGAAATGATTTTCATCCCAGAATTTTTGAATTCTGGTTTCAATTTCGCGCGGGTTTATGTTTTTGCCAAGTTCTATGTTCATAATATGCGTCCCTGTAATGTAAATAGTATACCCCGAACCATATCAGATTTAAATCAAAATTCAAGTATCATCAGAAATATTATGTTGACAAATCAATTATTTGTGTTATATTTTTTTACAAAACAAGGAAAATCTGATGACCCCGGAAACATTTGATTTGATATTAAGCATTTTACAAGAAAACCCTATTTCGCATAAGATAACTTTCTCGGCTAAGGGCGATATGCCTGTAAATAATTATCAGGTTAATGCGAAATACACGACAAACAACCGCAAAATAAACACATCCGTATTAAAAATTTCCCATACCCCATCCATGCAAATGGTGGAAATTTACATTGGCAATAAATGCGTATACGCAAAACAATGCAGTGTGCATTCCGGCAAAATATCTTTGAACAATACAACAATATCCACCAGTGAAGATGATTATATTGTCAAAATAATTAAATTATGTAAATCCAAGACAGAAAACACATATATAAAAAAACTAACCGATGTACAAAATTTCTTAAATGCATTAAAAAAAGAAAATCAAAAATAAAAATGGGCGCCAATGCGCCCGTTTTTATTTATGCACAACCGGTGTCCAATCATCTGTATTCAGATTTTGCAACTGGGCCGGTAAATCATTTGCATTTAAAACATTCCATGTCTGGGTACGGCCAAACGGGCCGATTTTACCACGCACACGCAGTTTTGTTTTATCCGCGTCTTGCCAAATGACAGATGAATAAACCTTGCCCTTGGCCGGGTCCATTATCTTGCCACCGCGGTATTCGTTATCTTTTGCATTCCACGCCATATCCCAAATTATATCCAGCCCCGAATATTTTGGTTTACCTGAAACTTTTTCTGCCGTCTTAACCGGGGACACAATTGTTTCAGTAATGACCCCATCCGCACCATACAGCGCAACAATACGCCCCGCCAATGCAGTGCCATTTTCGTATTCATACAGTGCAACAATTGATTTGGGTGAATTTGTTTCGTCGTCAATTGTTTGATACGTTCCCACGAATGGCATTGCGGCATGTGTCGCCAGCGGCGCGCACATGGCAAAAACAAATGCAGTAATTAATTTTATTTTCATATTATCCCCTTTGGTAAATGTGATAAAAATCGTATCAAAATAAAATATGGTTTGGCAATGTTTATATTGCGCGAACAACACGACAAAAAGAAACACCGTAAACGGCTGATGCACCGGCATTCATTAACGCGCGGCGTAATTCAGAAAATGTTGCACCGGTTGTCATAACATCATCAACCAATAAAATTTTACGACCCCGAATTTTATCCGGGTGAATTACATTAAACACACCATGAATATTTTCTGCGCGGTCGCGGGCATTTTTGTGTCCCATGTCTGGGCGATGTTTTCTGCGAACAGAATTAACATCCACGTGAACACCAAACGCACGGGCAATCGGACGTGCCAGAATTGTCGCCTGATTATAACCGCGTTTGCATAACCTGCGATAAGATAACGGAACCGGCATCACAATATCTGGTGAAATATCTAAATCACGCAGTGCCCAAATCATGCCACGCGACATAAACACGCCATATTTTATACGTCCGCCGTGTTTGAACGGCAACATTGCCGCGCGCGACGCATCGTCATAAACGCATGCACTGCGAATGAAATCCAGTTCGCATTTTCCCGCCGCGCAAATTGGACACATTGGACGCGGCCCCAAATCCAAATCTGCGGGAAACGGATAACCACAACGATAACATTTTGGATTTCCAATCCAATTAAACGCCGTCCAACAATCCACGCACAATTCGCCATGAACAGACACAGGCGCACCGCATAACGGACAGACGGGTGGAAACAAGAAATCATTTAAATGATAGAAAAATTTGTGCAAAATTTTTTGCATCTGCAACATAATGCAAATTACCAAGACATGCTTTTATACGTTTTTCTACCAACAGTATCGCCAAACATATCACGACGTTTCTGGGTCAGTGTTTCATACTGGTCGCTGGAAATCATGCGCAGGACAAAGCCTTCTTCATCACGCTGGGACAATACCGGCATTATACGATGTTCGGACACGCCGGTGTCGCGTAAAACCTGTTCCACAATGGCCAAACGACGTGCGGCCAATTTGCGGTCATCTTTGGACACAGTTGCACTTTGCGGTATGGAAACCTGAATTGCACGCGTTGGGTTTGCCAAAACAATGCCCGCATATTCAGTCAACAAATTATAGTTATCACGCGACAGTGCAGAATCATCATTGCGGAATTTAATTTTTATTTCCAATGGGCGGATGCCACCGGTTTCTGATAAATCGCGTTTGGCGGTGAATCCTTCCATGGTGGTGGACATATCACTGGCCACGTCAAAGCGGTCGTCAATCTGATATGCGGACAAATGTTTATTTTCAGACAAGAATGTTTTACGAAACGCCTTGCGCAATTCGGTTGGCGACATCTTGGTCATATCATCACGAACAGACGCAATGCGTGGTGATTCGGATTTTTCCACCGCACGAACAATAACGTCGGATTCCATTGGCACAACCATGCGCGATACAGATACCGCGTCATCATTTGTTTGGGTGCGAACAGATGCAATTTTGTCTTCGTTGCGTGGTTGCGATGTATTTTGTGTTGGTACCGGTGCGCGTTGTGCAACCGTGCGCGCGGGCGCCGACGACGCGACATTGACACTATTGTCTGCACGACGCTGCAATTCGTTCAGGCGCGCAATCTGCGTATCAATTTCGGACATCGGTTGCGATTGGACCGCCGCCACAGGTTCGGCCACAGGCGCAATATTTGCACGCGCCACCGTGCGTGGTTTTGCGGCCGCATCTAAATCTTCTTCGGGCAATTCATAATCTGCACGGATAACGGAAAATTCATCCGGCGTTGGCAAACGCAGTGGCGCATCATTTCGCGCCCATAAATCAGAACTGGGTTTGCGTGGCACCAATACATCCGCGCGCGCAACAATTTGTTCGCCGCGGTCCGCGGAAACATTTGCCACCGGCGCAGTCTTTTTTGCACAGCGCGCAACAACCGTCTTTTTAGTTTTTTTAATTTCGTTTGTTTCAGCGGATTTTTTAACAGTCGCCACAGGTTGTGCGGCGGGCGCGGTTATTTCTTCGCCAAATGCCGCGCGGGCGGAAACACTGCCCGCCGCCAGGTTTACAACCGGCAAACGCGCATCGGCCAACGCCGGCAACACGATAAAAAATGTAAAAACAGAAACGGCAATCCGCTGCATTTTCCTTTCCTTCCGTTTTTATCATAGAACAAATGACGAATCGCGCGCAAGTGGAAAAATGCAACAGATATTATTTTGTTATGGCATCGGCAATATTTTGAACCGCATTATTTGGTACGCGGGATTTTTCCGCCATTTTTGCCAAGCGCGACGGATTATCAAACAATTCCGTTAATGTCGCCGTCAACCATTTTGGGGTAAATCGCGATTGCTGGATTGCAAATCCGCCCCCCAGACGCGCAAAACTGTCCGCGTTGGCGGCCTGGTCCGGATTAATATTTAATGGCACCAATATTGCACCGCGACCGATTGTTTCCAATTCTATGACGGTGCTGGCGCCACTGCGACCAATCACCAAATCCGCGCCTGCAATTGCGCCCGCCATATCATGAACGAACGATAAAACATTTGCGTGAATTTTATTGTCAGAATAAATTTTTTGTAATTTGGCCACGTTTTCAGGACGGGTTTGATGCGTGATAAAAATCTTTTTATTCTTCATTTGCAAAATTGCCGCCGGAACAACTTCGTCCAAAATTTGCGCGCCCAACGAACCACCTGTAATCAACAGTTTTGACGCACCGGGCAATGGTGCGCCGGCCAATGCGATAAAATCACGCCGCACCGGCAGACCGGTGTAAATAACGCGCGCACTGGTCCCGGCCGGAATTCCCGACACACTGGGGAAACTGGTCATCAGCGTTTTAACCCAGCGCATTGTAAATTTATTTGCACGACCAATTGCCGCGTTTTGTTCATGTAGGAATGTCGGCACCCGCCACAGGTGTGCGGCAAAGACCGCCGGCACAGACGCATATCCACCAAACGCAACAACACGATCCGGACGAAAAATCATAAAACGTAATGATAATGCAAAGGCGGAAACACCAATTTTGAACAATGCCCACATTTGTTTTATGCGACTTTTGGCGCCAACGCCCGATGCCCAGATATGTGCCATACCCGCGCCCGCCGGGCGACCATCTGCAACCATTTTACGAACGCGACCATCACATGAAATTATGACGCGATGTCCGCGCGCAACCAATTCTTCGGCGACACTTAACGCCGGGAAAACATGCCCACCGGTGCCACCTGTTGCAATCCATATTTTCATAACCACATCCTTTTTTAAAACCAATTTGTCGCATGCATACTTATAAATGTTTATCGCCATTTGTCTTCGCGCACAACGGCCAATATCATTCCAAACAACAAACAGAACGCAACAAACGAACTGCCCCCATATGAAATAAATGGCAATGTCATTCCCTTGGGCGCAAAGATATGCAATGTTGACATTAAATTAATACAAACCTGGGTGCCAAACAGTGCCGCCGCCCCACCGGCCGCATAAAACACAAACGGGTCGCGCGCATTCATTGCATCGGTTGTTAAACGCTTTAATACATACAATAACAAACACAGCAACGCACACGCCATTATCGCGCCCAAATCTTCGGCAATGGCCGCAAAGATAAAGTCCGTATGCGCATCCGGCAACGACTGTTTTACAAACGCGTCATCACCACTGCCCAACAGGCCGCCATGTTGAATTGATTGAATTGATTGGCGTATTTGATACGTATCGCCGGTACCGGACGCCCATGAAATTATACGGTTATGTACGTGCGACATTGTAAAGAACGCAAACACCCCAACCATTGCAATCAGCCCGATTAATATCGGTAATATCACCAACGGTAATCCCGCCATAAACAGCATTCCCGAAAACACCGCAAAATATAGAATGGACGTACCCAAATCAGGATGCTTTAAAATAATCAGGAACGCCGGCACGAACAACGCCAAATATGGCCACCAACTGAGCCACCGCAGACGCCATGCATCTTTGTTAAAAAATATATCCGTGCCATATCGGGCCTTCATCTGGGCCAAGAACCACGCCGTCATTATGATAAAACCGGGCTTCATAATATCAGACGGCATAACATTAAATGGCCCCAGCGCAACAAAACGCGCGGACCCCTTAATCACATGGGGCGCAACAAGTGTAATCAGTAATAATAACAACCCGACCGCAACATTGACCCCAGATATCCCCAGCACCCATTTTTTATTCAGCATACTGGCCCCGAACAATGTCGCCAAACCAATAATATAAAACGGCAATGCCTTCATGATAAAAAAGTGCCACGGTTGCCCAATACGTTCCGCGGCGACCGACCCGGCGGACACCATAAACAGCATGCCCGTGAATATCAGCACGACCAGACACCCCAACAACGGGCGATCAATTTCAAAATACCAACTGGTAAGTTTGCTTTCTTCGGTTCGTTTAAACATTTCGCAAATATTATATCATCTTTTTTAAGAAAATATACTGCGGAAAAATATTTTATATAAAAGCCCGGTTTCCCGGGCCCAAATTTATGCGAATTTCAACAGTACCAATGCCAATCCGGAAAACAGCACCGAAATTATGAAAAACCGTTCCACGATTTTGGTTTCTGACCATCCCAGTTCTTCAAAATGGTGATGCAATGGCGCGCGCAGGAAAACCCGCCGGCCGGTTCCGGTTGCAATACGGGTTGCCTTGAAATACATTGTCTGAATAAACGAAGACAACAATATCAATACCATCATTCCGGCGGCAATTCCCATAATAATTTCTGATTTTAATAACATGGCGACCGTACCCATAAATCCGCCCAATGCCAACGACCCAACGTCGCCCATAAATATTGCGGCCGGTTTACCGTTATACCACAAAAATCCCAATACTGCGCCAAATGCCGCGCCCAACACAGCGTACAACCCCGATGCCTGGGGCAGGAACATAACCGTATCCATAAATCCAATGCGGGTTGCGCCATATAATGCAACCACCAGAACAATCAACACCGGCATATATAATTTAACCAACATCCCGTCCAACCCGTCGGTGATATTTGTTGCATTTGCCGAACCACAGATAACAAAATACGCAAACACGTAATAAAATATACCCAATGGCAAAATAATCCCAAATGGCAGCGCCAGGGAATATTCCGGAATATACGGTGGCATCGTTAAATTAATTAAATACGCCAAAATAATAACACATACGGCCTCAATCCCCAGGCGCAACATTGGCGACAAACCATTGGCCGCCTTTTTGGATTGACTGCGCACTTTTTTATAGTCATCAGCGAATCCGATTAAGCCAAACATCACCAGCGACAACAACGCAATCCACCCGGTGGGATTTTTCATGGGCATGAATAAAATGCCGGGGATAATAATCGCAATCAGTACCAGTATTCCACCCATGGTTGGTGTTCCGGCCTTTTGCCGATGCGCGGCGGGTACATTTTCACTGATTGGTTGGCCCTTTTTCTGCATGCGGTGCATGGCATTAATAAATGGACGGCCGAATATCAGCATAATTAAAAACGCCAATCCAAATGCGGCGGCAAATTGCATCCATCCACTGGCAAAGAATGTTGCACCATGGGCCCGAAAAAAATCAGTCAGCATAAAAATCTCCTTCTTATGCTGACATTTTATCACAAAGATATTTTAAAATAAACGATTTTAGGTATTATTTGCAAAAGATTGGTTCTTCTTCGTTTAAAAACATTGTCCAGTCTTTGCCTTTGTTCCATAATTCCACGTTTGTGTCATTCAGTACGCCAACATAACGCGCCCCGGATGCAGAAATGGCATGCACCAATTCCAATTCATCGCCGTTAATAACCGCGTTCATTTTTTCGCCGTCCTGACTCATAGTAATCTGTACGTTATAATCGCCACAAACGAAAACATTTTCCTGTTTTTTGCATGCGGCCAACGACAATAAAACCAACGTTAATACAAAAAATTTCTTCATAACAATCCCCCCATTGCTGAATTGTATTTTACCACATAAAAAATTAATTTGAAATTAAAATACGCCGCCCACCACAGGACCAGATTCCGCAGATTTGGCACGCGGTGCCGGGTTCGGGGTTTGACCGGGCTTAAATGCCTCTAAAATAATCATTCCCGTGGGGTCTGCGGATGCGGCCGCGCCACTGCGACGGTTAACACGCATAAATGTCATGCCGTCGGGAACCGCAAATGGTTGATTTTTTTCCGCGCCCAATGCAACGGTCATAAAATCCGCAAACACGCGCGCGGCCATATGACTGCCCGCGCCACGTCCCAATGGTTTTGGCGTGTCGTATCCCAAATATACACCCGCGATTAAGTTCTTGGAAAATCCGACAAACCACACGTCCTTGACATCATTGGTGGTTCCGGTTTTACCCGCAATGGTGTGGCCCGGAACGCGCGCCTGTTTCCCGGTGCCGCGTTCAACCGCGCCCTGTAATATAGACACAATTTGATACAGACTTTGTGGGTCGGACAATGGTTCGGTACCAACAGTGGTTTCGGGCGGCAATAAATCATCGCGCCATTCAATTATTTCTGGCGCGGCGCCACCGATAACGCGACCATATCTGTCTTCTATGTAATCAACCAATTTTGGCTGAATAACATGGCCGCCATTTACAAACGCAGAATACCCAGATACCAATTTTGCCAACGTTGTTTCACCCGACCCCAACGCCAGGGACAGGTTAATATTGCGCAGTTCGGCCGGATAAACACCGAAACGCTGGGCGGCCTCAATCGCATTATTAACGCCGATTTGTTCAACCAAACGCACCGCCGGAACATTGCGCGATGTTTCCAACGCCAAACGCAACGGCACATCGCCCAAGAATTTTTTATCGTAATTTTCAGGTTTCCATAACGTGTTGTCTTCGCGCCAACCAACAATTGGTGCATCCAGAATTAACATTTCCGGCGATGCCCCACGTTCCAACGCGGCCAAATAAACAAACGGTTTTATCGTGGACCCGATTTGACGCATGGCCTGGGTCGCACGGTTAAACGAACTTTCGTTAAAAGAACGTCCGCCTGTCATCGCGACAATTCGGCCTGTGTGGGGATTCATGGCGATAATTGCGCCCTGTAATTTTTCAGTGCGCCCGGCGTTATACGCATCCAGTTCTTTGTTCAATGCCGCGGCGGCCGCACGCTGAAATTCTGGGACAATGGTGGTTTTTATATACAACCCGTCGTTGTACAATGTGTCGCGCCCGATTGTGGTCAATAATTGCCGACGAACATCTTCGGCAAAGTACTGAAAATCTTCTTCCATTTGGGCGGTAAATCCACTGTTGATATTTAATTCTTCGGCCGCGGCGGCATCGGCATCCGCCTGCGTTATAAATCCTTCGTCCACCATACGACGCAAAACATAGTTGCGACGTTCCACCGCACGGTCGCGGTTATTTGGTGCCTTGGGCAGGGATGCCAAAAACGCACATTCCGCCAGGGTTAATTCAGATACCGGTTTATTGAAATACATTAATGCCGCGGACCCCACACCATATGCGCGCGCCCCCAAGAAAATCTGATTTAAATACAGGGTTAAAATATGCTGTTTGGAAAATGTGCGTTCCAGACGCAGGGCCAATATCGCCTCTTTAATCTTGCGCGATAAACTGCGTTCCGATGTCAGGAAGAAATTCTTGGCCACCTGTTGGGTAATGGTGGACGCCCCGGAAAAATTCGTATCAAACCCCAACATACGCGCCCCATTGTTTATAACGGCGCGGGTTATACCCTGGACATCAATGCCGGGATGCGTCCAGAAATTTTGGTCTTCGGCCGCGATAAATGCATTAACCAATTGCGGTGGCAAATCCACAAAGTCAATAAATACGCGGCGTTCTTCGGCGTATTCAATTAATAACGACCCGTCGGATGCATACAGGCGTGTTGCCACGGGTGGCGCATATGTGGCCAATTTTTTATAATCGGGCAAATCGTTGCCGTAAACCATAACCAACACGGCCAATGCCGCGATACCTGCGACAAACGCCCAAAAGATTATGTTCAGCAAAACACGCAAAATTTTCTTAAATTTCATTATCTGTAAATTTTAAGATAAATATTACCACTTTGCAAGTTTGTTATTTGTGGAATTTTGCCCTTGTCATTGCGGCCCCGGCATTTCCACTCCTTTGTCATTGCGGATAATATGGGGAAACAGGGCGGGGACAATTCACTCAGTAGTGTCTTGCGCACCAATATAAAATTATATAATTGCCCCCATGCAAAGTGCGGGGTGTTTTCATACAAGTATGTGTGGATGAGGTATGAAAACAACCCCCGCATGGTCGGGGAAACAGGTGCCTGAATTTTTTATTGCTAATTTTATTTTTTTCACCCGTTTCCCAACAAAAAGACCGCCCAGAGAAGATGGCGGTCGGGGAGTTAGAAAATCGGCAAAACTTAGCGACTCCGTTGGTCTTTGGGCGAACCCTGTTATATAACCAACGGCTCCCCGACCATATAAGTCCGGGAGATAACGGTGCAGTTGACACCGCAATCAGTTTAGATAACGGTACATTTCTGCACCGGTTTTGCCGGGCTTTCTAAAGCCCCGAACCCACATCGCTGTGAATTCCGGCATATTATACACCAATATTGGAAACAATTCCATACTTTTTTGTCATTCCTGCGCCCGGGGCCCCCGTAAAAACGTATGTTTTTATGGGGTGGATAAGGCAGGAATAGGGTCTATGCAGTTTGTTTATTTTTCCAGTACTGAATATTTTGTTCCAAATCATCCGCCAAATCTTTCCATTCCGGGTTCATTGTTTCTATCAAACGATATTTCCATGCACGTTTCCATTTCTTTAATTCTTTTTCACGGGCAATGGCGTTGTTTACGTATTTATAATGTTCAAAATACCCCAGTTTATGAATATTATGCTGACGGGTATATCCTTTATCTAATCCCATTTTATGTTCGTACATGCGGCGTTCCAGATTATTTGTAATACCTATGTACGTCGCTTGGGCACGTTCATTAAACAAAATATAAACCCAAAAATTGTATTCTTTCATACCCAGGATTTTAAATACCTATGTGATTAGATTCAAGGTCATAGTTCTTTGTTTTTTAGGCCCTATTCCTGCCTGCGCAGGAATGACAAAAAAAAGCTCGGGAATGACAAAGAAAAATCGTATCACGTTTCACGTATTACGTATCACGAAGATAAACAATAACTCTCCCCGTCATGCTGACACCCCACCGCGGGCGGGAAAGAAAAAACCGCCCGATGGGCGGTTTTTTAATAATCCAATTTGCCGTTGGTGGCGATTAAATCCGCCCCCATGATAATCTTGCCGCCGGCCTCGCGTACCATCAATTCCCCGGCCGCGATTTCTGCAAAATCCAATGGGTCGGATACAAATGCATCAAATTTACCCGCCGCAACCCATGCCAAATCCAATGCCGGGCATCCGGTGCGACGTACATCGCCAACGGTTTTACGGTCATCAGACGTATTGTATGCAATGGTTAAATCCGCCGGATTTGTCAGGTTAGATACCTTGACCCGGGCAGAATGAAACGCAGAAAACATGTATGCGCCCTGGCCCGCTTCGGCATAATACAGGCGTTCTTCTATTGGCGAATACACCAGGGCGATTTTTGTTTCGTCCATGCTGCGCAGTGCCAATGAAATCGCAAAATGCGGATTTGCGCGAACAAAATTCGCCGCCCCAGACAAAGACAGCACAAATTCATCGCGACCGTCGCCCGTGCGCGACATATTCGGCGTTAATAATCCCGCCGCCGGCCGCACCAGCAATAAATCTGATAATATGCTTTCTTCTATTCTGGCGGACGCCTTTTGCACAAAATCGCGCGCACCACGCAAAGACTGTTGCAGGTTTTCAACTTCGCCAAAATCACGACGCAATCCGGACGCGGTCCGTTCCAGCGCCATAAACATTTTGTTTAATTCCGAAGAACCTTTTATCAACAGTTCCATTGTAAATGCCCGCCCCAGGCGTTTTTATTAAAAATTAAACCCTGCAAACTTGCGTTTGTATTCGGCCGCACGTTGACCTTTGTCCCCGGCATTGCTGCGTTGGCCGGTCCATGCGGAATGGTTCAAATTATCTGTGGACAAAACCAAGTCTTTTTTAACAGATGAATACATTTTTACTGTCTTGCCATCTGTTCTGGTGACGTTGATTTCGTGATATTCAGGATGAATTCCTTTTTTCATCGTATTACCCTTTTGATTTTTTAGCCCGCAGATTATACAAGGATTTTTCCGTTTTGCAAGCAATATTCGCAACCATTAACCTTAATATTGACCAATGCACCCCAAATATGAATTGCCCGTGGATTCCAATATATTTATAAACTGGGACTGGTTCTTGCCGGAAAATAATGCCAATATCGTTCCCGCGTCGGTGGCCAGCATATCTGCAACCGTCGCAATGCCAGAATTCATTTTCTTGAAAAATCCACTGGTCGGGTATATTTCCGCCGCCAGTAATTGATTCTGGCCACTGCGCCGACGGGGGGCAGATTTTCCCGCCTGAATCACCATTAATTGGCATTCGGGCGATATGATTAATTTATCAACCACAACCGCATCGCCACCCAATAATTCACCCCACCAACCAGTGGATTCACAAAATACCGGGTAATATACAGATGCATCTGGATGCTGGGCCAAAATGGCCGTTAAATCCGCATCCGCGCCCACAACATCGGGCATAACACCGGCGACGCCATTTATAACCTTGCGCGCCAGTTGATAGTCATTATCACCGTTTGTTTTGCGCGGCCAATAAAGAATCGGAAACTGTTTCATTGATAAGAATTATATCAGATTCGGAATTCACAAAAAAGGGGGCCAGGTTAAATAAAGCACTTGATTTTTTATTTTTTTATTGCGGCATACCATTTTTTCAGGTTTTGCCATGTAATATTTATATTCTTTTTGGTCGTTTCCCAGAAAGACGTGGGAATATTTACATTTGCAAACAATGTTTTTACCAATGTCGGTATCATTGTCATAAACATCGCGATAAATATTCCCATTAATATGATTGTAATCAAACTGTCATTGCGCATCATTAACCCATCCATTAAAACATGCGAATCGTTTTGTTGCATTGCCGTGGCCAATATAGACGCGCCCTGCCACTGGCCAAAAACCGCATTTAAAAACATAACCGCAAATGAAACAAATACCCCAACCATTGCAATGCCGGCGGTGGATTTAACCACATCATTTATAATGCCCTGAATATTTTTACCGCCATTGGGGAATATGGGCCAGCCCTTGAATAACCATGACAACAGCATCAACGGCAACATTATCAGGTCCATGGTCAGTTTTATAAATACTTCCAAAAAATACAGTGGCACGGGCAATAACGCAAAAAAGAACAGCACCAATATTAACAATCCCATAAAGAAAATTGGCACGTTTGGGAAAATCGGAACGTCCCACATAATTTTATGCATGTATTGTTCATTAAATGCCATATTCAGCATCGTCCAACCAACCGTCATCCCCAGGCCTGTCATTTGGTGGACATTTGCAACCTCGCACGCCAAGTTATGGCGCAGTTTTGGCGAATACGCGCCGGCGGATGCAGATTTTTCACTGACTGACACCGGGTCGGCAATTGCGGTTGCAACAACGCATTTTGCAAATTCATCATTACCTGCGACCGCACGATTTAATGACAACCCAATATTAAACACCGGTTCAATCACAACTTCGCTTAGTAATCGCGGCAACGGTATTAACAACAACGCCCCAACAAATGTTAATTTAATTAATTGTGTTCCAAATTGGCCGGCCAGGGCCCATGGCTGTTCCACTTTGGCATTTAAAAACCCGGAAAATAATTTCCATGCAAACCATACGGCCGTCAAACCCGCGGCAAACGGCAAAATCACCGTGCCAATTGCACTGTACACACGTGGCAGTAAACCCGACATTGCCGCCATGATATCTGAAAACATTTGGCACGACCAACACGTTGAAAAAAAATTCATGGCGTCGGCCATGTTTACCGGCGCCGCAGTGCGATATATGGAAAAGCCTGCGATAACGCCCAACCCCGCGATTCCGCCCACAACCAATGGTGCAACCGCCCCGGCCGAAAACGGCAGGAAAGATAAAAAAATAATCCAGAACTTTTTTAGGCTATTCATTGTTTTAACTATATCACATTTTGCCCTAAATGTGATATAATTGAAAAGATAAATTAACAACAGATGATGCATTTTTTTAATTCTTATTTTTTATCCCGTTTGCGTCGCATTATGCCAGTGGTGGTATTGGTGGCGGTTTTCTTGGCCCCACAGCCGGCCGCGGCCGCATGGGGTATTGTTGACAGTTTTAATTTGGCGCCATTTGTTCCGATAATTTTGGATGCATTAATGGCCGTTGCGTCGGGTGGGTATGAATTTTTTGTGGGCAACGGAAACGGTATCATTTACATTTTGGTTTGGGGATTTTTGGCGATATCAATGTCGCTGTATTTAATAAAATTATATTTTCCCAAGGTTTGGGTGTCTTTTTTTGGATTTTCCGGTGGTGGCGAAATGGCCGCCGGCAAAGCCAGCGCCGAAACAATCGCAACCAATATGTTAAAGCCCGCACTGCGCGCAATTATTGCGGCCGTTGTATTATTACAGATTCGCCCGGTATATTTAACAGAATGGTTGGTTAATCCATTCCTGCAATTCGGGGCAATTTATACACACAGCATAACCGAAACCATTAACGACACAGGCGTTAATGCACCGCATATCACGTGTCCTGAATCAATCGTTCAACAGGGCTGGATTTCCCAGGAAAGTTGTGAATTCTTGGTTCAACCGGTGGCGGACATTTCGCACGCCAACAACCAGATTATTAAACGCGGCTTTGAATTTATTGACCGTGGGTTGCGTGGGCTGATTACACTGGTGCCGCATGGGGGCGAAGATTTTCTGAATTTAATAACCGGAATATTATTGGTTTTTACCTTTGTGGCCAGTAATTTGTTTATGGCATTGCTGATTATCCAGGCAATATTTAATTTCGGCATGGCATTGATTTTATATCCGTTTCAGGTTTTGACATATGTCGTAAAGCCCAGCGATAAATGGTTTGACATTTGGCCCGCATTTTCCGGCATTACCAAGGCATTACAAAAACTGATTATAACTATGATTGCATGCGCATTTATTCTGTTTATAAATATCGCAATTATAAAATCTTTGTTTCAGTGGAGTTCGTCTGTTTTCGTCGTTGCCGCCGGTGGTGCCGCATCGTCCAATATCCCCCAGGTTGCAAATTCTGCACTTGGGTTCGGCCAGCATTCTGTTTTATGGTTATCGGCAATATTAACCTTTTATTTAATGCTGCGCATATTTGAATTAACGCGCAAACAATTGGATGCATATGTGGGTTCGGGTATGGATAAACTGCACAGCCAGGTTATGAAAGATTCCAAAACCATTTACAACGGTGCCAAAGATTGGGGCGCCAAAATCGGCAAAGCCGTGGGGTTGATTAAAAAGAAATGAACAATTGGATGAATTCTTTGGTGGATTCTTCGGTACAGTGTTGGGGCTGTCCGGTGTTTGACAGATTATTTCAAATTGTGTCAACCGCCGCCGGCGCATTGTACAAACAATTTGCGATATTTTGCGCGATACTGTTTTGCATTTTATTCGCGTTCTTTGTTTTAAACGCGTTTTGGCAAAATATGAAAGGCGGGATGAAAGACCCATGGTATCAAAAATCAATTAAGCCTGTTTTCATTAATGCGCTGTTGGCACTGACGTTTTTAAGTATGGGTGTGGTGTTGCCACGTTTTATCACAACAATCACAATTGAACCGGCGGCGCAAATCGCACTGACATATACGCAAAGCATGTTGCAAACCGACGACACGATTGTGAATGAAAAGGTTTCATACGTTCCGATGAAAATGTCGGATGATGGATTTTATCGCCCAGAACTGCGCGACACAATCATATTGCTGATGAAGACAACAATTACACAATTCCAATCGTATATGAAATTGGGAATTGCAGTAATGGACAGTGCGTTTACGTGGCGCGCGATGCTGGGCATTGGGGCATTGATAAAACACATTTTGTTGTTCTTTATCGGACTGTATTTATTTTATGGTTTCTTTAAATTATTCGTGCAGTTTTGTTTTTACTTTGCAGACATTATTGTTGCGATGACGTACTTTGCGTTCTTTTTCCCATTATCACTGGTTCTGATTTCGTTTAAGGGTGCGGACGGTGTTCCGGGGTGGATGTCGGGTCTGGGTAAATCCATGGGCACGGGACAATTTAAAAAATTAATTGGCGCGATAATATCACTGGCCGCCGCCGTTATAACATACACCGTTATAATGGTTATAATTGCGAAATTCTTTTCCACACCGGGAACATCAGCTGCGGAAATTATGCACCTGATAACCAGTGGTGATGTTTTCGCCGCAGATTTGTCGGACGACAACTTGGCGGCACTGACCATTGCCAGCAGTGTTATTTTGGTATACGTTTTAAACTTTATTTATGGCCAAATCCCCAAGGTAAGTGAAATGGTCCTGGGTGCGTTTGATGTAAAAGAAGAAAATCAACTGAGCGAGCAATTGGCCAACGATGCCATGAAACTGACCACCGCCGTAGTGGACAGCGCAAAAAAAGTTGGTGAAACAATCATCAGTGGCGGTGAAAAAAAGACGGGCGGTAAGTAATGAAAGCAAAACTGATTATGATCGCCATAAAATTCATAATGGGTGCAATCGCGCTGGGGTTGGGTATTTGGTATTTGTCTTCTTCTATTGGGGGTGCTGCACTGACGTACACCAGTATGGGAAATTTCATGACGGCGATTGGGGTGCAAAACGGTGATATTGCGACCGCCAACGGATGCTTTCTTTGCGGTTATATCGCTGAATTATTTGGCGTAATCGGACGCGCGGCAGAAATGTTTTGGACCGCAATGGTTGACAATATTTGGATTCTGTTGGCGGTGGGATTTGGAATTTTCCTGTTCGTGTACAGTGCACAATATATCTTTGACGCCGCCAAGAAAACAACCACATTGGATACAAAAGAAAAAAAATTGGAATTCAAGGGTTGGTTTGACAAAGTTTGGCGCCAGGGCGCACGCGTTTTAATCGTTGGTGCGTTATTGGGCGCATTGGGCATGGGTGGCACCGCCGCATTACGGACGGTCGCAGACATTACAATAACCCCTGTGATGTTTGTGGGCGCGGAATTATCAATGGCCGCAACGGGCGTGTCAGACGCGGCAACATGCGGGGCAATGAATGCGGCGGACAGTGATGATATTTTAAATCCTGTGTTGCAACCGTTTATGTGCGTAATGGGCAATTTAAACAGTGTTATGTTGGCCGGCGCCGCAGGCGGATTTGCATTAATGAATTACGCATGGCTGGGGATGGGTGGCGGCGCGTTTACGTGGATTGCGGGCCTGGCATTGGTATTAATGTTTTTAATAATCGGATTTGATTTGTTCTTTCAGGTTTTGTCTGTTGTGTTTAAATTGGTGTTCCTGATAATATTTTTACCATTACTGCTGGCGGCGGCGGCATTTGAAAAAACATGGAAATTGGCCGACGGTGTGGTCAAAGGCGCGATAAACATGCTGGTTAAATCTGCGGTACAAATTATCGCGATTACATTAAAGATTCTGATAATTTACGCAACCGTTTCATTTGCCGCAGACGAATTCTTTCCCGGCCCCAACGACGGGTACAGTGCGATTTTACCGCCCATGATGGGTCAGACAGTAAAAAATCCGGATGCACAAACATTATCGGTAATGAACGTATTTTCCACATGCGAACGTGTTGCCATAACAAACGGCGAAATGGACGCAGATAAATTCCGTAATTGCTTTACCGCGCAGCGGGCGGCCGTTGAACGCCAATACCCGGGCGCATTTGACTTTATGTCGGACGGTTGGGATTTCCTGTTGTTAATGTTCTTTTTATTCTTGCTGTATTTCTATGCAGTATCACCCAAGGTTGATGCAATACTTGGCAAAGGCAGCAAAGAACAATTTGACTTTGGCGCATGGACCAAAGATTTGGGTAAAAAGATTTGGGATGCACCACAACAAATATTTGGCGCCATGTCCAAGGCGTTTGGGAAGAACAGTTGATGAAAAAATGTATTAAATTTTTATCAAAAATTATTATGTGCGCGATTGCAGCGGTGGTAATAATTATACCAATTGCGAACGCGGCAACAAACATGCCACTGGGTGATATTGGCGACAATGGCGCATGGACGACCCAGCATAATTTGGACGTATTTAAATCTGAAATCACAACCGACCTGACCCAGTTTCAATCAGAATTTCAGGCAAACCAATTGGTCGCAGATTATGTCCCGATAGAAGCCAAGGCCGGCCTGGCATTCATGAATGCATTGTCGTTGGTGGGCGATGTGTTGGATAATTCCCTGGTGCGATTTGTCGTAATATTTTTAATTGTTGCGTATGCATTCTGGATTATTTTTGAAGCATATCAGATGATGACCGCCGGTACCAGCGCACGCGCACTGGTTGAAAACATAATTAAAAAAGGCGCCATTCTGGCCATATGGATTATCATCCTGGAACAGGGCCCGGCCCAGGTATTTATGTGGGTAATGGGACCGATTATAACCGTTGGCACATATTTGTCTGATTTAATACTGAACGCCGTTGCAAATGCGTCCGGTGCACAAATTCCCGACACATGCGCCGCAATTCATGCATATGCCGACGCGCATACATCTGCACGTATGTTGGTGGATGCGAACGCGGCGGCCGATATGTTGTGCGTGCCGACGCGCCTGTCTGGATTTTTCTATACCGCCGTTGCGGCCGGGTTTAAATGGATGCTGGCCGGAATTGGGACCAGTGCGTTTACATTCCTGGTGGGGGCGGCATTTATCGTATTATTTATTTACACCGCGTTTAAATTTGCGTTTATGGCATTGGGGGTGATTACGGATTTGTTTTTGGCCGTTTTAATGTTGCCATTTACCGCAATCGCAGAAACAATTGGCAAAACAACGTACAAAGGAATTGCCGGCGATATATTTAACGGATTCCTGGGATTGTTCAAGGTTGAATCATTATCCGCCCAGATTCAGCGATTTGTTAACGCCGCCATTTATTTTGTATCATTATCAATTGTGGTCGCACTGTGTGGGGCATTGTTGTCGGGTGTGGTTGATGCAAATCTGGCATCGGAAATTCCGTCATTAAATAACGCAAACTTTATTATGACATTGCTGACAGGCGCATTGGTTGCATATCTGGCAAACAGTACCGATAAAATTGCCAAATCCCTGGGCGGCAGTATAAATGACAGTTTTAGTAATCAGGTAAAATCCGATGTTCAAAAATTGTGGAACAGAACATACGGCACTGCGCGCGATTGGATAAAGACAATACGAACGGGCGGCGACAAGAAATAATTATTTATCACAAATCGTAATATATTGACGCGCAACGTTTTTGATTCCGCGCGACCCGAATGCAATTGTTAAAATGTCGCCGTTTTCTTCTATGACTGTGCCACGCCCCATTTCAGAATGCGAAACCAGTTTTCCAACCATTCTTTCTGGCAATTTTTCGCGCGGGCGGATGCGCGGCGCGGATGAATAAGACGTTGGAACATTACGATAGGTGCGCGGTTGCATTCCCCCCTGAAATTCCAGATATTTTGCATCCATTTCTGCGATAAAACGACTGGGGGAATTATATTGACGCTGGCCAAATACCATGCGCGACATTGCGTTTATAATAATGGCGCGTTTGCGCGCGCGCGTTATTGCAACGTATGCCAGGCGCCGTTCTTCTTCCAGACCGTCTGCCTCGATTGCCATTTCGTTGGGAAATATTTTATCTTCCCATGCGGGTAAAAACACTGTGTCGTATTCCAAGCCTTTGGCGGCATGAATTGTCATAATGCTGACTGCGTCATTATTGCCGGCCGCATCCAGCGCATCGTTATCATCGGTCATCATCAATGCCGCATGTTCCAAAAATTCCGGCAAAGTATCGTATTTTGCAATAACGTTTGTTATTAATTCTTTGATATTATCCAATCGTGCTGGGGCGTCCGCATCTTTGGATTCGCGCCACATTTTTAAATATCCCGATTTTTCCAACAGGTTTTGCGCCGCATCCGCCGGGGTCATTGCGCCCCAGTCAAAATCAAACGCGACCAAAAACTCATCGGCCAACGTGCGTTGTTTGCCGGTCAGTTTTGCGTTTTTTAAACCCGTAAATAAATTTTCACCCGCCGCACGCAGTTTTGCCAATGCGGTTGGTCCAAAACCGCGACGCGGTTTGGCAATAACGCGTGCAAACGATAAATCGTCAAACGGATACACCATTAATCGCAGATATGCAATTGCATCGCGGATTTCCATTCTGTCATAGAACTTGGTCGCACCAATTAATTTATATGGCAACCCGCGGGCCGCAAATTCTTCTTCAAACAAACGCGACAAACTGCCTGCGCGGATAAGTATTGCAAAATTACTGTATGGCGTCGCATCATCTTTGCGCATAATCGTGTCCGCAATCAGACGCGCTTCGTCCCAATCGGTCGGCACGGTTAAAACATACACCGGTTCACCATCACCAATTCCCGGCGCACTGCGCAGGTCTTTGCCCAAACGTCCCTGGTTATGGCGTATCAGGGAATTTGCCGCACCCAAAATATTTGGCGTACTGCGGTAATTTGTTTCCAGGCGAATTATCTGAGCATCTTGAAAACTGTTTTCAAAGTTCAAAATGTGTTTTATTTCCGCCCCACGCCAAGAATAAATGGATTGGTCATCATCACCCACACAGCATATATTGGGCGCAGTAATACCACGCGTTAACATTTCCAAAAATTGCATCTGGGCATGGTTTGTATCCTGAAACTCATCAACCAAAATATATTTAAACTGATTCTGATATTTTTCCAAAATATCGGGGGCGGAGTTAAACAGTTCCAAAACCTTTAATATAATATCACCAAAATCAACCGCATTTAACCGCGCCAGTTCTGCATTGTATGCATTTAATATTTTTGTTTGTACCGGGCTGAATTCTGCATCAAAACCGATACCTTTGTCTTTTATACCAGAAATGCGTTCCACCCAGTCGCCCGGGTTGTAATCCTTGATATCCAATCCCATTTCGCCCAGGACGTTTTTCAAAACGGTTTTCTGTTCATCTTCGCCATATATCAGGAAATCACGCCGCAGGCCCGCACGCTCGGCATTTGTGCGCAAAATGCGCAAACAAATTGAATGAAATGTCCCGCACCACAGGTCCCCCGCATACCATCCGGCGCCATCATCTGCAAACGCGGCGATACGCGATTTCATTTCATTTGCCGCCTTGTTGGTAAATGTCAGGGCCAAAATTTGCCACGGCATCGCCAAGCCATGGTTTAATATGTATGCAATCCGCGTCGTCAGTACGCGCGTTTTACCTGTTCCCGCCCCAGACAGCACCAACAGCGGGCCTTCGGTCGTTTCAACCGCTAATTTTTGTTCTGCGTTAAGATTTTCTAGCATTAAATTCACCATTTCATTATAATACACAAAGTTTGCTAATCAAAAACATTATTTTGGGAATATTAAAATGAAACGTGTTATTTGCTTTGATATTGAAACCACCGGATTTGAATACATGCGCGGCGACCGATGCATTGAAATCGGTGCTGTGGAAATGATTGACGGGCAAATAACAGATAATTCTTTTCATGAATATATCAATCCCGAAGGTAAAATTATTCCGCCTGAAACATATATGGTTCATAAAATTTCCAATGCATTTTTGGAAGATAAACCAAAAATGTCTGAAATTGCGCCCCGGTTTCTGGAATTTATCGGCGACAGTCCAATTGTCGCACACAATGGCGCAGATTTTGACTTTCCATTTATTAACCATGAATTGGCAATGTTGGGCCTGCATCAAATTCCACGTGAACAACAATTGGATTCAATTGTAATCGCTCGCAATCGCGTTTTTGGCCCCAAGAGTTATTCGTTGGACGCATTGGCCAAATGGTATGGAATATCACTGACCGCGCGTGCAGACGCCCACGGCGCATTAATTGACGCGGAAATCTTGGCCAAGGTTTACAAAGAATTGGAAAACACTGCGCCCGCCCCGGATGTCAGTGAGATAATCGCCGACCAACACGCGGCATTTTTAAAACATCCCAAGATTGGTGCAAATTTCCCGCACCGTGAATTTCCCGCGCATGCGGACGAATTGGCCGCGCACCAGGCATTTATGGAAAAAATAACCGCATAAAAAAATCCCCGAATTAATCGGGGATTTTTAATTAATCATAAATTTAATTCGCAACGCAGACGTTGTTTTTCATTGTGAACCCGGACGCGCAAACACATGTTCCATATGTATTACGCGATGAATTTGTCGGGCACACAACCAAACATTGTGAACCGAATACTTCGTATCCTGATAAACATTTGCATCGTTCATTGACATAACCGCCAACACCGGGGGTTCCCTGGGTTGTTTGATACGTTGAATTATCCGGACACAACAGCGATTGATAGAACATTTCAGAAATGCTGTCTATGCATTTTGCATCGTCGTGTGCGCCATTGGACACTGGGCACAATCCGGATTCATCTTTGTCAAACACGGCATATGCACATGTTAATGCAACATTGCGGCACGCACCACGCATAACGTTGTAAACGCTGTTGACACTGGCGGTGGATGACCATGCGTTAACCTGGGTTACCTGTTGGTTATAACATGCGGCGATATCTACCATGCACGAAGACGCATAATCAGAAATAATCTGATGCTGGGCGGCCTTGATGTTAACCATGGCGCGCTGAACATAATTCACAACAACATCGTTATATGGTTTATAATTTCCGTTGGAATCATATGTGTACGATTGGCATTTATCCAAAACCGCGCGACATAAACCTTCGTCGGTTATTTTTTGCTTGGTACCGATTTTCTGCAACAGGTATTTAACAACGCATGCACCATTGTTTCCAACATCATCGCCGTCGCCACTGACCGCGGCAGAACATTTTTCCGGTCCAATTGCCATGCCATACGATTTTTGCAAGAACGATGATGAAATTTTTGCATTATCAAAGTTTTCCATAAAATCGGTTATATCGGTAATATCCTGGCCCAGGACGACTTGGCCATTTTCATCGATGTATTTTTTGGTTGGGTCCAGACACTTGGTATAATCCGCGCCACAAACCATATCATCGGTCATGCATGCATCCAGGGCGGCAATGCATCCCTTGGCATCGTATTGATTTTTATTTTGCAAAACGGCCAAACGCGCCTTTTGCAGCATGCGGTTCGCACTGCGCACGTTGGACACCAGGGTTTCATTCATCTTGGTCAGGCCCTGTTCATACGCGATGCAATCTTTATCAATTGCCAGGTCATAATTACCCGTAATCTGTTGTGATGTGGCGCCAACCTCTTTACACTGGGTCAGAATGGTGTTGCAGCGTTTTTTCGCAGCGTTGTACAGTTCCGTTCCACGCAGGTTTGAAAAACTGCCTGAATTGGTGCTCAGAAAATCTAGATTAAATAAATCATTGTTGTCCGCGGTGAAATCTAAATCCATGTCCAGCCCCGTATACGTATCGGCCGCATAAGACGTAGAACTGGTTGGGTCTTTGATTAACTTTTCAATTTCTTCCAACATGTTGCGGGTTTCGGTATTGTCGGTTGCACCGGTCAGGGCATCTTCGGCCTCGGTCGCAGACATAATGGCGCGGATTTCATCGGCCGATAACCCGACATAGCGGATACGCTGGGCCACTTCGTTCAATTGCGTGTTGGCATCTTTGACTGCGGATTCAACCTTGGTATATTTGGACAGGTTCGCACTGCAACTGCAACGTTTTTGATTGGCATCAATTACCGCGCAGAACTGGTCCATGCAATCATTATATTGTTCCTGGCACGATTTATTTAAATCCGCCGTTTGTTCCAGGCGGTTTTTCGCCTCTTCAATGGTTTCGCGGGTTGCGGTGGCGCGTGCGCTGACACTGCGTGATTCACTGTCTGTATCAGCTGTGCGATTTGCGTTCTTGGCACTGGAAATCGGGGCACGAATGCGACTGCCCAAATCAGATGCAGATGAACGCGTTGTTATTGGTGTACGGCGCGGCGCGGTTTTGGATTCCGCGGCCATGCCGGTTGCAGAATTGGATGCACCACTGCGTGAAACAATGTGCGGTTTGTCTTCGTTTGCGGCAACGCGTGCGGCACCAACCGCAATTGTTGTCCGCGATTGATTATTTCCACGACCTGCAACATTTCCGCGCACGGACGTGGACGCATCGGCACCGGTGGTGGTGCGTGGGGCCGCACGCGCAGTTGTGGAATTGTCATCTGATGAATCACGTACGCCCGAACGATTTGTCCCGGACCGCGCATTTGCATCCGCCCGCACGGTGGAATCTGTGGCATTATTTCCCGCGACACGCGAAACGGCACCATCGGCCGCAACGGCGCATGGCGCATATAAAAACAATGCGAAAAAACACGTGAACAGTTTTTTCATTTCTTTGTTTAATTATAACACAACATCATAACAGGTAAAAGATTAAAATTCACACGATTGCGATGATTTATACAATTAATCCCCCGTGTGGGGGATTTTTTCGTGATACGTAATACTTGAAACGTGATACGTATCGCTGGGGATGAAGCCCTGCGCGGATTTCAATTTATCCCTGGGGTTTCATCTGGTTTTTGAACAGGGATGTATTTATACACCCCGTGTTTAAAATAAACCTTGGTCATGTATCTGTAATGACGGTCATTACGTTTTAAACTCATTGTGCCAAACCCAATCACAAATATTCTTTCCAGTATCGGTATTGGTATCTGGATAATCCCTTTTTCATAACCGTCCAAGGTATCTGCTGGTATGTGTAAAATACCGGCCATTTCGCCAATCGGTATGTGATATTGGCGCCTGGCCTGGCGCATCAGTTGTCCCAGGTATTTCGCACTGTATTGTATGTCATTCATTTTTCTTCCTCGCTGTTTTTGTTAAAAAAACACCGCCGTGATTAAGGGCGGTTGGAGGTTAAGAACTACAATATAATAGTGTCGCTTATTCAAATATATCACGACCCTCCAACCGGGTTGGAGAATTTTTATATTGGAGGTTCTTACACCCCGCATTGGTAATCAGCCAATGCGAATGAATTATACAATGAATATTTACATATTTCAATAATAAACATGGCGCGGCTTTGCATTGCAAAGACGGCAGGATTGCAACGGCACTGACGTGCCTCGCCATGACAATGGTGAAGTCGTATCACGTTTCACGTATTACGGATAACGAATATAAATAATTTTGTCATTGTGAGCAAACGAAGTGCAGAGTGGAATGACAAATGAGAAAGTCGTATCACGTATCACGAAAAAACCGCCCGATTGGGCGGTTTTTTATTATTTCGCGTCTTCTTCTGGAACGACGGAAACGGTCTTGCGATCATTCAGGCCGGTTTTAAATTGAACCTTGCCTGCGACCTTGGCAAATATAGTGTGATCTTTGCCCATGCCAACATTCGCGCCCGGATGTACGGATGTACCACGTTGGCGAATGATGATGTTTCCTGGGATAACACGGCTGCCACCGGATTTTTTAACACCCAGTCTGCGTCCTGCTGAATCGCGTCCGTTCGTTGTTGCCGAACCCGCTTTCTTATGTGCCATAATTAAACTCCTTTTAATTTCTGATTTTTCTGATTTTTATAACCAGAAATTAACCTTTGATATCCGTGATTTTCAACACAGTAATATACTGGCGATGACCACGTGTGCGGCGATAATTTTGACGGCGTTTTTTCTTGAACACCAAAATTTTGTCCCCACGTTTTTGTTCAATAACCTGGGCCATGACTTTGGCGCCATTAACCAACGGATTGCCGACTTTGTCGCCGACCATCAACACCTGGTCAAATTCAACGTTGCCGTCGGCATTCAGTTTTTCAACCTTGACAATATCACCAACACTGACGCGATACTGTTTGCCACCGGTTTGAAAGATTGCAAAATTGCTCATTTTCTTTCTCTTATGTTTTGTTCTTGTTCATTTTGTTTAAAACTGATACAAAAATAACATTTTTTTACCCAAAGTCAAGCGTTTTGCACAAAGTTTTCTACAAAATGGCCCATTTACGCATCAAAAATGCACAAAATTGTAAACATATAATAAAAAACCGCCCAATCGGGCGGTTTTATTTATCATGGGGATAATTATTTATTTGCACTCCATGAACGGATTTCATCAACAAATGAATCCAACAGGCATTGTTCACGCATACCCGCAGAATCACCATTGGATTCAGACGGTATGTTGCCCGGCTTTGCCGCGCCCGTACCATTCAAGATTTCGTTCAATGTAACGATATTGCGGCATGTGTTCTTGGTGTAATCCTGGCTGTTCAGGCATTGTGCACTGTCGGCCTTGTCAATAACCGCCTTGAACTGGGCAGATGACGGATTGCAAATCATTGTTTCATAGCAATGCGGAACATTTGCAACCTGGGCACAATATGTTTTGATACGTGAATCAGACCACACACTGCTGGAACCGGGGCCATGTGAATTCGCCTGGGTTTCATAACAGTCTAAAATCTCGCTCATACATTCGTTAAAGTTGGTGCCCGCCGTAATCGCATCGGTCAGCACAGATTGTTTTTCATCCTGGGCAAATTCCAGACGTTTCTGTTGCAGTGCCTGTTGCGCGGCAACCTTTTGATATCCGATATTCTGGGCGGTTGTACGCAATTGGTCGCCATATGCGTCGCAGTCCGCATTCGCATCCAGCGCATATTTCTGCAAAATGCTGCGGCGGGCATCGGCCACCGGACCACGCAGGTTTGAATACGGGTCGCCCGATGCAGATGTATAACCAAAGCATGTTGCCGAATTGGATGCAGTATAACCGGTATTCGGTTCAACAAAGTTCAATTCATATGTACCGGTGTTTGAAACACTGATAACACTGTTATAATTGTACGGGCATTGTGATTGACCATTGCCGCATTTGCGACCCGATGACGGTGGGGCACCGCATGCCTCGTAAATACCGTTAAAGCAGGAATCCAAAACGCGGTTGCAAACATTGTTGTGGGCATATTCAAACAATTCATATCCCCATGTTTCTGCCAATGAATCTTTCAGATTTTCACTGTTGGAAAACGCGCCATTAATTCCGGCCAGGCCACTGACCACCTGGGACAGATTGTCAAACGCACTGGTCAGGCTGTTTTCATCATCAGAAATGATGGTCAGGGTTTTTTCCTTGGCATTGGCCCATGATTGTAATGATGCCAAGATATCACTGCCACTGCCGTCCAGGGCACTGACATCAAATCCGAATGAATTGCCATTTTCTTTACAATAAGACGGCGGGGTTGTATTACTGCATGTGCCGTCATAAATCGCGTGTTGTGCGCACCAATCGCCGAAATCATCAGATGAAATGGTGCCTTTCTTGCTGGCCTCTTGCCAGGAAACGCAGTTCATAACCTTTTCTGCATCGGTTAATTTAAATGCCTCGCTGACATCTTTGCCCTTGGTTGCAATCAGCAATGCCAATTCACCAGAAACCTTAATCAATTCTTCGTTGGCCGTTTCCAGTTGGCTTTCCGCCTCGGCAAAGGCTTTGACACGACCGGCGCATGCGCAACGACGCTGGGCCGCATTACGTGCGGTGCAGATTTCGTCCATGCATGCATAATATGATTCCATACAATTGTTGTATGCATCGGCCGAAATCAAACCAGTGGATGAATCAATGATATTTGAATAATTGCCAGTGTACAGTTTGTTTGACAAATACGTGTATGTATTTGTTGATGCCTTGGACCCACGGATTGCACTGCCCTGCAAAGAAACGCGGGACGGATTGGCAGCGCGGGCGCGAACACTGCGTGCGGTTGTTGCACCCGTACTGCGCGATGCATTTGTGGTACCCGTGCGGGAAACAACGTTGCGCGATGCAACACCACGTGATGCATTATTTGTTGTGGTGGCCGCCGTTGTTGCGCGGGATGAATTTGCCGTTGTTACGCGCGAAGAATTTGCGGCATTGGCGCGCGACGCAACACTGCGCGACGGGGTCGCCGCGGTTGTGGTGCCGGTTGCGCGGGATACCGTGTTTGTTGCATTGCGCGGGGTCGCATTACTGCGCCCGGTGGCGCCGGCGCGTCCCGATTGCGCGGTTATTGCCGCAGGTGCGATTGGGTCTGCGAAAACCGCCCGCATTGATACCAACGTAGAACAAACGAAAAATGCACCGGCCAATAAAAACACTGTACCCATTGCATTTTTGCAAAAATCTGCGAAATTACGGCTTTTCATAAAATACTCTCCTGTATCCGGGGTGGGCCGGAAAACCCGCTGTTTTACAGCGCGCATGCATGCCATTGGCATATATACTTTGTCTAATTATAACATTTTTGAAAACCTGTGTAAATAAGAAAACCAGGGCGCCCAGAAAAGACTTTTTACTGTTTGCCGATTACATGGATTTAAGATATAATGGCACCATGAAAAAATTTATCGCCCTGTTATCGTTAATTGCATTGCCATTGTCTGCACGCGCGGACGAAAACCCGATGTTTTGCGACGGGTGTATAAATTCTGTCGCGATATATGCCAGTCAGGGTACCGGTTCGGGAACACTGTTCAAATTGGTTGACCCCATTTTGTGGGAATTCCAATCAATGACCAATTTTAATTTTCAGTACAGCCAACCAATGGAAATATTTCGCCTGCCGTCGCGAATAAACTTTAACCTGGTTCAAAATTTCGGATACGAACACGACAGGGGCCTGTCTTTCTTTGCAATCGGCGTTTCATGGGATATCGCCCTGTTGTCATGGAATGGATTTTATTTGGGATTTGGTGTGGGGCCATATATGCGCGATTCCCGCGACAGGTATGTTGACAGCCGTCTGGTATTTGGTGAACGGTTCTTTATCGGCAAAGATGTTTCAGACCGTTGGCGTATAGAATGGTTTACCCAGCATTTTTCCAACGGCAATTTTACAGATACCAACCTGGGATTTAATTTTACCGGGTTTGCTGTGAATTTCAGTTTTTAACCACGACGCACATTATTGCGCAGTTGCGCCCGTATCTGGGACAGCATGACTTCACCGCCGATTTGACGGATTTGATTGTAAAAATATGACACATCATTTTCGCGCAGATGACCAACGGGCTTGCATAAACATACGGTGTGAATGCCATCTGTTCCGCCACGAACGCAATGGGTAATATTGGCACTGTGAAAACTGCATTTTGTATTGCCCAATGGGCACGTTTCACTTTGCACAAAGCGAAATTGCGCCGGAACAAATGTATTATCTTTTATTGTCGCAGGCTGAATAACAATTGCAAATCGCGTATTAATGGTCATTTTTATTTCCGTACTTTATATAAATTTTGTTGCCCAATAATAAACCGATTTAATTTTTTGTCAATAAATAACAGCCACCCAATCGGGTGGCTGTTATTTTTATGCGCGGTGCATTTATTTGCGCGGGAATTTAACCGCCGCCTGGGCCGCCGCCAAACGTGCAATTGGCACGCGGAACGGACTGCACGATACGGAATTGAATCCCAGTTTATGAAAGAATTCAATTGATTCCGGATCACCACCGTGTTCACCGCATACCCCCAGATGAATGTTATCACCCTTGGTGCGACGTGCCTTTTCAACCGCATCTTTTATCAACAATCCAACACCCAATTGGTCAACAGATGCAAATGGGTCTGCGACATATACGCCACGGGCACGATATTCGTCCAAGATTTTCGCAGTATCATCGCGCGACATACCCAATGTTGTCTGGGTTAAATCGTTTGTTCCGAATTCAAAGAATTCGCAACTGTCCGCGATTTCATCGGCCAGAACCGCCGCGCGCGGCAATTCAATCATGGAACCCACGGTGTATTCAACACTGTCGCCGGTTTCGGCAAACAATGAATCTGCACTGGCTTCTATAACGGCTTTGACG
This sequence comes from Pseudomonadota bacterium, assembly GCA_023402015.1. Lineage (GTDB taxonomy): Bacteria > Pseudomonadota > Alphaproteobacteria > Rs-D84 > Rs-D84 > Enterousia. The sequence continues at coordinate 40,729 of JAEXCU010000015.1, read as the reverse complement.
ATATCCACTTCTTTTTTGGAACCAACCAATGGAACCTCTATTTCCGGATAAACACGAATACCCGCGTTTTTGCATTCAATTGCCGCAGACAAAATTGCGCGTGTCTGCATTTCGCAAATTTCCGGATATGTGATTGCCAATCTGCAACCGCGATGGCCCAACATTGGGTTTTGTTCATGCAATGCTTCGGCACGTGCCTTGACGAATTCCAATGGTTTGCCGATATGATTTGCCAATTCAATCATGTCCGCATCAGTATGTGGCAAGAATTCATGCAACGGTGGGTCAATCAAACGAATTGTAACCGGCAGACCGTCCATAATTTTGAACAGTTCAACAAAGTCTGCCTTTTGATACGGCAACAATTTCGCCAGTGCCGCGCGACGACCGGCTTCGTCATCGGCCAAAATCATTTCGCGCATATCCTGGATACGGGACGGGTCAAAGAACATGTGTTCCGTACGCGCCAAACCAATACCTTCGGCACCGAAATCACGCGCCTGTTTGGCATCTTTGGGTGTTTCGGCATTTGCCTTGACCGTCAGGGTTTTGATTTCGTCAACCCATTTCATCAATGTTCCAAAATTACCGGTCAGTTCAACAGAAACGGTTGGAACCTGGCCTTCGATAATCTGGCCTTTGGCACCGTCAATGGAAACCCAGTCGCCTTCGCGGATAATTGCGCCGCCGGTTGTTTTCATTGTTTTGGTTTCGTAATCAATCTTGATATCAGGCGAACCAGATACGCATGGTGTTCCCATACCACGTGCAACCACCGCCGCATGCGATGTCATACCACCGCGCGCCGTTATAACACCCTGGGCCGCGTTCATACCCGCAATGTCTTCGGGTGATGTTTCAATACGTATCAGCATTACTTTCTTGCCCGAAGCCGCCCATTTTTCGGCATCTTCGGCATTAAATACTGCCTGGCCAACGGCCGCGCCCGGGGACGCAGGCAAACCGACCGCAATAACTTTCTTTTCCGCCGCCGGATCCAACATCGGATGCAACAGGTGATTTAACTGGTCCGCACCAACGCGCAGGATTGCCTCTTCCTTGGTCAGCAAACCTTCTTCAACCATTTCAACCGCCATGCGAACGGCCGCGGCCGCAGTGCGTTTTCCATTGCGGCATTGCAGCATCCACAATTTTCCATGTTCAATGGTGAATTCCATGTCCTGCATATCTTTGTAGTGTTGTTCCAGTTTTTGACGAACATCGCACAGTTCCTGGTATACGGCCGGCATCGCTTCTTCCAGCGACAGGCGACCGGAACCATCTTTGCTCATCGGTTGTGGTGTACGGATACCCGCAACAACGTCTTCGCCCTGGGCGTTAATCAGATATTCACCATAATATTTATTTTCACCGGTTGCTGGGTCGCGGCTGAAACAAACGCCGGTTGCACTGTCATCGCCAGAATTACCAAATACCATTGCCTGGACATTTACCGCCGTGCCCCAATCACCCGGGATATTATTTAATTTACGATATGTAATTGCCTTTTTGGACATCCAACTGCCAAACACGGCGCCGATACCCAGTTTTAATTGTTCCCATGGATCCTGGGGGAATACTTTGCCAATTTTAACACCGATTTCTTTGAACTTTTCAACCAGTTCTTTCAGGTCGTCGGCCGTCATTTCGGTGTCAACTTTGTACCCTTTGTCTTCTTTCATACGTTCCAGGGTGTGTTCAAACAAATCAATATCCGCACCCAACACAACGTCAGAAAACATCATAATAAAGCGGCGATATGAATCATACGCAAAACGTTCATTACCAGAAATTTTTGCCAACGCTTTTACCGTTTCATCGTTCAAGCCCAGGTTCAAAACAGTGTCCATCATACCCGGCATAGAAACACGCGCACCACTGCGCACAGAAACCAACAACGGGTTTTCAGTATCTGCAAACTTTTTGCCCATAATGGATTCAATATGCGCAATACCCGCGCGCACTTGGTCCATTAAATCGTTCGGATATGTTTGATTATTTCCGTAATAATACGTGCACACGTCTGTTGTAACGGTAAAGCCAGCAGGAACAGGCAAACCAACCAAATTCATTTCCGCCAAGTTTGCACCCTTGCCACCCAGCAGATTTTTCATATCTGCACGTCCTTCGGCCGCACCGTTGCCGAAAGTATATACCCATTTGTTGCTCATGGTTTCTCCTTTGAATTAAAAAATGCTTAGGAATTCTGGGCAAAAACATTCGTAAATGCAAGCAGAAAATATCAGAAAAAACATTATTTTAATCGTTTTTTTATCTTTACAGTTCATATGAATAATAATACGTTGTTTGGTATGACATATGAATTTATAAAAAAATTAAATATTCACCTGAACAATGGCGGCGTTATTGCGTTTCCAACAGATACCGTTTGGGGCCTGGGGGCATTGCCGACACGCCGCGGGGCGGATGCATTGTTTGAAATAAAACAGCGTCCCCGGGAAAAGCATTTAATAATAATGTCCGACACATTGGACCATATAAAACCGTATATGACACAATATCCGTCGCGCGCAATGGAATTGGCCGAAAAATACTGGCCCGGCGCACTGACAATCGGTATTCCGGTGGCAGAAACAGATACAATGTCGTTTGGCGCGGTTCGCGTGCCGAATTACAAACCGTTTCAGGAATTATGTGGCGTGATTGATGGACATTGCCTGGCCACAACGTCTGCAAATATTTCTGGCCAGCCGGTTTTAACCAGCGCAGATGAAATCCGCGCACAATTTCCCGATATTATCGTTGTAAATAATGCAACTGAAAAAATGGGCGGCGCCCCCAGCACGGTTGCAATACTGACCGGGAATGCAATTAATATTGTGCGCCAAGGCGCGGTCGTAATTGATTTATAAAATTAATTAAATGGTTTGCTGATATACACACTGTCTGCGATTGCAAATCGCCAGGGCAGTTTTGCATCCGTTCCAGCGTAATCCACACCAATACGGGGACCAGTAATAATTTCTGGGGTGGTATCACGCGGCGCAATCCACATTTTTTGCCCCAGCGTTAAATCCAATTTGTTATCCGCGCGCGTTATTCCCATTGTGGCGCATAATTTTCCCGGACCATTTCCGCCCGGAATTTCCACCGCACGCACCAATGCCGCCATTGCCGTATCGGCCGGCCCCAGAACAATGTTTAACATATTATGCAAACCATAACATAAATAAACATATGCATGACCGCCTGCCATAAACATTGCGTCATTGCGGGTGGTGCATCGGCCGCCAAACGCATGACATGCGCGTTCGGATTGGTGGTATAATTCCACCTCTGCAATACGGGCGCGAATGATTGTGCCGTCATCCATTGTGCGACATAAATACGCCCCCAGCAAACCGCGTACGGCGTCAAATGGGTCCTGTAAATAAAAATCGCGTTTTAAAATCATAATGCAATGATAAAACACTTGTGTTGTGGGCGCCACTTTTTTATAATCTTAAATGAATCAACAGGGATGTTGGCTCAGGGAACTGAAAAATCCCGTATTGTGGCAGCGCTGATTTCGGCGTTGTAATCCGACTGAAAATGTCGGCGCGGTTTGCGCCGTATGTTTTATCACCCGATTATATGTCGGGGATCTGCGGTTATAAAACAGGGCATGCCCAAAGGCCGCAGGATCATTCCACAATATGATTTTTCAATCCCCGACCGTCATTCCTATGACGGTTTTTTATTTGACTTTATCGGGGACGAAAATTATGAAACAAACAAAATTTCTTATAATCATTGCAATGATTACCACATCAAATGCATCCATGGCGGTCAGTAAATTGGATCCAACCAATCTAATGTGTTTCAGTGAAACCCAGGGACTAACCCAAACCGAATGCAATGCGCAATGCAAATCTGGTCAATACTGCTGCCCGATTTGTTATCTGGAAACATCATCTGAAACATGCCCGGCGGGCTGGAGCATGACAACACAAACAAACCTGAACGGCACAGAAACAACACTGTGCACACGTACAGACAATATTATTGTTGCCAGTGATGATACAGGATATCTGAAACAAAATTATGGATCGTGCAGTCCAACGATAAAAACCACCAAAGAATATTTATATGAAATCAGCACAACCAATAAAACAGACAGTGGTGGCAGACACTATTGCAAAGGATGTATTAACCTTAATTAAATCCAGAATGGGGGAAAATAAATGAAAAAATTAATTTTGATAATCGCAATTATCACAACCGCACGCATCGTCAATGCAGATTGCGTGGCAACAACACAAACGTACGTTTCTTGCAAACCGGGTTATTATATGGGCGGCACAATACTGACAAAAAAATGCGTGCAATGTCCCGCCGTTGGAACAGATGCATCCGGCAATAACATTTATGGCACGTCGCCTGATTATAACACGGGCGCCGTTGCAACATGCTGGGCGCCCGACGGTACATATAACGATGACAGCGGAACATACGTTATAACAAACGCCACCAACGATAAATGTACATATTGATAATTCCGGATGTTTTAGTGTACCTTGACCTGGTCCGCCAATGCCGCATAAACACCACGATGCAACGCATCCGCATATGCAAAATCGTATGCAACCCCACTGGCCGCAGATTGCGATGCCTTGAACGATGTTTCATGTAAACTGTGGCACAACCATGGTGTTTTAACTGCGCGGCCATTAATAATAAATTCTGCGGTGTACCACGCAATACGATTGTTCATTTGTACCGGGCTTTCCAATGGTGCAACCAACTTTTTAGACGGCGCGTTGTATGGAACCACACTGTTTGCGGCGGTCATAACCTGAATTTTATTTAATTCCACAGGTTGGCCATTAACATTTTGTGTTTTCCAAAATTCCTGGGCAATTTGAAAATATCTGATTGTCATCGCAACATTATTTAAGCGCACGCCACGATAATATTCATTTCCTTTGGAATCTTTGGTTTTGACGCCATTGGCATCAATGATTATCAGGGATTCATTTTTTTGCATGTATATGCCTTGTTATTTTTGTTATATTCTCTTCGCGCCCCCATGCGTTATGTAATTGTATTGCGGCGCCCACAGAAGTCAATCAAAAACAACCGGTAAAATCAGATCTGATTCCTGACGCATCTGGATGACAATTATGTTAAAATTCGTGGCAAATAATCAGGGACAATAATCGTGAATAATCCATGCAAATTTAAATACACCGGCGCAATGGTTTTGGGGATGCATGACGCATTGGTGGAACTGACCGGTATTATCGCGGGGCTCACATTTGCAATTGCCAGCAATCGTATAATCATCATGACCGGTGCAATTGCCACCGTCGCGGCCAGTCTGTCTATGGCGGCCGCAAATTATATGGCACAACGGGCCGACGGTAAACCAGATGCATGGGTCAGTGCGATGTACACCGGAATAATGTATGTCGGCACCAGCGTTGCATTACTGATACCGTTTTGCATTATCCCCAACAGGTTTTGGGCATTGGGCATAATGGGCGGCGTTGTGGTTGCGATTGTTTTTGCGTTTAATTGGTGCATTGGCCAAATAAACAAACGCCCATGGTGGCGGGCGTTTTGGGAAATGTTGGGGGTATGCCTGGGGGTATCTGTTGCATCATTTATAATTGGCCAGGCGGCAAAATACTTCTTGGGGGTGCAGATTTAAATTATTGTCCAGTATAAATTAAATGCGCCTGAAAAATCTTTAATGAATAAAAATCCCCATTCGGGGATTTTTTACCCTGTATATTGGCAATTTTCAATATACGTCCAAACACCTGTTGTGTCAGAAACAGAAATATCAGCCGGTACATAGCATTGATTTTCTGATGTTGCGCCTGGGGCACTGGTGGTACCATATTGTTTTGTTTCGGAATCATACGGGCATTGCGCGCAGGCCAGTGTGTTGGATTGGTAATACCCGATTTTGCAATTAAAATTTTCGCCATCCGTGCACGTTGCATTTTCAACGCATGCAACGCAGTTATGACTGCGGGTAAAATGAAAATATCCACTTTTACAGGTAAGTTTTGTTCGGGTACATGATTGAACATTTGCGGTCGGGCATTTATAACACGTTGGGGTGCCATTTAAATTACCAACACCGCCATTATAATTGAAATATCCATCTATGCATTGGTATTTGCAGATTTTACCACTAAATGTACTATCAACACACTTGGCCTCATAATTCGTGCCGGAAACTTGGGAAAAAAACGATGTGCTGGGACAATCATCTGGGCATGATGTTGGGGTTATGGTGCCACCACTGGTGCATGGGGCGCAACAGTTTGGGCCTGTTGTGGTGCATGCACCGGTGATTGAATTGGTACAACTTATGCAACTGGCCCCAAATGCACGGGTTGTAAAAATCAGCCCCATAAAGCCAACAATAATCCCTGCCATGCCCAAATGACCGATTAGATTCGGCAAAAATCAAAGGGTTAAGATATGCAGAATTTCGGGAATTTTATAAGAAAAAAAACCGCCAATTTAATCGGTGGTTTGTTTTCGGCATATATTTTGATGCCTTTATGCCTTATAAATTAACGGTTTTATGAATTTTTTTCAAGCCAAAAATATCACAATAATGCGGTCAAATAATTCGTTTAATATATTGTCATTATAATGGCGCCCCACATAAATGACAATACGATGCGTACAGAGGAGGCGTGCCATCTGTTAAGACACTTTTTGTTTTTGACGTCATGACAATATTATTGCATTTTGCATTTATTATCCTTGACTACGCGTGTGTTAAATCTGGGGCGTTATTAGAAAATCTGAATTATCCATTGACCCACTGGCATACAAATTTCTTAATTTCTGATACGTATCACAATGTGCAAATTCATCACGTGGTATAATCCCACAAACCAGATATGCCGGACGACCCTGTACCGCTTTTAGAAAGCGTCCTGGGGCAATCTCGCCGTCAATCAATGTTAATTCCGGACGCCCCGGATCAAATGCGCACAATTTACCATTTATTTTAACCGCGATTATTTGATGACCATTTATAATATTGTTTTCACCCGCCTTGGCACGTTGCCAATCATTATACTCTGCCGTCGCAATGACCCAGCATTCTAATCCTGAATTCGCCGCATACGTGCAAAATACCTTGGCAATTCCTGTACAACCAATAACAGATGCAGGAATTTTATTATTCACAATAACATCCGTAGACAAAGAAAATGACCAATCTATACCGCCATTTATATTATTTTCACGCATATATTCGCGGCGATTTCGGGGACCAATTGCATTGCGAAAAATTTTATGAATTTCGTTTAATACCCGTTGGATTTTTTGTTCTGTTGCAACCATGTTTTTATTATACATTATAAAACATGCGATACAAATAAAAACCGCCCACATGGGGCAGTGTTATCACAGGTATTGTTGTTGCTGAATATCCTCAGGGACATATTCCATAGCAATCTTTACTTTTTCACGAATATATGGAGTATAACTTTCTGCTTCTTTTAGATATATCAAGGCAGATGCAATGTTCTTGCGAACATCCTGTGGAACATCCGGTGAGCCTAAAATATCCTTGGCAATCGCGATAACATCTTCCAGTTCGGTGATTGTTTCATCAATGCTCATCTGTTGGGTGGTAAACTTGCCTGTTTTTACATATTTCATATCAGTATCCAATAATTCATATTATCACAAGATTATTATAATACGATTATAATTAAAACATAATAAAAAACCGCCCACATGGGGCGGTTTTAAATTCGGTTTATATGTCGTAAACTGGATTTATTCTGGCGACGACCTACTCTTCCGTGGCTTAAGCCAAAGTACCATCGGCGATACGGGGTTTCCCTGTCTGGTTCGGGATGGAACAGAGGGTGGCTCCCGCTCAATAATCACCAGAATAAATCCAGCGAACATCATTATAATCAATAAGAATCAATTGTCAACGTTCTCTTCAAGCATTCGTCTGACATAAAGTCAAACGATAAGATAAAAAGTCAATGGTTCGATTAGTACTGTTAAGCTAAACCCCTCACAGGGCTTACACATACAGCCTATCAATGTCCTAGTCTAGAACTGAACTCATAGGGATATCTTATCTTGCGACCAGCTTCCCGCTTAGATGCTTTCAGCGGTTATCTGTTCCGAATATAGCTACCCTGCGGTGCCGCTGGCGCGACAACAGGTACACCAGAGATTCGTTCGACCCGGTCCTCTCGTACTAAGGTCAAGTTCGCTCAAATATCCAACGCCCACAGTAGATAGGGACCTAACTGTCTCACGACGTTATTAACCCAACTCACGTACCGCTTTAAATGGCGAACAGCCATACCCTTGGGACCTGCTCCAGCCCCAGGATGCGATGAGTCGACATCGAGGTGCCAAACACTACCGTCGCTATGGACGCTTGGGTAGCATCAGCCTGTTATCCCTAGAGTAGCTTTTATCCGTGTGCGATAGCCCTTCCATGCGGGGCCACCGGGTCACTATGACCGACTTTCGTCTCTGCTCGGAGTGTCCTCCTTGCAGTCAGGCTTGCTTTTGCCATTGCACTCACCGGCTGATTTCCGACCAGCCTGAGCAAACCTTCGCGCGCCTCCGGTACGATTTGGGAGGCGACCACCCCAGTCAAACTGCCCATCACGCACTGTCCCCCGCCCTGTTTCAAGAACGCGGGTTAGACACTAAAACACATTAGGGTGGTATTTCACCAACCGCTCCATGCGAACCAAAATCCGCACTTCAAAGCGTCCCACCTATCCTACGCAAATGTATCCTAGTGCCAGTACGAAACTGCAGTAAAGCTTCATAGGGTCTTTCCGTCTAGCTGCGGGTACCCGGCATTTTCACCGAGAATTCAATTTCGCTGAGTCTATGTTGGAGACAGTGTGGAGATCGTTACGCCATTCATGCGGGTCGGAACTTACCCGACAAGGAATTTCGCTACCTTAGGACCGTTAGAGTTACGGCCGCCGTTTACTGGGGCTTCACATCAGTGCTTGCACACCTCAGCTTAACCTTCCAGCACTGGGCAGGCGTCAGTCCCTATACATCATCTTATACGATTTAGCAGAGACCTGGGTTTTAAGTAAACAGTCGCCCCCACCTGGTTTGTGTCACCTGATTAAAGTTGCCTTGAAACAGGTCATCCTTATCCCGAAGTTACGGATGCATTTTGCCTAGTTCCTTCAACATAGTTCTCTCAACCGCCTTAGTCTACTCGACTCGAGCACCTGTGTTGGTTCTGGGTACGATCTATACGCTGGGGCTATTTCCCGGAACTGTTTCACTGCCCCGCCAATCCAATAAGGCGAAACAATTTACACAATTCGTCACTCTCCAGCAGGTCACGGAATATTAACCGTGTTCCCATCGACTACGCCTTTCGGCCTCGCCTTAGGGGTCGACTCACCCTACCCTGATTAACATTGGATAGGAACCCTTGCTCTTACGGCGTCAAGGTTTCTCACCTTGATTAGCTGCTACTCATGCCAACATTCGCGCTTCTGATACCTCCACGGTGGCTCGCGCCTTCCGCTTCACAGGCTTACAGAATGCTCCGCTACCGCACGTCTTACGACGCACCCGCAACTTCGGTAAATGATTTTAGCCCCGTTACATTTTCGTTGCCGAAACTCTAATAGACCAGTGAGCTATTACGCTTTCTTTAAACGATGGCTGCTTCCAAGCCAACATCCTGGTTGTTTTGGAATTTCGACTCACTTTCCCACTTAATCATTATTTGGGGACCTTAGTTGGCGGTCTGGGCTGTTGCCCTCTCGTCCACCGACCTTAGCACCGATGGACTGTTTCCCTTGCTATATTTTGTTGGTATTCAGAGTTTGATATGGGTTGGTAAGATTTTACTCCCCCTAGCCATTTCAGTGCTTTACCCCCAACAACGAACACAAGAGACACTACCTCTATAGTTTTCGCGGAGAACCAGCTATAACGGGGTTCGATTGGCTTTTCACCCCTAGACACAGGTCATCGCCCAATGTTGCCATATTGGTGCGTTCGGCCCTCCAGCGACTGTTACGCCGCCTTCAGCCTGCCCATACCTAGATCACCCCGCTTCGGGTCTATTACTGCATACTCAAATCGCCCTATTCAGACTCGGTTTCCCTTCGCTTACACCTAACGGCTTAGGCTTGCATGCAATAATAACTCGTTGGCTCATTATACAAAAGGTACGCCATCACCGGAAAACCGGCTCTGACAGCTTGTAAGTATTCAGTTTCAGTGTCTATTTCACTCCCCCTTCGGGGTTCTTTTCACCTTTCCCTCACGGTACTTGTTCACTATCGGTCAATCAGGAGTATTTAGCCTTGGGGGAAGGTCCCCCCATATTCAAACCGGATTTCACGTGTCCGGCTCTACTCTTGGACCAAGAAACTAGTTTTCGCATACAGGGCTATCACCTATTATTGCTGTGTTTTCCACCACATTTTGCTAACTAAAATCTCGGCCACTGGGCTGGTCCCTTTTCGCTCGCCACTACTAAGGGAATCGCTGTTGCTTTCTTTTCCTGCGGGTACTGAGATGTTTCACTTCTCCGCGTTTGCTTCTTTGACCTATGTATTCAGCCAAAGATACGGCATAAAGCCGTGGGTTTCCCCATTCGGACATCCACGAGTCAAAGCATATTGACGGCTCGTCGTGGCTTATCGCAGTCTTTCACGTCCTTCATCGCCTCTGATTGCCAAGGCATCCACTAAACACCCTTTGTTACTTTTTATCTTATGCTTGAAGAGAATGTCTTCTGGCACTTAATAAAAGAACTTAAATGAGCAGACGTTTGTTAAACGTCTTTTAAGCATTTTCAGTTGATTCTTGTTTTCTAATTGAATTATCACTTTCGTGATTACTCTTAAATTTTAGAAAGATTTTTGAGATTATTATACGATGTTCAACAAATCAAAGTTTTATATTTCTATAAATTTTAATTTGCGACATATAAACCGATTCACAATGTATTGCTATAAAAGCAGATTCCGAAGATATTACTGGAACATCTGGAATCAAAAACAATCACTTGTTTCTGATTCCAACCTCATCAAATTAAGTGGTGGGTCAGGAAGAACTCGAATCTTCGACCTCCGCTGTATCAGAGCGGCATTCTAACCAACTGAACTACTGACCCAGATTATTTCTGATTTTACGAAAATATCTTTTATTCAATAGTTCCGCTGATACCAGAATTATTCGCCATTTCAAAAAGAGATATTCAGACAGTCGCGTTTGGATTTGACCGTTTTCGTGTAAACGGTATTCTCTATAAAGGAGGTGATCCAGCCGCACCTTCCGGTACTGCTACCTTGTTATGACTTAACCCCAATCACCAACCCCACCGTAGGCGGCGTTCTCTTGCGTTAAACTACCGACTTCGGGTGAAATCGACTCTCATGGTTTGACAGGCGGTGTGTACAAGACCCGGGAACGTATTCACCGCTGCATTCTGATCAGCGATTACTAGCGATTCCAGCTTCATGTCCTCGAGTTGCAGAGGGCAATCTGAACTGAGACGACTTTTAAGGATTGGCTTTGCCTTGCGGCATTGCGACCCATTGTTGTCGCCATTGTAGTACGTTTGTAGCCCGACCCGTAAGAACCATGATGACTTGACGTCATCCACACCTTCCTCCCGCTTGACGCGGGCAGTCCCCTAAGAGTTCCCGGCATTACCCGCTGGCAACATAGGGCGTGGGTTGCGCTCGTTGCAGGACTTAACCTAACATCTCACGACACGAGCTGACGACAGCCATGCAGCATCTGTCTTTGGTCCAACCAAATTGAAGAAATCCATCTCTGGAAATCGCGACCAAGATGTCAAGGGTCGGTAAGGTTTCTCGCGTAGCATCGAATTAAACAACATACTCCACCGCTTGTGCGGGTCCCCGTCAATTCCTTTAAGTTTTAATCTTGCGATCGTACTCCCCAGGCGGCATGCTTAACGCGTTAGCTACGTCACTGATATCCCGAAGGAAACCAACAACAAGCATGCATCGTTTAGGGCGTGGACTACCAGAGTATCTAATTCTGTTTGCTACCCACGCTTTCGTCCATCAGTGTCAGCAATGATCCAGAAGACTGCCTTCGCCATTGGTGTTCCATCTGATATCTACGGATTTCACCCCTACACCAGATATTCCATCTTCCTCTATCACGCTCCAGCTTGCCAGTATCAAAGGCAGTTCCAAGGTTGGGCCTTGGGATTTCACCCCTGACTTAACAAACCACCTACGGACGCTTTACGCCCAGTAAATCCGAACAACGCTTGCACCCTTCGTATTACCGCGGCTGCTGGCACGAAGTTAGCCGGTGCTTTTTCTGTCGCTACTGTCATCATCTTCACGACTAAAAGAACTTTACAACCCGAAGGCCTTCTTCATTCACGCGGCATGGCTGGGTCAGAGTTTCCTCCATTGCCCAATATTCTTAGCTGCTGCCTCCCGTAGGAGTCTGGACCGTGTCTCAGTTCCAGCGTGGCTGATCGTCCTCTCAGTCCAGCTATGGATCATCGCCTTGGTAGGCCGTTACCCCACCAACAAGCTAATCCAACGCGGGCACATCCATCACCGATAAATCTTTCCCGTTTCCGGCGTATGCGGTATTAGCGTTCGTTTCCAAACGTTATTCCCCAGTGATGGGCAGTTTCCCACGCGTTACTCACTCGTGCGCCACTAGATTCACAGTGCAAGCACTGCTTCACCCGTTCGACTTGCATGCCTAAGACCTGCCGCCAGCGTTCGTTCTGAGCCAGGATCAAACTCTCAAGTTCTATAAAAACTTGTTGTTTAAGTCCCGTGCACATAAAACAAAGCTGACATAATAATCAGTTCGTCTTTACATATTTATATTCGCAAGACAAGTTTTTAACGAGGTTTAATTTTATGTAAACCTACTACCTGTCTAGGATATGCACTTTTGACTTAGTCAAAGTTTGGATAATTCCAAATTCAACTGTCTGCATATCCCTTCTTGAAATTAATTTTTGATTTGCATCAAAAATCTTTGATGAGCTGCTTTTATTCACAATGTTTGCGTATTTAGAGGATACCCTTTTTCATTGGTCATCCCGTAAACCGCAGAATTTCAGGGGTTGAGAGTTATTTTTAATTTGTTCCCAACTTGAAAGCCCGCTTAGTATGAACTGGAACCAGGAAAAAGTCAAGCGCTTTTTAAAAAATAAATTTAAAATAATTTGTCCCGCCACCAAAACAATAGGAAAAACGCCGGATTTCCGCCATTTTTACAAAATAAAATAATTTTCATTTTTTTTCGTTTTTTTTCTTTTTGGGGCCCAAAAATGATTCGGATGGCACCAAAATATGATTCGGATTTGATGCGCCCGGTGCGCTTTTTCACCGATTCGCACATTAAAACCGATACAGAAAGCCAATTTTCACCACGGGCAATATCTTTTTTCGGGATAATTCATCATTGGCATCCATAACCGCCTGATTTTTTATTTTATCTACGGTTCTTTGTAATTGAGGACTGTTAACACTTTGCCAGGTTCCCGTCTGTTCATCATATTGGTACAGGTTTTTAAAGGGCATATTCAGTGATAAATGCGCCGCCCGGCCACTGAAAACCGCGCCAACATCCAAATAAATGGCGAAATTGTTCCAAAATCCCGTTTCATAGCCCATACCAAAGTACGCCCCAGAATAATTCCAATCTATTTTCGCCGTGCCATTTACAACATTGCCCGCGTAATAATAGTATGTACCAAATATCTTAAAAACAAATGCATCGGGTGGTGCGGCATGATATGGGCCGGTTAATTTTGTATTTAATGATAAAACACCGCCCGCAAATCCGCCCGTTAAACGAAACCCGCGCCAGAATTTACCGCCGGCCACGGGATAAAAGTCCACCAATGCGGCCGCACTGCGCGAATAAATTTCGCCTTGGTATATTTCCAGTCCTGTTCCGGCATGCACACCGTCGCCCATAACGGCGCGAACCACCGCGTTCATTGTTGATTTAACGGGCGTGGTGGATGAAAAATCCGCCCTGAACCCAAATTTTCGCCAAAACCATGCGTCTGAATTGCGATTGGCGTATCCCGCAATAACATTTACCCCGCCGGTTGCCGATGCACCAACGCCCAATTGCAATCCCGCCAGGCCATATGATTTCCGCGCAGATAATGAAACGGTGATAATTAAAAAAGATGCAAAAAATTTTCTCAATTTCTTTCCCCGCCACGAATAACGATACAAGAATACTGAAAATTGCGCAAAATGAATAAATGCCGAATTAATTTTGTATTTTCAAAGACAGTATTTTTATGATATGATTCGTATTATGAAAACTAAAATTGCTATATTTTCTTCACTGCTGTGTTTGTGCGGGATTCCAGGTCATGCATCTGATTGCATTGGTGCGGGATGCAACATTGCCCCAATTGCACAGCCGATTATAACAGACGCAACGGTTGTGGATGTAATAACGGCGCCGTCCGTCGCACCTGCGGCGATGAATTATGCGATGCCGTCGGAATACGTTTATGCCGACCAGATTCCAATGCGCCAGATGAAATTGTTATCCATTAAACCTGTGCCGGCCGACAATCGCGCACCGGTATGGGACGGAACGGGCAACAATTACAAACCGCGCGGATACGACAAAACGGTTGATTGGCGCGACGGCGTGCCGATTTGGGATGATTCAATCGTCAGTTATAAAAGCAAAGATTTCAGTGATTGGTTCTTGGAACCAATGGATGAATTATATATCCGCGACGCGGACGTACCGGCCATGTCAACCACGCCCGTGGAAATTGCCCGCGAAGACAGCATGGTCGCCATATACAATCAAAATATGGCAGATGCCGCCGCAACGCGCGAAAGAATTGAAGAATTACTGAACCCGCAAAAACCATCTGAAAATTTATGGGTAAATACGCCAACATTGGCCGCGTCACAACCAACGGCAACACCGTCGTTGCCGGCGCCACGCCCAGAATACACCGCCCAGGATATGACCCAGGTGGTCCAGATAACATTTGGGGCCGCAGACGGTTGCCCGTTTGAATCTGAAACAGAATGCGAAATTTGGCGCAGAAAACCGATTGTCCGCGAAACCGTATCCCCGCGCAGTCCAAAAATCCGTACCGATAATATGGATGTATTTATTGCGGCGGCGCGTTGCAATCCGGACATCACTGCAAATGATCCGGCGGCGGCACCATTGCTGGCGCGGTACAAAATGCTGATGAATTCGGCAAATGCATGTTGCACCGACGGAATGGTTTATTCGCTGAAACGGGCGGGCGCATCCGACGGATTGGTTTACAAATTTATGGCCGACGATGCGAACTTTTATGGATTTGGCGCACGTTGCCTGATGATGTCGGACACAGAACTGGATACAAAATATCCAAATACGGCAACGGCGGCGGTTGCGGCCGATGTTCGCAATGGATGTTTGTGCCGTGGCCGTCAATGGTTTACGGCAATGCTGGCCCCATTCCAACAGGTTTACCAGACACTGCCGGAATTTGCGAATGAAAAGTTCTTTTATACATACACAGACGGCCTGCAACGTGAAATCACAGTATCTGTCAACACAGATATTCAGAATGTGCTGAACCAATTGGCCCTGTGTCCATAGTGTTCGCAATAATACGTAATTAAACGCCCCACACGGGGCGTTTGTTATATGCGGCAAATTCTGCACGTTAATGAACAAAAATGTTGCATAAACATGCCCATAACGATATAATTTATTGCATACACAGTATTACACAATGCCGAATCCAAAGGGACGTTTATTATTGGCATTATGTAAAGTTTAAAAATCCCAGAAACTCTCATATTTAATCCTCCGAATTTATGCCTAATACAAACGTCGGTTTATATTCCGCGGTAATTGCAATGGCATGGGGCACAAATTCATATGCCGCCCAGATGATTTACCCAGAATGTTTGGATTGTTATCGTTGTGCAAATCCGGCACCTGCGGGCGGATGCCTGCCGAACGGATGCGTTTATGATTCCAGTTATTGCGTAGGATTTGAATGCGCAGACCCAAAAGTATATCAGAATGGGGAATGCGTATGCCCCAACATATGCATGGGCGACCAAGATCCGGACACATGCGAATGCATTGGCTGCGGCGCCATGATGTGTATGGCGGGAAATACACTGAATGAAGAAACATGCGAATGTGAAAAAATAAAATGCCGCAGTGGTTGGTATCACGATGGTTATGGATGCGTGGCATGTCCCGGGAATACAAAAACCGACAGCGGGGTTTATGACCCGGATACATTTGAATTTAAAAATTGCGGTTCGGCCAGTTTAAATTATGGTGCGAACGGCATAACAGATTGTTATCAGGTCGCCAAACCTGACATGTTGGGCAAGACATGCGAATATTCTGATGACACGGGCACATACCAATTAACAGACGATTGCAAATACAGTATCCTGGGTGGCGGAATCGGTGGTGGTGAAATTATCGAAGGTGGCGAATTGATAAAACCATAATTCCACGGTTTGCAAACCCAGCGCCCCCAATGAAACATTTTTCTAGATTGCCACGCCACTATCGTGGCTCGCAATGACAGAGAAGATATTTACATGCTGCCATTGTCGCTGGGCACTTTGTGCCTGCGCGTATCCTTGGTACATATTTAAACTGCGCTGCGCTTGTTTTCATATATTCTAATTAATTTTCGCGCCTTTTCTTTGTCATTGCGAGGGAGTGCAACGACCGTGGCAATCCAGATAATTAATAAACTTTGTTGCTTTACTTGTGGATTGCCACGCCACTATCGTGGCTCGCAATGACAGAGAAGAACACTCATACACATCTTTGTCATTGCGAGGGAGTGCAACGACCGTGGCAATCCAGATAATTAATAAACTTAGGTGCTTTACTTTTGAATTGCCACGCCACTATCGGGTGGGCAATGACAATGGGCGATAACCCGGTGGGGGACAAATACCTTAGTCGTGTTTTGCGCACCGTATTTAATTGTCCCCATAAAAAAAGTGCGGGGCAGGAAAAGAAACAATTTGCTGATTAGGAATCTGACCAAACCCCGCATAGGCTGGGAAATCAGGCAACGAAGTATTTCTGTTATTCTGTTTCTTTCAGTTGTGCCCGTATTTCCCAATGAAAAGACCGCCGGGAGAGAACCTGGGCGGTCGGGGAGTTCAAAAAATCACCTAGTAATGACCCCATTGGTCTTTCGGTTGCCCGTGTTTTATAACCAATGGCTCCCCGACCATTTATGTGCGGGGATATAACGGTGCGAATGGCACCAATTACATCGGATAACGATACTTTCGCACCGTACTAGGTAGGCTTTTTGAAGGCCCCGAATCCATATCCCTATGGATTCTGACATATTATACACGAATTCCGGAAACAATTCCATTAAAATCTGGTATAAATGTTGCCGGGGCTGGATTGCCGTCCGACCACACTTTGTGTGGCCGCGACATGTGCGCCCGTAATGACATAGTAGATATGTTTTGGTCCCCCTTGTCATTGCGAACGAAGTGAAGCAATCCAGTTATTTAATGAATTGTGCCGCTTTATTTATGGATTGCCACGGGACTGGCGTCCCTCGCAATGACAGAGAAGATATTTACGTGCCAACATTGTCATTGCGAACGTAGTGAAGCAATCCAGTCATTTAATGAACTTTGCAACTTTATATATTGATTGCCACGCCACTATCGTGGCTCGCAATGACAATGGGGGAAAACGTATCACGTTTCACGTATCACGAAAAAATCCCCGCGTATGGCGGGGATTTTGACACCTGATTATTCTGTGTATTACTGAAACATGTTATTGCCATTCTGGCGATTATTTTGTTGCTGGCGCGATGCCTCTTCTATCTTTTGCATAACGGCAATATTCAACTGATATGCGCAATCGTTTACTTTTTCGCGGTTGGCGCGTAAATCTTTGCATTTTTCATATGTATCGCATTGATTGCCACCGCATTTAACGCCATAACTGTTGGCAAAGCCCAAATCTTTTTGCAATTGACGATATGCCTCGCCTACGTTGCCGGCACTGACGGCCTGTAAAACAATACGAATATTACTTTGGATACATGTCAGACCCGCGGACGTAGAACTTTTCAGCATGCAATTTTCTGCGCCAATTAAAACAACATTTTTATCGCGCGATGCACTGGCCCCGCCACCGGAATTATCATCCGTGGCACCCGCGGCCTGTAATTTGGTGGTCAGAATCGCCTTTTCCAACTGGGTCTTAAAGCGACGAATTGTGGCCTCAAGATAATCATATTGCTTTTTCATCTGTTGCGTCATGACGGTTGTCTTTAACGCAACAACGTCGCGCATTAATTGTTTGTCGTTATCATTGGCCGGATTGCTGACATCGCCGATATTAAAAACATGGGTGCTGCATAACGCCAATTCCGGTGTTATGCGGTCATTATCTTCATCCATACAACCATTATCCGCCGCATAAACATTACCCGATACCGCACACAAACAAATAACGAAAAATGCAAATCGCATTTGTTTTGTGATTGTGTAAATTCCAGCAAAGATTTTATTTTTTTTATTCATTATTATTTTTATAATCTTATGACTTTTTTTAATCCTTGAAATTCACATGTTCCAATTGTCATTACGTTCTCACCGCAATAACATTTACCATCACGATACGTGCCATTCTTTTGTTCACAAGTCTGTTGCATAAAGTCAACGTTTTTTGGTACACCAGACGTCATTGAATTTAAACTATCACTGGTTCCAAAATTATAATTACTGCCCAATTGGAACTGGCATTCGTTATTAACAAGTTTATAAAACTGTGGACATGAACATCCCGTACCCCACCAACTGCCACCAGAAACGCGACATTTGCATTCATCAGAATTTTTCCATAATGAACTGGTGCAATCCAAAATTGCCAAACCGGATGATGTTGATTGTGATGACGATGTTGTGCCCGATGCCGTTGCAATCGTAATCGCACCATTGTTTTCCCATGTTCTTTTTAAATAATCATCATTCACACAGACTTTCTTGGGCAATTGTTTTAAACTGACCGATTTTTGTAATTCTTGCAGGCTGTCCGCATTTACCGCGCAGAATTTTACCCCATCTGGATTGGGTTTTGTGCCGTTGCTGAGTCTGCTGGTGCCATATACGGCGGGCGCATCCTGTTCAATAATGCGTTGCAATGTTTCAATGTCAATTGTTGCCTGTTTTTTACGGTTGCGGAATAATGCGGAATTTTCCAATGCCTCGGACGCGCAACCAACACGAACCTCTACACCCGGTTGGGTACCTTCGTCGGGGTACAACCAATCACGACGAACCTCTTCATCACTGGTTAACATTTTGGCCAACTGGCATCCACCGTCGCTCATTGGTACAACCTGGCCGATTTCACAACGGGCACCACCGCGAACGGTTCCAAAACTCCTTCTTTGTTCGGCTGTGTATGATGACGGTACGGCCTCGGGCACACTGCGACCATTTTTGCAATTGGCCGTTGTGTAATGCATAACCTGGCCGGGACCACATAAATACTGGGCCCATGCGTTGCATGTTCCGTTCAGCATCATGTAAATATCCGTAATATCAACACCCAATGATTGGGCCATTATTAATGCATCATATAATTCATCCAACACATCGTTATATGGTTCAAAGAACTGCATCGCACGGTTTTTAAACGCTTTCACCCGCTTTGGCCCGGCGCAGTTATCACCATTTTTATCACAACCCGCATATTCAAACGTGTTGTTCATTGCGGCCTGCAATGTCTTTAATGCCGTTTGGGCATTTTCCAATTTGGACAATATTTGGCCGGAAATTTGTTCACGTGCCAAAACATCGGCCGACACCCCAGATGCCGCCGCCGATGTTTGTGCGCCCGTTAATCCGTCAATTGCCGTTGCGGCAATATCTTGGGCACCCGCCGTCTGCTGGGCCACGGTGTTTGCATCGGCAATGGCCTGGGCCGTTAATTGTTTTTGTTCTTCCAGTGCGCTTTGCAACTGGGCAACGGTTTCGGCGTTTTGCTGGGCCATCTGTGATTGCATTTGCTGCATCTGGGCCTGCATTTGTTGCAATTGCTGGGCGCTTTGTTGGGCCGCGGCCTGGGCGGCCGCATTTTGCGCGGCGGCGTTCTGGGCATTGGCCTTGGCCGTTGAACTGGCCACCAATTGCGCAGAAATATATTCTATTAAATCATTACCATATTGTTTGCATGTTTCATTGGATTGTACGCAACCGGAAACGATTGGGCGCGCAACATCCATACTGGTACATCCACCGGTTGCACATTTTGGTTGTGCGCACCGCAAAATTAATGCATTACAATTACCAAAATCCGCCGTGGGCGCGTTTGCGCCGCCAGTGCGGTTGTTCATTAATGTATTCCAATTGTTATTGTTGGTTGCGCCGGACCCGCCGTTGTATGCGGTTAAATTACTGCCCAATGTGGATGGAACAGGCGACGCAAAGCCGTCCGCAGACACCAATGCAATCGCAAATAATAAAAATCTGGCCAGATGTTTCATATTCTCTCTTAGGTACAATTTTAACATAAAAATTGTCCACTGGAAAGATAAAAATCATCGCGCAATAATTTTTGATTTCGCGCACCTATAATTTATTGACAAAACAACGATTTGTGCAATTATACAGGTATGATTATTAACGGCGACACACTTTTATCCGTAAATGAAACAGATTTAGATGCGCGTGGTACTTTGCGCATTCCCGACGGCATAAAACACATTGCAGACGGCGTGGGGAATGCATTGCCGGGATTGCGCGCGGTGTATTTGCCAGATTCTATGAATAAAATCAATGGCGATATATTTTGTAATAACCCGGACCTAGACACACTGTGCCTGGGGCGTGGGCTGACCACCATAAAAAATTCTGCATTTTCCATGTGCCCAAATATACGTACATTGCAAATACCGTCTGCTTGGCATCAGATTTTGCCATTTATGCCGGGTGTCGGACCAAATCTGACCACAATTATTCGGTGTGGTGCGGACGGCATGCCGCAAATTTATCCGGTAAGTCAATATCGCGGAAAACATTATCATGAACTGGGGCGCCGAAGTATTGCAGGGATTAAAATATTAAACCTGGTATCATTAAAGTTTAACGAAAACGGCATTTGTGGTCGCAATTATACGGGCATTCAATTCCACAACCACACATATGTGGAATCCACCCCGCAAACCGCAATGGACAGTGCCCGTCGGGGCGCATTACTGTTTAATTTTCGGCGCGAATTGTGGATACAAAATATTCGCGGAACATCCACAATATCACAATCGGACATAGAACAAGTTTTATCTGATGCGGCGCAATGTTCATTATCTGGGGCCAAGACAATATCGCCCGCCGTGCGGCGCCAAATGGCACAATATTGCGAACAAATTCCAATGTTTGTTTCGGGAATAAAGGCATATTTAAAGAAATATAATATCTGCACCACACCATGGGAATTAACCCAATTGTCCCTGGGCGAACTGGCCCGGATTGTTATGCCAATAACAAATGCGACGGCGAATGAATTTGGGTCGTGTACAAAATTGCTGAAACATAAACCGATTAACAACGATTATATGTATGCAATTGTTGCGGCGAACTATAAAAATCCCGGTGCATTTCCGTATGACTGGCTGCGCACCGTACCAAAATCACAACGCGGTGCAATAACAAAAAAACTGCACGAATATTTTCGCAATGCCACGACGCGGATGTATTCGCCCGACAATCGCAATGAAATTGCGGAAATGTTCCAGGGCGAGTTAAAAACATTGGCGACAAACATCCAAAAATTGATAAAGCAACCGGTAAAAATTGGGTATTTGGGTTCCGGGAATTTTACCAAGGCATATCGTATCATCGTCCCCGGCGCGCCGGATTACGTATGGAAAATTTATCACTGCGACCGCGGCACAGGTTATTTAAAATCATGGGCACATGACACAGAATTGCAAAATTCGTTCTTGGTGGGTGGAAAAAAATACCACGGTAAAATACATTTTCGTAAAATGGCCACCGCCGGTATCAGCCACCAGCGTGGTGAAAAATATCTGATTTATCCATATTCAGACGGAACCCAATCTGCGACACCACGCGACCCGTATGGTTGTTTTAAACGATATCAAATGTTTGATTTTGAAAGTGGCGGTAATTGCAATGGAAACACACTGACAGATTGTGGGGCAATACGAATAAATTATCAACACTGGTCACATTCATATATGACGAAAATTGTTAACACGGTAATTTATCAGGGCTGGGATGATTTAAGTATTGTTTTACGAAAATACACCGCCCCACAAATTGCCGCCGCCACAGAATTTATTTCTGCGCGATTGGTGGACAATATTCCACATCATGCCCGAATTCGCGCAAAAATAGATTTTTTAAATAATAAAATACGCACACGTTAACACGCACATTATTGCCGACCATGGGGTGAATATGGAATTGTTGGACGTTTGGCGCGCACAGAAATAAAAAAATGCCCCGTTTGGGGCATTTTATTTTTTATTGGTTATTCAATGCTGGTTGTGATTATGTCGCCATATTCACCGGCCTCGTCCCCACCGATATAACACTGAATATGTTTACCAACATTGTTCATCCATTCTTCGTACGCGGCCTTTTGCGCGCTGTCCAGATTGGAATCCTGGATATCCTTGGTAATTTTGTTAACCAAGAATCCACCCGCCAATCCGGTTGTAACCGCCCCAATGGTTGAACCAACCCAGGCATTATTTTTTCCTTTTTTGGTTTGCCCACTGTCATCTTTTTTCAGTTCGCACGCCGTTTTTAAAGTGCCCATTGCAGTTTTGGCGGCAGATACTAAGTCAGACTTTTTCTTTTTGACACCACCAATGTCATATTCTGTGTTATCATTATCACCCGCAGAAACCTTGGACAGGTTATTAACCGCATCATTAACCGAAGACGATACGCTAACCCCTGCGGCTTTGGCGCGTTCTATTGCAGCATTGGCATAAGTACGCATCTGTTCAAAATCTGATTCTTTTGGTGCCTGTTCGGCATAATCAATGCAGTTTTGAACGGCGCTTTTTGCATTATTGTTCTTTTTGCCGCCGTCGCCCAATCCGGTCAGTCCACCAAAGACCGTTCCGTTCTGAATGCCACTGCCCAGATATGCACCACCAACGGTACCACCCAACGCACCCAATGTTGTTAACCATGTACGTGTACGTTTCTGGCTGGCCTCTTGTCCTTCGGTTGCTTTGTCTGCAACAGCGTTGGCAATTTCTTCCAATGCACTGGACGGTATCCAACTGCCACAGGTGAATGTATCACCGACCGCGAAGTATGCCGTGGACCAATCACTGCCGTTGCGGATTGCTTCTTGAATCCGTTTATCATCAGATTGCAACGTTATGCGGATGCGGCAGAATGAACCATACAAATCATTGCTGGCCACAAATTGGTTCGGTTTCAAACCATTTACGGAATAGTTTGCCGGAACCTTTTGCGATTTCAGTTTCGCCCACATATATGTGCTGCCCATGTCTTTTTTCCCCATTACACCACCACTGTTGGCCGACATACACATATTTTGTTCTTTGGTCAATTTGGCGTTGTACTTGGCCTGGGCTTCTTTTTCCAAATCATAAATCAGGTCTTTGAACAGCGAACTGGCCGCCTGGGACTGGATATATGTCGTATAAGAAATATATACAGGTTGGTCATAAATATTACCGTTGGCATCCACGGAATAGCATACGCCTTGGCTGCCGTCTTTGGCACTGCACAGTTGGTTGCCATTTTCATCAACCGCCGCAACCTGTTCTGTTTCCGCGGCCACCGTTGTTGCCTTGCCGGCGTCAATCCAACCGGTACGAACACTGCCCGCATCACCCCATGATGACGCACTGGACGCCGCATTTGCCAATTTCAGTTTATTTTGTTCAATTGCCAGGTGTTCTTCACATACGGCCGCATTTTTTACCGTATCCAAACACAGCCCCAAAACAATTGTGTAATCCAGAACACCACCGACCTTGTTCATAGATTTGTCAAATGACATATTTCCCGTATCGGTCAGATTGGAATATATATCCGTACGGTTGCGATAGCAATTCATGTAATCGTTTCCGCACATGGATTTTACGCATGATGTCGCAACGGCCTGGCACTGGCGTTTCATTTGGGCGATTGCTGCATCGCTGTACGAATTTGCCAAATTTGCATTTAATGCCGCAACAACACCAATTGGGTCCATGCCACCTTCTTCGTATTCTGGGAACAATGTGTCAAACGCATCATTATTTATATATGCATAAGAATACGGGCCAGATGCATTCGGATTTGCCGCCGCATATTTACAGTTGGCATCTGTATTAACAATTGCCGCGCAGCCGGTTTTAATTTCATTCCAACTGACGGAATTATTAATTGATTTATCTTTGTTGCCATACACCTGGGAATAACACGCCGCACCGGAACCACCACCGCAAACGCGCATTGCGCATTCCCGGATTGTTTCCGTGCATTTTTCTTTGGCTTTGGTATCAAATTTATCAACCAATTCACTGATTTTCGCCTTCATCGCAGAATTCATGCGGGCGCCATACGCTTCGTCAAAGACTTCGTCCTGGTTGTCTTCGTCGCGCAACTGGGCGGCGGTTGGCATTGCGCCATTGCCGACAAATGTTGCATAACAATATTTGTTTGCACCAATTACATCACGGCAAGAATTTCTGATATATCCTGCAATTGCAGAATTTGTGATTGTATCAGTAATGATTTCTGTGCCGGTGCCTTCTGTACCACTGGCGATTGTTTGTGCCAAATCAACCGTTGCCTGGGATGAATTTTCCATACATTTATACGGATTTTCCGCACAGGCCGTCAGGATGCATTGGTCAACAACCTTGTAGCATGTAGAAACAGAATTAATCGCCGCCAAGGCTGCGCCTTCGCTGATCATTTCACCGATACGGCTGGATGCCGCAGGGGTGGTTGTTGTATTAACCGAACCAAACAGTTCTATTTTGCCTTCGCTGTCGCACAATGCCAACGTAGATGCACAGTTAACCATTTGTCGTTTGAATTCCTGGTTCGTGGTGCATAATTCAAAATCATTGCCACAGTTGGTGCTTCTTTTCAGGCATGATGTATATTTTTTAATACAACTGGATGTATCTAATCTATTGGAAATCGCCGCGCCGGAAATCATTTGTCCCAAAACACTGCCGTCGGTTGGGTATGTGTAATCTGTGATTTCACCATATGAATTCTTGGTTGCAACCGCGCCCAAAGACGTTGTCGTTCCAATCCCAAACAGCGAGGTTATACCGGCCGTATTACATTGGGCCAGTGTGCTGATACATTGTGGCATTTTGCCATGAAACAAAACCTTGGTCGTGCATTCTTCAAAATCTGGACCACAGACATCTGCGCCTTTCATACAGGAAGTATACGCATCAATGCATTCTGCGTTTGCCAGTAATGCAGATGTCGTTGCGACCGTTGCCGTTGGGTTTGTGATATATGTCGTCATTGTCGGCATACGCGTGGACGCATTTCCGACATATCCCAGACGCGATGTTAACGCCGATGCCGCCGGCAAAACGCCCATAATCGCAATAAAACCAAATGTTTTTTTCAGCAGACTCATTCCCTGACTCCATTATTTATTATTTCAGTATAACATAAAATCAGGGTTGAATAAAGGAAAAATATGCGAAAAAGAATTCTTTTTACCCCGGTTTTTACCGGGGTATTTTTATATTTACAACGTTTCGTTCAAAATGCATTTCAATTCCAGCATATCGTCGGGCAAATGGGTTTTAAACTGCATCATTTCCCCCGTAATTGGGTGGGCAAATTCCAGATATTCGGCATGCAGCATTTGACCGTTGTGCGTTTTTAGAAATTCCAATAAATCTGGGTTCCGGACCGCCCCCAGACGATTTGTCCCGCGCCCATAAACCGGGTCGCACAGCACAGGAAATCCATGGGCGGACAGGTGAACGCGAATTTGATGCGTGCGTCCGGTTAATAAATTGCACCGCAATTGGCAAACCCCGACGCGCGTCCATACGTTCATGACCGAAACCTCGGTCTGGGCGGATTTGCCCCCCGTTTTAACCATTGTCATTTTTTGACGATTACGCGAAGACCGTGCAATATTGCCGGTGATATCCGCACTTTCCCAATTGGGAACACCCCATACAAATGCGACATATTTGCGTGTTAAATCATGCGCAGAAAATGTTTTCACCAAACCCCGATATGCCGGGTCTGATTTGGCAAATACCATAACGCCACTGGTATCTTTGTCCAGACGATGCACCACGCCGGGCCGCGTGGCCCCACCCAGCGCAGATAAATGCGTATGCGCCAAAACATTTTGAACCAATGTTCCGGTTTTATTCCCCGCCGACGGGTACATAACAACGCCACGCGGTTTATTTATAACGATAATATCGTCATCTTCGTATATGATATCTAAATGAAAATCCGCAGATATATTTTCCGATGCAACATCGGTCGGTGCATCGGGAATTTCAACATTATAAATTTCGCCCGCACGCAGGGGACGGGAAAATTTTACCGGCGCACCATTTTGCGAAACGGCGAAACGCTGAATTTCACTGCGTGAAAATTCCGGCATTTTTTCGGCCAGATATTTATCCAAACGCATGCCGGCGGATTCTGGTGCAATAACAAATTCACGATTTTCAGACATAAATTATAAACCTATTTGTATTCTGACCAATCTTTGCCCTTGGTGCATTTGGACAAATCAATAATCAGATGTCGGTCGCCACTGACCGGACAAGTTAAAATGCCCGTGCTGACCGCTTCGTCCGCATCACGCAGGGCATTTCGCCATGTAAATTTTAATTCAGTTGGTGGATACAGACATGCAATATGCAAATCACCATCATGCTTTTTCCCAGGCCCCAGCCATACACGCACCCCGTACCCCAGGCCATAGCATGGAAATCCGTCCAGATAATACAAAACCAATCCTTTGCCGATTAATTTGGAATCATGGATAAATTCACCACTGTATTGTGCCAATTGCAGACCGGTTAAACCCTCCCAATCTGTACTGGTGGAAAAAATACTGATACGTTTTGGCGTGGGCGCTGGCTTATCACCTGGTTTTGGATTTGGTGCCGGGATTGTATGGGGGGGCGGCGTGGTGGTGCTGTCTGCGGAAAACGCCGGCACGGTAATCATCATTAATAAAATCATTAAAATTCGTTTCATTTAATTACCCCCGTTTTGCAATTTTGCAGTTATCTTTTTTACCCCCGCCGTGGGCGACGATAAAGTATGCGTAAAAGATGTCGCCCCGCCCGCATCCAGCAATGTTGCCGACGGCATAAATTTTTGTTGTGCGACAATATTTCCATCGCCATCCCATGAAATAATTATTAAATCCGGCACACCGTATATTTCATCAGACCGGTTTTGAACATAACCATTCACCACAAAGTGCGCAACGCCCGACGCATCCACAACTGTGGACACAGACGTAACAGCGGGTACCAATGGATTATTTGCAACATTTTCAACCTGGTGCCGGGTAATTATAACAACGGTAAATACAATCGCCGCCAACAATGCGCACGTCGCCGCAATAAATACCAAAAACGCATTCTTGCGCGGGGGGCGCTGAACCGTCCATGTATTTCCACACACGGCACATTTGACCGGCATTGTCGGCACGGCATCGCATGAATATTCTGTTTTGCAAAAATCACATACTATTTTCATAATAACGTTTATACCATAAATTAATCTAAATTCAACTGGCGATATTTGGCGCGGACTTTGTTCTGAATTTCTGTTATTGCGTTCATGTAATCGGAAACAGTGGCATTTTTATTTGCCGCAACGGCGCCAAAATCCTGGGCCGCGACGGTATCACCGCCACGTTCACCACGCACCGCCAATGGTGCCATATGATTCAATTCCATTAACGTCATATCCATAAAATGTGCAATACCAATATCCGCATCCCAAAAATAATCGGGATTGATTGAATCTTCTATTCTGTTGCGCACAACCAGGCGTGGTGTTATGGAACCGGCAAAACTGACCGTGATAAACATTGCGTCAATTCGGCCTGATGTCATGTCCAACGCGCGATTAATCTTTAACACAGATGCAGCGCCGTCATCGTATATGGATAACCCGGCCAATGTCAAATTGCCAACCCATAAATCGTCCACGGTAAAACTGGTAAATTTTCCGGTGTCGTTTAAATTAAACGAACCGGCAACTTCCATATTACGGGAATCAGATGATAATATTCCCGCAATAGATGCATTGGCGGCCGTAAATTTATTGCTGATTGTGGTTCTGTTTTGAAAAATTACATCACGTGCAACAGTTTCTGATAAAGTTAATGTTTCATCAAATTGGGCCCCGGCCGCATTAAAGAATGCCGCCCCGCGAATATCATGATTTCCCAAATTTAATGCAGACATCATTGTCGCATCCGTTGCATCCGTGGATGGAATACGCCACAGGTACAACGCATTGTCGCGATTAACATTTGTTGTTTCTATGATTCCATTACGAACGTTCAGACCCAAATCAACCGTATCTGCGCGCCATGCCCCAAATGTACCGTATGCACGGTTGCCCTCAATAAATCCCATTTGCGTCCCGCCCAGGCCAACAATTTCACGTGTGCGCAATGGGGTAATATCGGGATCTGTCATAACAATTACGCCCTGCAAAGTGGCGTGTCCCCGATTATCATTTGATTTTAAAATGCGCAATTGATATTTATCCGCCGCATTCGCGACAATATCAGGATTAATCCCATATTCGCCTAAATCTGCCAATGCGACACGGGTAATGTTTTTGCCAACGGTGGTCAATAATTCCTGGCGGTTGGCGATGATATATTTTTCCAACGCAGATTGAATATTTTCCATTTGATGTGTAATGGCAATACTTTCTGCGCGGGTTATGGCACGTTGCTGATATCCAAATATAAATGGCAAAATAATCGCAACCAGCGCAACCGACAACAATAATTCCACCAGCATCCCGCCCCGCTGTGCGGATTCGCCACAACACTGGTTAAAAATACGCGTATGTTTCATCATTTTATAATATCCTGGGGCATTATGGATTGCCATCCACTGATTAATAACGGACCAAATTCACCCTTGACCGGCGGTTCAGGTATGGATGCGCGTGTAAAGAATATTTCATTAAACCGTGGCGGGTTTGTTGTTGGAAATGTCCATGAACCAATTTTCAACGGCGCCGTCGTTGACATCAGCAATTCGCCCGATACAGTCAGTCCAAAATTATCATAAAATATGATTTCTTCGCTGGATAAATATGATGTGTTAACAGAATTAACAGATATTCCGGTAAAACCACTGACCGTGCGCACGGTATCGGATTTTAATATCATATCATTGGCAACATTGACAGAATTGGAAACAGATGCGCGGTCGGTTATAATGCGACCATTTGTGGTAAATCCCCGGCCGTTAATGTTGTCGGCATAAATATTGCGAAATCCCGATATATCACCCGAAACCCGTAAATTTCCAATAACCGCATTTGCCCCGTCCAGATTTGCCCCATCTGAAAAATATACCGTATTTGCGACCAGATTATTTGTCGCAATAAATGTTGCAGATCCATTTTTTATCTGGGCCGATTTTGCGGCTATGCCGCCGACATTATAAACATTTTGGTTGCCCATATTTAAATCGCGCTGCATCACGTTCAGGTTGTCTTCGCTGGCCGTGCCACGATGCAGGTATTTTGATTTATCTTCGCCGGAAATATCGCGCGAAATTCTGTATATTAAATTACCGGGTTTAAAATCCGGCGCAGAAACCGCCCAATCACGACCGTATGCAATGCCGTCATCCCCAACAACGGCCGCATCATCACCAATATGATTTGCCACGCGCGCGGTACGCATCAATGAACGGTCCAAATCAAATGCCAGGTAAACATCCGTAATTGTCGCGCCGCGAACCATGTACTTATCAATAAATCCTGCAACCGGCATTTGTGATATATCATCCAATTCATCATCGGCCAATTTTATCTGGGCAACGTCGGGCCATTTATCTTGGTGCAGGCGAACAAAATTCGCCACATCGCCGCGCATATTAACAATATTCTGGGCCACGGCCATATCACGAATATTGTGATTTGCATCTGAAATTTGCGTGTACAGCAAAGGCGCAATAACCGCAACAATTGCCATGGACAGCAAAACCTCGGTCATGCTGGCGCCACGGGAATAATCGTCAAAGATTTTTGTTTTATACGCAGCCACTTTTACCATCCAGCAAACATTTTTTTATATTTATTCTTTTTTCCAGGCGTTGCCAATAAACATATTGGCATATGATATACTGGGCCAAAGATTTTTGATTATAGCGTCCGTCATATTTGTTAATTATGGATTTACAATCAACGGTTTTACCGTCATTGTCCCCTGGCGCCGCAATGATTGCAATTGCATTATTATCAATGCCATTAACCAACACGTCTGGCATCACAGATGTGCCGGCGGGACGAATGTCCAAAATAACAGCACCGGTTTCACCATGGGACAGGGCATCTGATGTCTGGTCGCGCACAGTAATATTGGACGCGGCAATGGAATTGACTTCTATGCCGCTGCGGGTGGAATATTCCAAATCATCTGGATTTATATAAACGTCCTGGCCCCGGGCGGCATTAATAAAAGAATCCACTTCTAATCTTTCTATGCTAAAATTTATTTTATCTGTGATAACACTGCCCCGGACATTCCATTTAGACGGGCCGGTAAAACTGGTGCGCCCCGCGGTCATTGCGAAATCGTACACAGATGCCGCGCCGGCGGTTAAATTGCCCGTATCACCATATCGCGAAACCGTTTTGGCATTTACCATTTCCACAACCAATCCACCACGTGTTAACGATAATGCAGATTCACCTGTTTTTGTTTGAAAGACCGCCTTGTCGGTTAATATACTTTTGATGTCATTTTTTTGTTTTCGTCCGGATTCTGTTCCAACAACGGACAGTGTTCCAAACTCTGCCGAATCAAATTCACCGCGACGCGCCATTACATTTCCGGCATTGTCAAAAACAAAACCACCCATATCTAAATCTGTTAAAAATGCACTGTTATCCAAATTCGTTTCATTGCGGCGAACAATATCTGAATAGACATCATCCAACGCCAATCCAACAATAATACCATCGCCATCCGCACTGGCATAAAAACCAATTCTGCGTGCCAATTCCGCCAATTCCAGTTGTGATAATCCGCCACCGGACAGTTTTAAATACGCACTGACCGCCAGGGGTGTTTTATTTATAACCAATGAAATATCCTGGCCCAATGCGGTACGCGGAACAAACCCCAACGGCAATCCATATGGTTCCAACGTATCGGCAAACGCATTGCCAGAAATAACACTGACATCATATGGCAATTCAGATGCGGTTTCGCGAATAAAAATGCGCGCGGCAGTTTGTGCAGATTCAATTTGTCGGGACGCAGCATGCATTTGTGAATCCATATCGCGCGCCGCCAGCCGCGTTGCAAAATATGGAACGAAGGCAAATATCAGGGTCAGCGACAACAAAGCCTGCAATAAAAAATTTCCACTTTGCCTTTGCAAGACAGCCCTCCTACGTGGTTCAGCATAGCAATTGAAAAAAATTATTGCAATCAGTTTTAAGATGATTTATTATTCCAAATGTTGACAAGCGATGGCGATAAAATTATTGCCGTCTGAAATGACTTCCTGAAAAAAGAAAACAAATGCAAAATAAGAAAAACCAATCGTCTGTCGGGCTGATGATTCAGCGTTGTCATAAATGGCGCCAAAAAAGAAAACAATACATGGACCAGGCGCGACAAACACCGGACGAAATTGAACGCGAACGTCTGATGCAGGCGGCGGAACATTACGGTCGCATCGTCAGTGCAGAACAGGGAAAAATTGATTCCACACGCGACCCCAAAGAAAAAAATCAACCAATCACTGAACCGGCCGACACATCCGATGACGACGATGCATCTTTCCCGGATTTTATTACAGATTTAAAATAAATTAACGCTGCGATTTTCATACTTTAATTGTTGAAATTTGGTGTTGTTTTGCTATCCTGGGGCCAAAGGAAGATTTAGCATGGACAGCAATTACACAGTTTTAGCACGAAAATATCGCAGCCAAGATTTTCAATCACTTATCGGCCAGGACGTTTTGGTAAAAACACTGACCACCGCAATCAACACATCGCGCATTGCGCATGCATATATTTTTACCGGAATTCGCGGTACCGGAAAAACCAGTACTGCGCGCATTCTGGCCAAGGCATTAAATTGCCAATCATCTGACCGCGCAACTGCAACGCCATGTGGTAAATGTGAAAATTGTCGTGCAATCGCCGCAGGTCAACACATTGACGTTTTGGAAATTGACGCCGCATCGCATACGGGTGTGGACAATATGCGCGACATTTTGGATGCATCGCAATACAGACCAACCAATGGCCGGTACAAGGTTTATATAATTGACGAAGTGCACATGCTGTCCACATCTGCATTTAACGCATTGCTGAAAACATTGGAAGAACCGCCAGCACACGTAATATTTATTTTGGCCACAACCGAAATTCGCAAAGTGCCTGTTACCATTTTATCCCGGTGCCAGCGTTTTGATTTGGTCCGCGTTCCGGTTGAAACCCTGAAAAAACATTTCGCATGGATTGCAGACCAAGAAAAAATCCAACTGACGGATGCTGCAAATGAATTGTTGGCCCGCGCGGCAGACGGATCTGTGCGCGATGGATTATCCCTGTTGGATCAGGCAATTGCCCAAACCGGTGGTCATGTGGACGAAGCCGCCGTTATGGATATGTTAAAACGCGCCGACCGCGGCGTGGTTGTTGAATTTATGAAAACACTGTTGTCGGGCGATGTTGCAACCGCATTGGAAAAATCAGATGAAATTTATACCAATGGCGCGGATTTATCCATGTTATTGGGCGATATGATGGAATGGACACATTGGGCGACGCGTATGCATCCGGCCCTGCACGCGGGGGACGCAATAAATTCCCCATACACCGCGGACCAGCGTGAACAAATTCGTAATATAAATGAAAAGGTTTCTTTGAATACCCTGTCGCGCATATGGCAGGTTATGGTTGCATCTGTTGGTGAAATGCAATCGGCCGGCAATCAAAAGCAATGCTTTGATATGTTAATCGTGCGATTAATGCACATTGCGGATATGCCACCGGTTTCTGAAATACTGAAACAACAGGCGGCTGGCCCCAAGCCAACCATCGCCGCAACGAAAAAACCGGATGTGGTGGCCCAAAAACCCAAGTTTCGTGAATTAAAATCTGCCGCAGATTTGGCTGCCGCATTACAGGAAACCAAGGAAATATTACTGTTTTCTTATTACAGCAGTAATATTGAAATCGTTGAATTTGGAAATGGCACAATCAAATATTATGACCGCAAAGGCGACGCAGATTTCCCGCCACGCCTGTCCGCATGGTTGACAGATAAAACGGGCAAAACGTGGACATTGGAACGCGCCACAGAATCCCAACATGTCGCAACGGTTGCCGAACAAAATCAATCCGAATTGGAATCCGACCCCATGGTTGCCAGCGCAATGAGTTTATTTGAAAACGCCGAAATCATCGGTTTGACCAAATAATCATAACCCAAGGAAAATCAAATGAAACATGAATCCGGTCGTTCTATGATAGAAGTAATTGGCGTTTTGGCAATTGCCGGTCTGATGACGGCCAGTGCAATTGGTGTTTATTCTGTCATACGTCGCAATCAAACACGTCAAATCGCATCTGCGCAATTACAAGAAATTGCAAAAAATACAAAATTACTGATGGAAATGCGTGGTGATTATACGGGCCTGTCGGTGGATTATTTAATCAAGGCCGGCGCATTAAAATCATCCGCCGCACCAATTGGTGGTCCAGATTGGACGGTTGGTCCCACCACTGATACATCGTTTTTTTCAATTAATCTGGTTAATTTAACCCAGGGCGAATGTAATTATTTTACAACCGCGGTTCCAAAATGGGCGACAACAATCATTGTTAATGGATATGAAACATCGCCTGAATCACATTGTTTTTCATCTGCAACAAACCAGGTTTCATTTATCGTGAAATAATTAATGGATATAACAAAATTAATCTTGGCAATATTTATAACATGCACAATAACCGCATGCACCCCGTATCACAGCCCTGCACGCAACACATGGTCTGGGTATTTATCCGGCGCCAGTTTTTCTGATATGTCTGAACCCGCCCGTGTGGCCAAGCGGCCTGTTTACCTGGGGGCCGGCGGTAAATTAATTACCGGTGAAAATGCACCTGCAAAACTGGAATATGGCGACAAAGCAACAAATGATAATATTTTATCTGTGCACTATATGGCAAACCTGGAATACGCATTGTATGATGCATTGCGCAAACCCGGCATTTCTGTTCAGCGCGCAGGAACAGATGTTGTTATTATATTGGTGCGGGACGCAATAATGGAATTAAATGTGGCCGATATTTCTGCGACCGGCGACGACACACTGAACACCATTGCCAAGATATTAAAGAAATACGACGCAACATTTGTTGAAATTGCGGGTTATACCGACGCAATGACAAATACCAACGCATCAAATGCATTGTCGTTGGACATGGCCCAGCGTGTTGGTGTTTATTTATCCCAGCATGGTGTTAACACCGCCCGGATGTTTATTGTTGGCCGGGGTGCGGCGCGCCCAATCGCGGCCCAGGATGACATTGGTCGCCTAACCAATCGTCGTGTGGAAATCAGATTGGCGCCGGCGCGTTAATATCACGACAAGTTTCCCTTTTCATTTCATTTTTTTATTGCTATACTGCGACCAGAACATACAAAAGGATGGAAAATATGGCAAACAACAAACAATCAGAAAAATCCGCGGCAAAAAAATATGCACGCGGCGGTATCATCGTTGCGGCGGTTATTGCGGTCGCGGCATTGGGGGTATGGGCACTGGGGTCTGCGCGTTCCGGTGGCGCATCTGTTGAAGAAGTAATGGAAACCATTACGACCGATGCGGCAAACGGTGCAAACCTGCGTATTGCGGTTATCCGTATGGATGCGATTCAAAACGACGCAACGGCATTAAAAGACCTGCGCAAACAGAAAGAATCGTACGAAGAAAAACTGCGTAATGAATTGACCGCAACCCAAAAAGAATTGGAAAAAGAAAAGGCCGAAATTGAAAAATCCCAGGATGTTTTATCCCGTGATGCATTACAGCGCCGCGTTGTGGATTATCAAAACCGCGTTACAAAATTGCAACGTGATTTGACAGAACGCGCCCAAAGCATCGAGGTGGCGTTTCAAAAGGCCCTGAACGAAGTACAGGCCAAACATTTGGACCCGGTCATAGAAGGCATCATTGCCAAAAAGAATTTGTCTTTGGTAATTGACGGCCGCTTTGCGCGTACGGGTGCAAATGCACAAAACCTGGATATCACAGACGAAGTTGTTTCTGCATTGAATAAAAAAGTGTCGTCTGTAAAAATGGAAAAACCCAAAGGTTTCTAATTTTCACGGTTATTAATTCCCAACCGCCCATTTTGGGCGGTTTTTACTTTCTGCTTTTAATTTGATTTTTTTTGGGTATAATCCCGGCATGTTAAAAATAATAAAATCATTGCTGGCGCCGGCGGCAACGAAAACAACAGCCGGCGAATTGGCCGAACAATTTGGTTTGGAACTGCGTGGCGATGCGTCAACACCGGTATCGGGCGTTGCACCCATTGCGGACGCAAAACCAGGCCAATTGGCATTTTATTCCACCGAACAAAACAGTGCAGCGTTTAAAATCCTGCCCATAGATGTTTTGAAAAACACCCGGGCCAGTGTTATATTGCTGCAACCGGAACAGGTGCCCAATGCACCCAGTGGGGCAACATTACTGATTACCCCCAGTCCGCGCGGAAATATTGTAAAAATATTGGGCGAAATATATCGGGAAAAGCCACGATTTGGCATTTCACACGACGCAACAATTGCACGCGGTGTGTTCTTTCGCAATAAACGCAGTGTTTATGTCGGCCAATATGCAACCATTGAACGTGGCGCCGTTATTGAACCGGATGTAAAAATATACCCCGGCGCATATATTGGCCGCAATACAACATTGGGTCGCGGCACAGTTGTGCACAGTGGCGCGCATATTGAAAATGCAACAATCGGTGCAGATTGCGTAATTAATGCCGGCGCAGTTATTGGCAAAGACGGTTTTGGATACACACGCCAAGACGGCCATAACATTTTCATTCCGCACACGGGCCGTGTTGTTTTGGGCGACCGGGTTTCGGTTGGTGCAAACACATGCATTGACCGCGGCGCCATGACAGATACAACGGTGGGCGACGGTACAAAAATTGATAACCTGTGCCAGATTGCACACGGGGTTATTATTGGGCGCGAATGCTTTTTGGCATCTGGCGTTGGATTGGCGGGCGGCGTTGTTATTGGCGACCGCGCATTATTGGCGGGGCACGTTGGAATTGCAAACGGTGTGCATATTGGCAACGATGCCGAGGTTGGCGCCAACAGTGGTGTTTTCCGCAATGTCCCGGACGGCCAGAAACACATGGGATACCCGGCCGGTCCGGGCACCGAATTTATGCGCCATTATGCATGGATAAAAAAACAAGTAAAAGGATAATGACAAGGGGGCTACAATGGTAGATGCAGCAGGTATTGAAAAAGTAATTCCACATCGCGGTCATATGCGATTGGTTGATGAAATCCGTGAATTTAATGAAAACAGTGGCGTTGGTATTAAATACGTCCGCGATGACGAATTTTGGTGTGCGGGACATTTCCCGGGCAAACCGGTCATGCCCGGCGTTTTACAGATTGAGGCATTGGCCCAAACCGCATGCTTTATCGCGCTGACCAAAATGGGGGCCACAGACGGCAAAACATTGGGTTATTTCACCACAATGGAAAAAATCAAATTTTCGCACATGGTAATGCCGGGCGATGTATTGGAATTGCACGTAGAATTGTTAATGAGTAAGATGCGCCTGTACAAATTCCATGGCATTGCGATGGTTGGCGGCAAAAAAGTGGCCGAGGCAACATTTTCCGCAATTATGGAACCGCGCGACGCTTAAAAAAACCGCCCGTTTGGGCGGTTTTTTCGTGATACGTGGTGCGTGAAACATGATACGACTTCTTACTTTTGTCATTGCGAGCCACGTCAGTGCCGTGCAATCCAAACCACTGCGCACATCATATCTGTCATTGCGAGGAATCCGGCGCATTTGCGACGGATGACGTGGCAATCCACATATAAAGCGGCAAAGTTCATTAATTAACTGGATTGCCGCAGTCGTTTACACTCCCTCGCAATGACAAATGGGGGGGGGCGGGAATGACAAACGGGAACGCTGGTATTACAAAGTGGAAAGCTGGAATGACAAAAGAGTGCGCAAATTTTCACCGCTGTCATTGCGAGCCACGTCAGTGCCGTGCAATCCAAACCACTGCGCACATCATATCTGTCATTGCGAGGACCATAGGGACGAAGCAATCCAGTTAATTAATGAAC
This sequence comes from Pseudomonadota bacterium, assembly GCA_023402015.1. Taxonomy (GTDB): domain Bacteria; phylum Pseudomonadota; class Alphaproteobacteria; order Rs-D84; family Rs-D84; genus Enterousia. The sequence continues at coordinate 3,102 of JAEXCU010000015.1, read as the reverse complement.
TTTTCCGCTTTATTTATGGATTGCCACGCTGCGTGCTGACGCACTTGCTCGCAATGACAAAGGCTCTGTTTATTATTGAATTGTGTAAATATTCATTGTATAATTCATTCGCATTGGTTGATTACCAGTGCGGGGTGTAAGAACCTCTCAGATTGTCAGAAATGACATTAAATATTTACTCCAACCTGGTTGGAGGGCTGTGAATAATGCGTTCGCGCACAATAAGCAGCACTATTATCTGATAGTTCTTAACCTCCAACCGCCCTTAATCACGGCGGTTTTTCTTGTCCTGCACAGCCTGTGGCGGCGCGGGATTATTAACTGGATTGCCGCACTGCGTGCTGACGCACTTGCTCGCAATGACAAATCGCTGTCATTGCGAAGGGTGTACGTCGCGGCCCCACGAAGTGGGGACGGATGGCGATCCATAAATCCCGCCATCGGCGGGGAAAGAAAACAGAGAGGAAAAAAACATGAAAGAAAACTATATATCCAGTCCCGGTCTGCGTATGGCAATGATTGCGTCCCGTCGCCGTTTGTTTTTTGCAACGGCGGATGTTGCGAACGCGTTGCATATATCGGAAAAAGAACTGTCAGCATACGAAAAAGGAACCGCGGATATTCCGCGCGAAATGATGCAAATGATTATCAGTATGGGGTATTTAATGCTGCGTGCCCGTAATATTCAGCATGAATATACCCGCGCAATGCATTTTATCCGCAGTGAAAATTTAATGTACGCAATACCAAAATAAAAATCCCCCAACCGGGGGATTTTTTTGTATGTGTTTTTTATTATTGTTGTTCAGGCAGTGATGCAACCAAACCCTGTAATCTATTCATGCTGTCGCTGTCTGCCAAGGCCGCGGCAATTGTGTATGCAGATTCCAAATCACTGCGCGCAGATGCGATGTTGCCCATGCTTAAATTCAATGCCGCAGATTTTTCAAAATATGACATTGCACGGCTGGACAATGCTTCGCGTTCTTCGGCCGTTGTTGCCCCCTGAATTTGTTCAGAAATTACGCGAACCGCAGATGTATAATCATTAATTGCATCGGCATAGTTGCCAACGGCGGTGTATGCCTCGGCCCGTTCGGCATAAACACTGGGGCTGACTGCGCCGTCTGGACGTGCCAGGGAATTTGTGTAATCGGCAATTGCACCTTCCCAATTCTTTAACCACAGATTTAACTGGCCACGTTTTGCATACAAATCACGCAATTGCAAAACTTCGCTGGGGCGTGCGCTTTGCGCCGCCAATGCATTATTTATGTCATTTAATGCCGCAGAATAATCTTCCAGGCGTGTGTTTAACAACGCGCGGTCATAATATGCCACTGCGTTAACCGGATCTTTGTCTATCACAGAATTGAAATCCGCCAATGCCGCACGATAATTTGCGGATTGCATATATGCCTCGCCCCGCAGGATTAATGCATTTACGTCATCTGTATTGGCATCAACCGCCGCGTTTAAATCGGTAATTGCCTCTTCTATATTTCCGGTCAGCAATTTTGTTTTGCCGGCCTCAAAATATTCCGATGGTTGGATTAATGCTTCTTCGGTTATTTCAACATTGCCAGTGTTTTCATTTGCAGGTGTTGACAACACGTTGTGGCTGCGCCCCAAAATGTAAAACGTTGCCGCAATAAAGAATAAAATTATAAACCAATAAACATAAATGGACAAAGACCAAGGATTAAAGCACTGTTTGCATTCGTTGGAACACACATCAGATTTGGCGACCACAGTGCGCGTATTCTTTTTGGCAGATGAATTTTTCTTAGAGGTATTTTTTTTCATACTAAATCTCCCTTCCTTAATCAGATATTAGAGAGATTTTATCATCGCGTCAATTGTTTTCTGTGATACTGCGCGAATTTTTCCAACCGCCAAATCACCCAACTTAATCGGGCCAAATGATACGCGATGTAATTTGCGCACCGGACAGCCGCATTCACCCAGAACAATGCGGACTTCGTTCTTTTTTCCTTCGCTGATTTCAACCTTTAAATTTGCGCCATGTGGTGTCGCAGAAATAACGGTTATTTTCATCGGCCGGTATTTTATGCCGTCCACCGTTATGCCACCGCGCGCACGTTCCAGCCCAGATAAATCACCACCATTTACCGTCGCAATATATGTACGCGGAATATGTGAATCAGGCAGCGTTAGTTTACGCGCCAATTCGCCGTCATTTGTCATCAACAACAATCCGGTCGTTTTAAAATCCAACCGCCCAACATATTTCAGATTTTTGTATTCATCGGGCATGCAATCATAAATTGTTTTCCGTCCCCCCGGATCGCGCACCGTTGTCATTGTATTAATTGGTTTATGAAACGCATACAACTTTGTGTCTTGGCGTGCCGTAATTGGGGCGCCATTTATTGTAATTTTGTCATTTTCATCAACAAAGAAAACCGGGTTGACGATTTTTTCACCATTTACGGCAACCACGCCCGCGGCAATTAATTCTTCGGCACCGCGACGTGATGCGGCCCCGGAATCTGCGATAAATTTTGCAATGCGCAGTTTCATTCCATAACCCTGCTGATTAAAACGGGTGCGGCCAGTTCTGCGCGTAATATCGTTTTCCCCAGTGAAATTCCACTTGCGCCGGCCGCATCCAGTGTTGCGAATTCGTCGTCGCTGAATCCACCTTCGGGTCCAACCAAGACAGATTTTGCCCCACGAATTTCGCGTGGCAGTGCGCGCCCATACGCGGCACGTTCATCTGCAAAAACAATCCCAGATAAATTTAATTCACTGAACCGAACGGTCGGTAATATTTTTGGCACACTGTTGCGGTTGGATTGCTCGGCCGCCTCTGTAATAATCTTATTCATTCGGGGCCAATTTATGTGCACGGCCACGGTACGTGCGGTTATAACCGGAACCAATGCCGCCACGCCCATTTGCGTCGCCATATTCAGCATATCATCCAACCGCTTAATCGGTGCAAAGTACAATATAATATCGTTTGCCGGGTCCGTATGCGCGGTTGCATCCCCCACAATTAAATTCTTTTCGTCCGCATCCAGCGCCGCATTGTATTCGCGCCCACCGCCAAAGACCAAACATGTCCCGGTCCGCATA
>JAEXCU010000005.1 GCA_023402015.1 Pseudomonadota bacterium | reverse complement strand
AGGCGGAAAATCAAAAATAAAACATGCAGGAATCAGGGATTTTTCCATAGAAAAAATACCTAATCCAAACGGCCGTTTGGATTAGGCATGTATTTTTATATCTTTATGCCATGTATTATATGGGTTTGCAACAGATTAGTCAATGGTTAAAATTTATTCTTCGTCTTACATCAAATGGAATTTAGTGATGTAATTAAATGATACGCCAATCATCATATTACTGCCATAAACATCGGCACCACGCGCCTTGGCCAGACGGTATTGAATATACGGGCCCATGGTAAAACTGCCCCACAAATTTGTATCCAAACGCATTACCGCACTTAAATCACGTTCCAAATCCGTTGGGATATAATTGGAATAAGATAAATATTCACGATAATATCCATTTGTGGATAATTTTACGCCTTCGCGAATATTATATTCCACACGCCACCCAAATTCAGCGGCGGTTTTACTGGTCTGGGCGTGCGCATATGTAAAATCATATTCATATACACCGGTCAAATACAGACTTTTCAGGATTTTATGGTCAAACAGCGAAATACCGGCACTGGAACGCAGAATATTCTGGCGTGGGGCATCGGGGTTGTCTTCAAATTGCGTATCATATGCACCACGAACGGTGGGGCCAAATTTTAATCCCTCGAAATCCCAACATGCATATGTTAAATCACTGGAATATAAAATCTTGTCGGCATTTTCATCGGTGGTGGCCGGCGCATTATACGGTTTCAATGTGGTTTTACCGTATTCCATAAATAAACTGTTGTCCCAACGGAATTTATTACGGCTGTATTCCAATGCGGTGTCAAATACGCCCTTGATATAATCTTGGCCAGATGCATTCAATGCAGATACCGGTGAATCCGCATATTCTGCGGCATTGCGTACCTGGGTTTTTGATAATTCCAGCCCAATTCTGCGTATTGCCAGGTCCAATTTACTGACCGGCGTTTCCGCAACCTGAATATCATTTGCCATGGCGGCAAATGGGATAAACATACATACCAAAACAGTGATTAAATTTTTCACAACCATTCCTTATTTCTTTCGCGCAAAATAATATTAAACTTGTGAAAAATGTCAAGTATATTCAGGTTATTTCCACAAACGCAGCGCACCATCGGCATCGGAATAATGCCAACCGGCTTCGCGTGCGGCAATGGTAAACGGCGCGCGGCTGGCACGCGGTAATTCAACCGCGATTTCATTACCCTGGATATATTTGGTGAACATATCAATTTTTTCATTGCGCGCAATACGACGCAATTCCATCCAATTTGCCATTTTGTCGTTTAATGTAATGACCGCGATAAATTTATCCCCAGATTTTCCATCTGTCAGCCAATTTTGAATATCGTTTTCATCCATCCATTTCTTGGCCGCCGCACCATCCAACGTCATTGTGATATTTGCAGAATACGTTGTATCAGACAATTTTTCCCCGGCGATTCCGGATGAGGCAATTAAATCTGTCAAATCAGACGCAATGGCATTTTGCAACGCGAAATTTAATTGTTCGCGATTCGCATATTGCGACAAAGTATCAGATATGATTTGACGTCGGGCCTCGTCCATGGCCATATTTTTTGCGGTTGCGGACGTTTCACTGGTGATATTTACAGACGCAGTCCCGGACAAATTCGCCGCATACGCCGCAACAGATACTGCGCAGCAGCATAATGCAATAAAAATACTTTTAAATTTCAACATTTATACCTGCCCTGCGTAAAATCCGTTCAATATCAGATTAAAATTTCGCCTTAATCCCGACACGAATACCCATGGATTTATAGAACGATTCTATTTCGTTATCGGTTGAACATACCCAACCTGGACAAGAAGATTCCAGGTCTTTGATATTCAGCGCAATTGGGTCCCCGGTTTGCGGGTTTAACATGTCCGCCTCGGTCTTGCCGGCCTTAACCCATTGTTCTAACAATGAATTATATATGCCGGTGTAATAATTCTGATTCAGATATGTTTTCGCATCTGCATCGTCAACCGTATAATAATCATATGTTAAACCAATGGACAATGAAATGGAATTTGTTATCGCCGTTGTCCAATTCGCACCAAAACCAAAGTGCAACGCACTGCCAATGCCGGCTTCGTCTTCTACACTTTTTGGATGGCGCCAATCAAAACGATATGGTTGATCGCCGGATGCATTATATCCCGGGAAACCCAATTCTACATGTCCATTAACAGAATTGTTTTGGTTAATGGCATAATCCATATCCATTGCAACGTATGGACCGGACCATTCAACTTCGTATGAATGACTGGTACCCGGTTGTTGATAAAAATATGTACCACCGGTATCAACACTGACCGCGCCGGTTCCAACTTCCATTTTACCATTAACGCTGTCGCGCCAGATAATTTGTTGTTTACCGTCCTGGTAATGAATGACGATTGCGGGATCGCATTGAATTTCATCACTGCCGTCCAGTTTAAAGCATGCAGACGTATCCACCGACAGGCCGTAATTTTTTTCCGTTTCTAATTTATATTTTAAATACCGGTATCCAATGGACGGTGTAAACTTGACATTGCCCCATTTAAACAGGTCTGTCATGCCAACACCAATGTTAAACCCGTACATATTGCCGCCATTGCTGGTACCCACAGACAACGCATGACCAATCTGATTTCCGATAACATTGCTGGTGTCGCTGTCTATCCATTGTGTAATCAAATAACCACCATTTGTAATATCGTCGTCAACCATGGTGCTGTCGCCGGATTGCATGCCATATTTAAATCCGGCATCAATTTGCAAACCAACCTTGCCCCAGTCAAATGCGTATCCGCCACTGACATCAAAAACATTCCATGAAATATTGTCATAGTGCAAAATGGATGAAGATTCCTTCATTTCAAATTGCCACATTGCAGTTTCGCGCGAAATTCCTGCATCAACCCAGAATCCAGATTTTGATTTTGTTGCTGCCGGTGCAACCGTCCGCGGTTGTTGCGCGACCTGGGTTGTGGTGGTACGACTGCCCACGACGGGACGCGTACTGGCATATGAAGAATAACCGTTCGTGTTATATCCGGTATTACGTGTGGCCGCGGTATTACGCGTTGCATAAGATTGTTGGGCATAACGGGTTTGTGGTGATTGATAATTTCCCGTATAATATGTTCCGGCCGCGTTTGCCGCGATTGGCGCCACCGCCACCAGCGAACATCCAAATAAGAAATTTGTTATTTTTTTCATACTTAAAATCCCCTTGCCTTTTTAATGTCAACCCTATTCTATCACAAAAAGGTTGAAAAAAAAACTGCTTCTTGTAAGATTTACGGCACATAAATAAATGGTTTTGTTTTGTCCTGATGTACATGGCGGCGACGATTGCCGCCATGGCCGCGGGACGCAAGTTTTTGGTTTTGTAGTGTTCATGGCGACTGCAAAGTGCCGCCATGGCCGCAAAACCATTTATCGTCCTGATGTACATGGCGACCGCAAAGTGCCGCCATGGCTGCGGGACGCAAGTTTTTGGTTTTGTAGTGTTCATGGCGACTACGAAGTGCCGCCATGGCCGCAAAACCATGATATGGTTTTGCGGCCATGGCGAAACTGGTAGACGCGCAGCACTAAGGATGCTGTGGAGAAATCCTTGGGGGTTCAAGTCCCCCTGGCCGCACCAATCAACGTTCGCGTCTGAACTTTGACAGGCAACCATTACATTATTATTTATATCTAAAAAATACGCTTGCCCGGGTTTTTATAAATTTGCTAACATTATATACACAGGATGAAAGGAAAATCGCTGATTTTTGCTGCATGCCTTGGGTTTCTGGCATTTCAGGGCACCCGGGCCGATGATGCAGGCGACATTGCGCGCGCCGCAACCCGTCGTGGCGCCGTTAATACGTCAACCCAATCACGACAAAAATCCGCATCTGCAACCCAAACCGGCGCCATAACTGACAATGCGCGTTCAACAATTCAATCATCAAAATATAATTCAAATGTCCGTGATCGTACATCGGGCACGAACCGAACAACGGGCGTGGTAATACGCGACGCGTCGCGAAATACAACCGGTGGCAACGCCATTGTGCCGGGTGTTGCATCGCGCACCGCAACCAACGTTCAATCCCGCGCAACATCAAATAATGTAATACCGGCCCAATCACGCGCCGCCGTATCTGTCCCGCGCAGTGGTGCAACACGAACCGCAACAAATGTTGCCGCCCCCGCGCGTTCGGCAACCACAATTTCACGCAGTGCCGCGTCCGCCACACGTGGCGCAATTGACGCCGCGTCATCGGCGCGCAGCGCAACATCCGCATCCCGCATTGCACGCAGTGCAACGGACACAAACACCGCAACAACACTGACGGTCAGCGATATTGTGGGCAAAGATTATAAAAAATGTCGTGAAGTATATTACAACTGTATGGATGAATTTTGCGCCAACAAAGACAGCCAATTAAAACGCTGTGCATGTTCTTCGCGCGTTAATGAATTTGATAAAACAAAAAAACAACTGTCCAACGTAGAAGACAAATTGTTGGACTTTAACCAACGCCTGTTGACCGTGAACATGGACAAAGAAGATGCCGAGGCATTATTCAAGGCGACCGAAGGCGAAATCGCGTTTAACCAAGAAGACAAAACGCAATCTAAAAAAATACTGGACGAAATTGCAAAAAAACTGAACACCAGTTTTGATGATAGTAATTTTGACAGAAACCTGTCCGCAATTTCATTATCCTTGAACACGGACGCAGCATTTGATACCGTTGATTCCCTGCAAGGTGCATCCACAACCACAAAAACCGGGGTCAGTTTATATAACGCAGCCCTGCCGGTGTGTTTGGAAATGGCACGCGAAGTTTGCACCGAAGATGAATTGGCAATTGCCGAAAGTGGATATCAAATGACCATTGAACAGGATTGCAATACCGTCGCCAAATCATATTCCACCCAAACAGACCAGGCCCGTGAAAAAATCCGCGAAGGCAGTGCCTTGTTGGATATGTCGCGATTGGACATTTATCAAAAACGCAATGCGGACGACATCCTGACGTGCAAAAAGAAAATGTTGGAAATGTTGTCTGACACAACGGTTTGCGGCGAAAACCTGGGTAAATGTTTGGATACCAGTGGTCGTTATATTGACCCATCCACTGGCGAGGCTTTCTTGACCGTGGATTTGGCAAATTTGGGCAATTTGATTACGCGTCCAGATGCGAATCAAACATGGACAAATGCGCCCGGGAATCAGGTTTTTGTGTCATTTTTAAATTCTAAAAAGAAATTTTTGGAACCGGCCATGGAAAATTGCCAGGATATTGCCGACTATGTCTGGGATGAATTTATCGAAGACGCATTGGCACAAATCAAATTGGCCCAGGAAAGCAAATTGGAAGACATGCGCCAAAGTTGCACGACACTGACAACCCAGTGCCTGTCAGATACGGCCGATTCGCTGGAAGATTTTGATGCACGCGCATTATCAACATTTGGGGTGGCGGCGGACAAAACCGTAAACGCCATGTGTGCCGAGGTCAGAAATGCCTGTACAGCATTGTTGGAAACAACGGGCGGCGACCAAGACTGGGTTGGCGGCATGACAGAAATCGCAACAGATAAAACATATGACACAATCATGCAGACCTGTCGCGAGGTTGGCCGTGCCTGCATTATTCAGGCATGCAAATCCATATCTGGAAACTTTGGCCTGTGCGAAAGTATTCAAACATCGGTTAACAGAAAATCCATTATTAATCGCACTGCATGCTGGGGCGAGGTGCAAGAATGTGTGGCCAGCGCAGGTGATGCGGCAATCGCACAAATATTCAAACAACTCAGCAATTCTGACAAGATAACTGATAATTCTTTTTACTATGACAAATTCTATGGTGAATTATACGGTGCCGGCGCAACCATCACAAATGATGAAGATGAAAAAAGTTCATGCAGTACCAAAGATAAAGGCACAGTGAACTGCGTTTATGACATTTGCCAGGATGAATGCACCACAAATGCAGATTCAAATGATTGCAAAATATGTCGCATATCTGAAAAAATTTGGGGCAATTGCGAGGTTATCCCCAGTCGCAACCTGGAACAAACCGGCAGTCATAATAAAATTAAAATACCAATTAACAGCAAAACAGAAACATTATTATCATGGTTTGCAAAAAATACGGGCACAGATAATATGGACGACAGTTGCCGTGATACATCATGCGGCATTGGTTTCCAGGCCCAGTACGACCCGAATAAACAGGCAACAATATGTGTGTCCAAAGAAAATATGACATCTGATAACATATATTGCCCTGCACCGCCAAACATGCAGATTTCAATCACCGAAGGTACCACCAATTGTTGCGAATCATCCGATGGGAAAACAGTTGTTGAAACAGACAGATTTGGAAACTGTTGCAAAAATACGTTAACCAGTATTTCCGGATTGAATTTTAATGCCACCAATTCTTATTACAAGTGGCCATATACTTCGTCCACTGCCAAATTATGTATGCCCAGCAATAATATGGTATTTACCGTGGCGGTAAATATGCCAACAGATGATAAATATTACAACAGCGGAATGCATTATTTGGTCTGTGATGGTACCTTAGAGAATAAAGACGATGAAAATGTGCCCGAATATCCAGGTGGCCAAACGATAAAGTGTACCGGTAAATATGTATTTGTCAGCAAGTCCGGTAAATACATAACCCCGAAATACGCAACAGGCAACACATCTGCCACGGCGTTCCCGGATAATTTTTACAAAATCCACAGCACTGAAACCGGCGATACAAAATGTACGTGGAACCAATCAGATAAACAGTGGACACCGGATGTATCTGGCAATACTTGTCCAGTCCAGGGTACCAGCATTAAACATTGGCAGATAAATTACTAGGACATACATCCTGGGCCCGCATTTGTACCAAATTACTTGACAAATATACAATTTTAAGTACAATATTATTAAGTAAACAAACTTAACCCAACAATACAACAACAGGTTATTATGTTTCGCTTCGCATTTCTTAATAATCCAATTCCCGTTCGGGATATTTCCCGGATGATGAATTATGCGGCGCATAACGTCGCGTGGGATTCGCCGAATGCGCCATACGCGAATGACCCAAATGTTGTCCAGATGGGTTTTGTATCTAACCAAAGTTAAGAAAGTCCGGTATTTTGCCGGGCTTTTTTGCTTTTATATCAGGAAAAATTTCTTTTCCTGTCCAACCAAAGGAGCGCACAATGCGATTCAAAAACATGGTACCATATAATATGAAAAAATTGATTCCTATGCTGGGACTGGCGGGCGCAACAATTTTTACCGCATGCAGCAAAGACGATGACAACAACAAAGAAATCGCACAGATGGAATTTAACAAGGCTGAAAAAGAATGGCGCCAATCTGTATATAATACATGTCATGAACCATATGATATTAAAGAAGGTGGTTTTGATATGGTATTTAACCATATTGCGCGCGATATGGGTGTTCAGCCGAAAAATTCAGTTGATTCGGCATATATTTGCATAAAAGTGGCTGATGATTTTATTGGTAGAAACAGTGAATATTGGAACCCGGCCGCGGCGGGTATAATGAAAGGTAAATCCAAAATTTTAATCAGTAAATATAATGAATTACAAAGATAGATGTTAAATGACAAAATCCCGCGAAATGGCGGGATTTTTTGTTTGCTTTTACTGTATCTGTTTTTCTATAATGCATCAAAGGATTGGGAAAACAGAATGAAACATAATTTCATTAAAAATTTTATTTTTATACTCGCAATATCTGTACCCAGTCATGCCTGGTCGGCTGGTTGTACATTAGACGCTAGTTCTTGTAGTTTAAACACATCTAAAAAATGTTCTTCGCCCCCAACTCAATTGGACCAATCTACTTACGAGATTATCGGAACTGACGAAAATTGTTGTTGCCGTTTGAAATGCGTCCAGAACGCCAGTTATACAAATGGAAATTGTTTTTGTAATGCAAATTATTACAAAAACGCTTCCAGTTGCGATAAATGCCCCAATAATTATCCAAACTCTGCGGTGGGAAACAATAATTCACAAAATACATGTTATAAAAACTGTGATGAATGCATACCTGGTGCAAATGTTCAAACATGCAAACGTGAAACAGAAACTGCGAACGCCCCAAACGGTGAATGTAAATACACAACTGAATGTTATGTCGGTTATCATTTTATAAATAACAGTGGCGGCACCGCAACACCTGCATGTGCGGGGAATTCTTATACAGTGAAATTATATGATGGCGCCAAAGAAATAAAAAGCGTTCAATGCACATTCGGGACAACGTGCAGTTTTGAAATAGAACCACAAAAATCTGGTTCAATATTTTCTGGTTGGGCATTAACAAATAACGGAACACCTTCCTTTGCAATTACCTGGTTAAAAGGATTGCCAGCAACCTGGACACCATACACAGGAACATATCCCGCGATTCCTGGTGATAACGCCACGATAAATATATACGCAACTTGGACAAATTGCACAAACGAAGGTGCAACTAATGCCAAAGAATGGGATGGGAACAAGTGTGTGATAAAAACATGCAATGCCGGATATTATGTTCACGACACACCAGATACTGATCCGGTTAAGAATGGTTGCTATACCTGCCCTGCTGGATACTATTGTCCTGGTGAAAATGACGGCTGTTCGTATACCGGTTCAACAGATACAAACCCACATGGAATATGCGATTGCGCGCGCGGATATTATTGCACCAGCGGTTCAGGTACAGGTACCGCATGTCCCATGGGAACAACGACAACATCTGCACGCGCAACCACATCTGCACGTTGCGTGATGATGATGGGTGATAATGGCACAAAATTCTGCGACAGCACTGGTGGTTGCTTTACCCTGCCAGGCACCGGTTCAATAACTGCAACCGGTCGTTAATTATTTTAAAACACATTTATTGTTGAAATTACATTATTTATTTCATTTAACTGGTCGTTGGTAAATTTACCCAAAACCCAATCGGCCGGATCCATTGGCAAATTGTAATCCCGCGGATGACCAATGCCAATACGAATACGACGATAATCCGGACCAACCGCCGCATCTATGGATTTTATTCCATTGTGTCCGGCACTGCTGCCCCCGATTTTTTCGCGCATTTTACCAACCGGTATATCCATATCATCATGAATTACAATTAAATTTTCCAATGGTATTTTATAATACGCCATCAGTGGCCCAACCGCCCCGGACGAGGCATTCATAAATGTTTGTGGCATTGCAAAGATTACGCGGCGGCCATCTATGTTTTGGGTTGAAATCAGTGCATTTTTTTCTTTTTTCCACGCCGCATCTGCGCCGGCCAATGCCACCACCGCCATAAATCCGACATTATGTCGGGTACGCGAATATTCCGGTCCCGGATTACCCAATCCCACAATCAAAACAGGTTTATTTTCTTGCATGTGTATATCTCTTTTTTCTATTATAATATCACAAGAAAGGAGAAAAATATGAAATTAAAAACAGCAGGCATTTTAACTGCAATGTCTGCGATTTTCATAACCGCAAATGCAAACGCAAATGTTTTATTTGATATTTATGCCGGCGCGACGGTTGGCGCGGGTGCGGCAACATTGTTCGCACACGATAAAGATGATACTCAATCGGCCCAATCATATGGTGCTGTTTTAGGGATAGACATTCCCGCCCTGCGATTTGAATTGGAATATAATTATTTAAACAACGATGATACAAAACTGCATATCGGCATGATTAACGCATATGCAAAAATGCCAACACCGGCGATTAAGCCATATTTCGGACTGGGCATCGGGAATGTGTTTGGCGGCGATGCACCAATGCCACATGTGGACATCAATGACGGCATGGCATACCAGGGTATGTTGGGCCTGACGTTTGACGTTCCTGTATTACCATTAAAAATTGATACCGAGGCCCGCGTCCTGTACGCACCGGACATTTACAAATATGATAATGACAAACCGGATTTACTGCATTATGATTTGCGTATAAAATTACGGTACGTATTTTAAATATAATCCCAGGGGCGTTTGTCGCCCCTGTTTAACCCGCGGGGGAAAATATGCTGACACTGATTGACGGAAATTCTTTGTTATTTCGCGCGTATTATGGCGTTCACAGTCGTCTGACCCGCGGGGACGGGACACCAACCGGTGCGGTGTATGGGTTCTTTAATATGATTTTGCCCATTTTGGGCGCCGCAAAACCAGATGATTATTTCGTATGTGTTTTTGACGCATCACGCACCACATTTCGCCAAGATATTTATCCCGCATACAAGGCAAACCGCAGCGAGACACCCGCAGATTTAATTACCCAGGCCGTTATGGTCCGCGAAGGCGTCGCCGCCATGGGCATGCCGGTACTGTGTATTCCCGGGGTTGAGGCCGACGATGTCATCGCAACATTGGCGCGCGAAAATTGCACAAAAAACGATGCGACACGCATTATTACCAGTGATAAAGACCTGATGCAATTGGTGTCCGATTGCGTTTATCTGTACGACGGCATGAAACAGCATGACGTCCGCGCCCCCCAGGTTTTTGAAAAATTTGGTGTCCGCCCAGACCAGGTTATTGACGTTCAATCACTGATGGGCGATTCGTCGGACAATGTTCCGGGTGTACCGGGAATTGGTCCGAAAAAGGCGGCAGAACTGATAAACCAATTTGGAACACTGGACGCGTTGTATGATCATTTGGACGAAGTTAAAAATGAACGTATCAGAAATCTGTTGCGCGATTATCGCGACCAGGCGTACATATCACGTCAACTGGTCAGTTTAAAAACAGATGTTGACCTGTCCGGGCTAGAATTGCATCCGTTTCGTTTTGACACACCGGCGGCATTAAAATATGTTCAGACAAAACTGGAAAGCGGCACATTGGCAATGAAAATTGAAAAAATGTTCCCGCTGGAAAAATACAATGCATCCGAAAAAACACCGCCATTTCAATATGCTGCGTCTGATTGCCCGGTGGATATTGCCGCACAAAAAACAGATTATACACCTCCCCAGGGTCGTAAATTAACGTACGAAGTCATTAACACCGAACAGGCACTGGACGCATTTTTGGCCCAGATTCAAGATGTTGTTGCCATAGATACTGAAACAACCGGTCTGAATCATTTCAGTGCCCGAATTGTTGGAATGTCCATGGCGGTAAATGGCACGCATGGCGTTTATATTCCCATTCGCCATGTTGCAGCGTCTGCTGATTTGTTTGGTACCGAATCCATTGCCCCAAATCAGTTGCCAATTGAAACCGTTTATAAAAAAATTTGGCCGATATTGACCAATCCGAAAATCACAAAAATTGGGCATAATTTGAAATTTGATTTGCACATTATGGCAAATGAAAATTGGGATGTAAGTAAAATTTCGCCGATTGATGATACAATGCTGCTGTCTTACGCGTTGTTCGGAACGGTGCATGGACACGGCCTGGATGAATGCGCAATGAAATATTTGCGTCATGAAAACATACCGTTTGCATCATTGTTTCCACCCAAAACACGCGACGCAGAACGCCAATTTGCAGAATTATCTGTGGATGCCGCCTGCCCTTATGCCGCCGAAGATGCCAGCATATGTTTCGCACTATACGAATTCATGCGGCCAAAACTAAATGAAAATGAAAAATTGCGTCATTTGTATGAAACGTGCGATTTGCCTTTGTTGCCGGTTTTGTTGCAAATGGAACGTGCAGGCGTATTGGTAAATAAATCTGGTTTAATAAATTTATCTGTGGTTTTTCACGAACAATTAACCAAACTGGAACGTGAAATCTGGGATATGGCGGGGCACGAATTTAACATCGGCAGTCCAAAGCAACTGGGTACCATTTTGTTTGATGAAATGAATCTGCCAACGAATAAAAAGCGGTCCACAGATGCCGATACATTAAACGATATGATTGATGCGCACCCGATTGTCGGGGAAATACTAAATTGGCGTTCTGTGGCCAAGTTGGCGGGCACATACGCGGACGCGTTGCCGCGGCAAATTGCATCTGACGGGCGAATCCATACCACATATTTACAGACCAGCACCAATACCGGTCGCCTGTCCAGTCGCGATCCAAACCTGCAAAATATTCCGATTAAAAGTGAGGTTGGCGAAGAAATTCGTAAATGCTTTATCGCGCCGGCGGGCCGCGTATTAATATCCGCTGATTATTCCCAGATTCAGTTGCGCCTGTTGGCAGATGTGGCCGACGTTCATACATTCAAGGAAACGTTTAACAGTGGTCTGGACATTCACGAACAAACCGCGCGCAAGATATTTGGCATTGCCGCCAATGCACCCGTTCCCAAAGATTTACGCCGTGCGGCAAAAACCGTGAACTTTTCAATTATATATGGAATTTCTTCGTTTGGCCTGTCGTCCCAATTGGGCGTATCGCGCAGCGCGGCCCAAGAAATAATAAATTCATATATGGCCGGCCTGCCCGAGATTAAGCAATACATAGAAAGCGTCAAGGAATTCGCCCTGAAAAATGGCTATGTTCTGACACCGTGGGGGCGTCGCATAGAATTACCCGAAGCGCACAATCCACGCATGCGTGCATATGCAATGCGCGCGGCCGTTAATGCCCCGATTCAGGGATTTGAGGCCGACCTGATGCGTCTGGCAATGGTGAATATCACAAAAAAAATTATGCAACCAAATGCCGACAAAATCCGTATGATTATGCAGGTGCATGATGAAATGGTTTTTGAATGTGATGCAGATGTGGCGACGGAATTTGCAAAAAAGATCCAGCACGAAATGGAAAACGTTGCCCAGTTATCCGTACCTTTGGCGGCGGAATATGTAATTGCGCCCGTCTGGGGAAAATAAAAACCGGGATAAAACCCGGTTTTTTCATTTATTAAATTTATGATATGGATTGTCTTTTACTTTGGTTGGCAATAAAGAAACAACAAAGAAAAATATTGCTGGCACAAATCCGAGAATCGGCAATATCGCCAAAACAAACAATAACCACCACCACGCTGATAAACCAACGTCATGCATACGGCGCGTTATTTGTGAAATGCGCGGAATAATTGTTGCCATAACAAATAACCACAGCAAGAAACAAACAAAAAATGTTCCTGGCCCCCAACCTGTCTCGCCAAACCACATATTTTCAAACATTGCGACCAATACAATAACGACCACACCAAAAATTCCAATTAACGCATTCATTAATTGGGACCACCAATATTCAGACCGCGATGACGTTCCGGCCCATTCTGTAAAACCGCGACGCCAAAATGCCGCATATGCACGAAACATATTTGTATATTTAACACTGTCTGTCATTTTTTTAGATTTTTTGGTATTAATTTTTTTCGTTGGCATGAAAATATCCCCATTGTTATACATGTGAATAATAGCATAAAGTGCAAAATCTGACAAATAAAAAACAAAAACAGGCATGTTAATGACAATAACATGCCTTGTTCTTGCGCCCCAAGTGTGAATTCAACACACCCCGAATTGCAACCGATTCAATCAACCGCCTAACGGGTATAACTGCATTTGGACGTATACGAAAACGTTCCGGTTGTATCTGTAAAATTCTGGCCCGTGGGAATATAACAATCGGTTATTGCCGCCGCATTTGTTCCGGTTGTCAAACCAATAAAAGTATTATTTATGCCATTATAGTAATAAACGGGACAACGCAAACGACTGCTGGGGGAACTGCTGTAATAATTTTGACCAACGGCCGTGCACGTCATGGTTGTACTGGCATTTCCGGCATCATAGTATCCATCCAGGCAAGATATAAATACATTTGTACAATGACTGTTATAATAACATCTATTCTCATATATGGAATAATTGGTGGTACTGCGAACACTATCTGCTTTGAAACAAGATGTTATTCCATCTGTATTATTGGATTTGGACCGGGGATAGTCATCAGGACATTTGACACACCCGTACATACCACTGTAATATCCATCATTACAAATGGACGAAATTGCATTTGCAGCGCCCGTAAACATTATACCAGACAGTATCATTGGCAATATTTTCATTTTTCATCTCCCGTAATTTGCAAAACAAAAAACCACCAAATTTTGGTGGTCGGGAAGTTAGAAAAATCATAATAATGAATGATCCCGTCGGCTTTCGGAAAATATCCTGTTATATAGCCGACGGCTTCCCGACACATTTAAGGCCGGGATACAGAAAAATAATTGGCACAAAATGTGCCCAACGTTTCTGTCGGATACCAGCGCAACAAACGTTAACGCCGCATTATTATGGGATTTTCTACGTCCCGAACCCAATATCCCTTTGGATTCATTAAACAGTATAAATGATTGTCAATATAAAAACAACATTAAAAAAACCGCCGATTGGCGGTTTTTTTATTAACGAACCTTTGGCACTTGTTTGATTGTTTGCAACAGTGTTCTCATATCATTTATTTTTTTCTGTGTGGTGCTTTTGCGGCCTTCATATGGATTATAACTGTCCAATATAATGCCGTTTCCTGTGTAAATATCTTGGCGTTCCAGAATCACATCCAGTTGTTCCATCAGATAGTTTTTCATTGGCGTTCCAACCGGTGTGTTATCGGAAATATTGCACAATTGCTGTGTCAGAATATTGTATTCTTCTATCAGGGCTTGTTTGCCGGTAATTTTGTTGATTGCATCACGAAAATTCAATCTGATTTGGCGTGTATTCATTATTTTTCCTTTTGTTATATAATATATTTTAATACCAAATACACTTTTGTCAATATAAAAAACGAAATAAAAAAATCCCCCAGACGGGGGATTTAATTTTTTTAGAATCCGAAAACCATTCTTTGCTTTGATTGACGTTTTTTTTCATTGCGAACGGCTTCTTCTTTCAAACGTTTGCGTCGTGTTGTCGGTTTTTCATAACGCTGACGTTCTTTCATTTCGCGATACAGGCCTTCTTTTTGTGATTTACGTTTTGCAACGCGTAATGCCTGTTCAACATTATTATCGCGGACCAGAACTTTTACCATAGGTTATTCACCCCCTTCAACACTTTGTATCATTTTGTTTTACAAATTTTGGTGGAGCCAATCAGACTCGAACTGACGACCCCCTGCTTGCAAAGCAGGTGCTCTACCAACTGAGCTATGACCCCAAAACTTTGCCTGTCTTTTCTGCCTTCAAACTTTTGAAAGCTCACGCATTTTATACGGAATACAACCATATGTCAATTCAAAAATTACAAATATTGTTGACAATTTTTTATTTATGTCTATAATTTTTATACTTATTTCAAGCCAACGTTTGGATTCGGCATCATTGGCAAGAAAAAAATCCCAGAAAACCTGGGATAAAAATATAATCCACAACACAACTGTAAACGTTGGTTTGGATTAGGCATATATTCACACAAGGGCAAGAAAATATGGCAAAATATTTGCTGAATTCTTTATTAATACCACACGATTTTGAAAGCCAACTGCCCACGTTGAAAGAACAGACCTTTCAATGGAAGGCCGATTTACGTCTTAGCGAAGATTCCGCCCCACGCGGCAGTATTACGCACTATTCCATCGGCCCTGCCCCACGCGGAAATATTGTTTTGGCACCGGGATTGGCCAGTAATACAAACATTGAACCGCTGATGAAAGCGATTACATATTGGTCTTTGAGTCATAAATACAATATATATTGCGTTAATTCATTTCTGGGGGATTTTCAGGCCAAGCCAACATTGGCAATGGCGCGCCGGAACACTTTCCCGGAATTTGTTGACGTTATGGACATGAGTTTGGATATTATTGAAAAGCATTGTATCGGCACATGGACATGCATCATCGGCCACAGCGCGGGCGGTTCTGCGGCAATTGAAATATTCAATCGGCGCATAATTAATGGTCTGAAACCGCGCGTTTCGGCCGCAATATTATTTGCACCATTAATACACGAATCACACACGCAATGTTTAAAAATGTTATACCGACGTTTTTACCACCTGCAAGACATTCCCGAAAACGAATTTCAAAAAATGCCCATGAACATGGCCAGCCCCAGCGATATCCCTGTGTCTGAGAAAATTAGATATGTACCAATTATGCCAAAATTTCTGGATGATATTGGTTCACGCCCGTTGCGTTTGGATTTGATGAATCAATGGGGTATTCCAATAACAATTGTGGGCGGCGGTCTGGATCGCAAGGTGCCAATTGAACAACTGCGCGCGGCATATGAACAAATTTCCGCAATCCCAAACGGCAACTTGTTTAAATTTGTGGAATTTAAAACCAGCAAACATTCTTTTATTGACCAGCACAAGAATTGGGACGCGGTTATTAACCTTATAAAATCCCAGCGCATCCGCCATTCACGAACAAAATAACTTTTTTACACTGGACAGATTTTGTTCCGATTACTATAATACCTGCGCTATGAAAAATAAAATGTCCAAAAAAATGAAATCCCTGTTAAAGGGCGATGAATCTAATAATCGCATTAAATGGTCGCTGTATGGCCGTGTATGGCGTGAAATTGGCCGGCCACAGTGGAAATGGCTATTGGCGGGAATTATCGCAACCATCGGCGCCGCCGGGGCCGAGGCATATACAATCACCCTGGTTCAGCAAATTGTTGACAAGGCATTTATTCAAAAAAGTATGCAGTCCATATATTTCTTTGGTCTGCAAATTATTGCCGCATTTGGTTTTAAAGGCATTTTCAGTTATGCAAAATCGCTGATTATGGCCAAGGCAGGCCTGCTGGCCAGTGCAAATTTGCAAAAACGCATTTATAACCACATGGTTAAAATGAACATTTCCAAATTCTATGGCGACGGAATTGGAAAAAACTTAAATTATTTCAGTGTCCAGGCTGGCGCGGTTTTAACCCTGGTAACCGGCACAATTGTCAGCACCATTCAACAAATCGCCACATTGGCAATGACATTGGGATTGATGGTTTATTATGCCCCGCAAATGTGCGCGGTACTGTTATTCTTGGTACCGGCCATTATGGTTCCGATGATTTTAATTATGCGTAAACGCCGCAGATTGTCGCGTGAATCATTTGGCATTGCCAACAATGTATCCCAGCATTTAAATCAAACATTGCACGGCATTAAAACAATCCAGGCATTTGCCACCGAAGACGAAGAAACCGAAAAATTTTCCCAGGTTTTGGATACATCAATTTGCAATTCGTACAAGGGAACCCAGGCATTTGCACTGCAATCGCCATTGTTAGAATTGATGATTTCAATTGGATTGTGCCTGGCATTGATTATCGGCGGCCACTTTATCGTCAGTGGCGCCATTACAACCGGTGATTTCACGGCGTTTTTATTGGCCCTGACGGCGGCATATAAACCCGCGCGCAGCATTACCGGAACCAGTAATACAATTCAACACGGGCTGCTGGCGGCCGAGGTTTTGTTTGATTTCCTGGACAGCAAACCCGACATCACCGATGCACCGGATGCCAAAGAATTGCAACCGGGTAAAATGTCTGTGGAATTCAACCACGTATCATTTGAATACAATCCGGGCGAACCAGTATTGACCGATATTAACCTGCATGTGCCGGCGGGCAAAGTATGCGCATTGGTGGGTCCATCGGGTGGTGGGAAAACCACAATGTTCAATTTGCTGGAACGCTTTTACGATCCGCAAAAAGGCAGTGTGGAAATTAACAAAACAAATATTAAAAAGTTCACCCTGCATTCCCTGCGCCGTAATATTGCCGAAGTTTCCCAGGATGTATTCTTGTTTAACGGAACCATAGAAGAAAATATTAAATACGGGTCGCCGAACGCCACACCTGCCCAGGTAGAGGCCGCCGCACGCGCCGCAAACGCCCATGATTTTATTATGGGATTTCCAAAAAAATATAAATCCATTGTTGGCGAAGGTGGTGCATTATTGTCCGGCGGTCAGAAACAACGTATCGCAATCGCACGCGCAATATTAAAAGACGCCCCCATATTATTACTGGACGAGGCCACATCCGCCCTGGATACACAAAGCGAAAAATTAATCCAGGCCGCGTTAACAGACCTGATGCGTGGTCGCACAACATTTGTGATTGCGCACCGCTTGTCAACGATACTGGATGCTGATATAATATGTGTGATTAAAAATGGTCATATTGTTGAACAGGGTACAGACGAAGAATTAATTGCAATGAATGGTGAATACAAAAAATTGCGCGATATTCAGTTTGCACCGGAAACAACGAAAAAGACAACCAAGAAAAAATAATCGCAATACATGGAATAAATTATTTTGGAAAAGAATAAACAAAACACTTCGGCGAAATCATCATTAAAATGCGTAAAGTACGCAAATGAAAAATATGGACTGTGTTGCGACAGCATTGGCGGCAAATTAGAACGCGTTCCCAAAATTGGGTTCAGCGCGCGCCCATTTGAAATTGTTGGTCAGTATCCGGCCCGACAAATGGTTGCGGTAAAAAAATATGTAAAAACACCATTTGGCGTTAAACCAGAATTATTTTTGGTAAATACAAACACCGGCAAAATACCGGAAACAATGTTTCGTGGTGTTGACCAAATTACATACGATACGGAAAAACAAAATTTTTATTTTTCGCCCATGACGCGTCCAATGTATGACGCAGAATATGTCAGATTAATGATACTGATGTTGCTGAACGGATTAAATCCAAATGATGCCGCATCAAATCAAAATAAATCACCGGCGCAAATAATAATGGCCGACATGCCAGGCGTTGTTATAACGGTGGTGCCCGCCCCGACAAAACGGCGTACCAAAAAGAAAAAACGTGCGCGCAAAAAATTGCTGAGACGCGTTGCCGTTAAACAAAAACCAAACCTGCGCGGAAAATTAAAAATGGCGCCCGGAAAATCTGTGGCGAAACCACGCAAACCCATACGGAATACAAAACCTGCGCTGCGTGCACGTTTGACGGCACCGTATTCTTTGCGTAATGCCCCGCGTATAAAATATACAACAACAATAACGTCCGGTCGCGGCGGACATCAATCAATTAATCCGACCACATTGCGCTGTATGCCGGTGCCGTCCATTATGCCGGCGGCAATGGCGCGAAATATGAATATGGGTTCAGATTATCAAAGATAAAAACGCGGGAATAAATCCCGCGTTTTTTATTTTGGCAATTTCTATTTCACCGTCAGTTCTTTGCCATGAACATCCACGTAAACGGTACTGCCTTCGCCCAGTGCACCAGACAAAATCAAATCTGCAATTTTGTCTTCTACCGACGATGTAATCAAACGCTTTAATGGACGGGCACCAAATACCGGATCATACCCGTTGTCGCCCAACCACTTAATCGCTTTGTCAGATACATCCAACGTTATGCGACGTTCAGCCAATCGTTTTTCCAGATTGCGCAATTGAATCTTGACGATTCCGGCCATTACATCTTTGCCCAGCGGATTAAAGAACACAATTTCATCAATTCTGTTGATAAATTCCGGACGGAAGTGTTTTTTGACCGCCGCCATATCTGGCAAATTGCTGGTCATAATGATAATTGTGTTGGTAAAGTTTACAACATGGCCCTGGCCGTCGGTCAGACGTCCATCATCCAATATTTGCAGGAAGACATTGAAAATATCCGGATTGGCCTTTTCAATTTCATCAAATAACAACACCTGATACGGACGACGACGCACGCTTTCGGTCAGAACCCCGCCCTGGTCATATCCAACATACCCCGGGGGACTGCCAATCAGGCGCGACACAGAATGCGGTTCCATATATTCACTCATGTCTATTCGGGTCATTGCCGTGTCATCGTTAAACAGATATTCCGCCAACGCCTTGGCCACTTCGGTTTTTCCAACACCCGTCGGCCCCAAGAACAGGAAACTGCCCGCTGGGCGATGTGGATCCGACAGACCCGCCCGACTGCGACGAATCGCACGCGCCACCACCGACAGGGCCAAATCCTGGCCAACGACACGTTTACGCAGTTCATCTTCTATGTTCAATAACTTGGATTGTTCTTCCATGCTTAATCTGTCGGCCGGGACACCTGTCCATTTGCTGACCACGGCGGCAATGTGTTCTGGCAATACCGTTTTATATTCGCGGGATTCTGCGTTCATTTTGCGGATATTTTCTTCCAATTCCGGGATTTTACCGTATTGCAGTGCAGATGCCTTTTCATAATCGCCATTGCGCATGGCGGTTGCGACCTCGGCCTTGGCGGCATCCAATGCGGCCATCGCATCGGACAGGCCACGCATTTTTTGTTGTTCTGCCTGCCACTCAGCCGTCATTTTTTTAGATTCTTGTTCGGTTTCTTTTATCAACCCTTCCAAATCTTTCAGACGTTTTTTGGATTCTTCGTCTTTTTCTTTTTTCAGCGCCTGTTGTTCAATCTTTAACTGCATCAAATGACGGTCAACTTCGTCCAGTTTTTCCGGTTTGGATGCAATTTCAATGCGAACGCGGGCCGCCGCTTCGTCAATCAGGTCAATCGCCTTGTCCGGCAGAAAACGATCCGTAATATAACGGTCAGATAATTTTACCGCCGAAACCAGTGCGGAATCCGCAATACGAACACCATGATGACCTTCGTATTTTTCTTTCAAACCGCGCAAGATCGAGATTGTGTCATCCACAGTTGGTTCATCAACATATACCGGTTGAAAACGACGCGCCAACGCAGGGTCTTTTTCAATATATTGACGATATTCATCCAGCGTCGTCGCCCCCAGACAGTGCAATTCACCACGGGCCAACATTGGCTTTAATAAATTGCCGGCATCCATGGAACCTTCGCCCTTGCCTGCACCAACCAGGGTGTGCAATTCATCAATAAATAAAATAATTTGCCCGTCAGAATCTTTTACGGCCTTTAAGATTGCCTTGAACCGGCCTTCAAATTGGCCACGGAACATCGCGCCCGCCATCAGCGCACCCATATCCAGCGACAACAGTTTTTTCTTTAACAAATTTTCTGGCACGTCGCCTGAAACAATTCGTTCGGCCAGGCCTTCCACGATGGCCGTTTTACCGACACCGGGATTGCCAATTAATACAGGATTGTTTTTGGTACGACGGGACAAAACCTGGATAGTGCGGCGAATTTCTTCATCGCGCCCAATAACCGGGTCCAATTTACCGTCAGCCGCCAATTTAGTAAAATCAGTGGTATATTTTGCAATCGCCTGCTCTGGCGTTTCTTGCATTTCATCTGGATTCATTGATAAATCCTCCTTATTATCATTAACTTTTTATATAGTATCATAATTTGGATTTTCAAGGTACAGGAATCAAAACGCCGGTATTTATCTGGTCGCGGGCAAAATACAAACCACCTTTCGGTGGTTTGTATTTTTGGTGTCAAATCACCCACAAAAATTAATAATTTTTGCGGGACCCGATTACTGGTCGGATTGTAATTCCCAATGCAGTGCATTGGGCCCCTTTCCGCTTGTAAGGCATGAACTGCGCATGTGCTTGTTCTTGCCAACTGCGCAGACGAACCGACGGTTCTCGTCCGACGGGGACAAAAATAAAAACCACCTTTCGGTGGTTTGTATTTTTGGTGGCCCTGGTCGGACTCGAACCGACACTCCTTGCAGAACTTGATTTTGAGTCAAGCGCGTCTACCAATTCCGCCACGGGGCCAGAACGCAAAGACGGACGATTATTTCGCGGCCGCTTTGGATTCAACCTTTTTAACCAAACGGGCGCTGCGATTTGGCTTGTGCGCAGGCTTTTTAGCAGGCGCTGCTGCCTTGCCTTGCTTTTTTTCAATCGCCTTTTTAATCGCGGCCATTTCTTCGGTTAAACGCGATACAGGTTTCGCCATTACATATGCATCCAAACCGCCGTGCTTGGTCAAAGTACGCAGGCCGGCCGTAGAAATACGCAATGAATAATCGCGTCCCAAAATATCGCTGTGGAATTTTAATTTTTGCAAATTTGGCAAGAATGTGCGCTTGGTATGGCGCATAGAGTGGGAAACGTTCATCCCAACCTGTGTTTTCTTACCTGTAACTTTACATACACGTGGCATAATAATAATCCTTTGATAACTGGGGCATAATTTATAATAAAAAACATCAAAAGTCAAGTAATGTTTTCATAATTTAATTGCACCTGTTTTATATAATAAATAATGGAAAATATTCTTAATTTGATATATTATATTATCATAAAATTAGAGGAGTAAAAAAATGGCAATGATTTACTGCCGCGAATGCGGAAATAAATATTCAGATCGTGCGGCCGCATGCCCAAAATGCGGTTATCGCGAAAAAAATTGCGATGATAAATCCATGGTGGTTTACATTTTGTTGGCGTTTTTCATCGGATGCTTTGGCGCGCATAAATTTTATGCCGGCAAAACAAACCAGGGCGTGGCAATGCTGTTGATGTGCACCGTGGGTTGGTTATTAATTCTGCCCGGGATTGCCGCATGCATATGGGCATTTATTGATTTCATCGTCGGCCTGTGTAATATGAATAGCCCTGAAAAAATATTCACAAACAAATAAAAAATCCCGCCATTTGCGGGATATTTTTTATTGTTATTTACCCCACAATAAATTATACTTTAATTGAATCAACAGGGATGTTGGCTCAGGGACCTGAAAAATCCCGTATTTAGGCGATGCTGGTATCGGCATTGTAATCCGACAAAACACGTCGGCGCATTTGCGCCATATGTTTTATCACCCGACCGAATATGGGTCGGGGGTCTGCGACCATATAACAGGGCGTACGTCCAAAAGTCGCGGGGTCATTCCTAAATATGATTTTTCAATCCCCGACCGCCATTCTCTGGCGTTTTTTTAATTTAAAAAGGGGCCAGAAATGAAGAAAATCTTGTTTTTAACCAGTATTATAATGCATATCTTTGTCGCGCAAAATGCGCGCGGGTATGGATACAATCCGGCCGAGTGCCAAATTTACAAAGAACTATTCCCATACATAGAAAATACCAAAAATACAAATTGTAAATATCAAACCAATTGTTCAGATTATTTATTGCAACAGTGCAATCGGGCCGACCTGTCATATGTCGCCATTGACGGATACCAGGCATGGTGCAACGAATTTGTGGAAGACTATGCGGGTCAAATGTGGACATGCGTTTTGGAAACATGGGACGACGTGCAAAGTTGCGACAGTAATAATTTTGAATTTTGCGATTGGCAAGGTGGTGGTGGCGGCGAAACACAGTTATGTTTTGAGGGTTATGGTTATAACGAAATAGAAGATTTTT
>JAEXCU010000008.1 GCA_023402015.1 Pseudomonadota bacterium | reverse complement strand
ACTATACATAATATACATTATGCGCCTTTTGAATGACCCGAGAAAGAATCCCCTTTCTCAAATAAAAACAAAGAAAAAGGATAGGAAATGACCAGTGAAAAATCCAAAACAACAAAGAAGAACAATTATTTTGTTTTTGTAAAGACAACCTCCATTCGTTTTGACTTATTTGGTTCAGAAAATGAAGTTTCATATCCAATTCTTTTTGTTTCTGTTTTTGCCAATTTCGTTGTTTTAATGTCTATATTTGCTTTAACACACAACATTTCCAACCCTCAGGCCTAAAATCGTTCCAGACCACAATAAAAACCTAAATTATGCAAACACCCCCTATTCTGTTATGACCGAAAATAATCCCAATTATCGTGCGCCAATCAACCATTCTTATTGTCCATCGGCGACATATTAGGCATATAAAATGACAGAAAAACAGGCCCAGAAATGGGCCTGATAAATATTGATATAATTTATTACAAAAATGTCCTATTTAGCAGATTTTTTTGTAATTTTTGAAATTTTGCCAACTGTCTTTTTCTTTAAATTTTCCAGTTCTTTTTCCAAATCGCTTTCCTGGGCCGGGATAACCTGTTCCGGTGTTAATTCAGAACAACAATTTGGGCATTTTGTGGCCGCAATATTAATTGTCGTTTTGCAATATGGACATGTGCGTGTGGTAATTGCCTTTTTCTCGCGAAATTTACTGACGGCACGAACAATTAAAAATACCGCAAACATTGTTATAAAGAAACTGACCAATGAATTTAAAAACAGCCCGATATTCAGCGTCGTCGCACCCGCGGCCTGGGCCGCATCAACCGTGGCAAAATGCTGTCCTTTGCCGCCGGCCAAAACGATAAATAATTGAGAAAAATCAACGCCCCCGATTAATAATCCAATTGGCGGCATTATTATATCTTTGACCAAAGAATTAACAACACTGGTCATCACGCTGCCGACAATAATACCGACCGCCATGTCTATGGCACTGCCACGCTCCATAAACGTACGAAAATCTTTAAAAAAATTACTCTTTGCCATGTTTTTCTCCCTGCTCTGTATATAATTGAATTGCGGCGACAACCTTGTCCAAAGTTTTACGCAAACTTTCGTCTTTGGTTTCAACCGTTATATCTGCCATTGCATAAATTTTATAGCGTTCATCAATTAATTGGGCCAATATTTTCTTGCTGTCTGCGTGCAAAAGTTGCGGACGCGTATCACGAAAATTCGTCCTTTTAACAAGCAGTTGCAAATCGGCTTTTAACCAAATTGTTAACGCACGATTCAGTATCATTTCACGTACCGCAGGCGTTATAAACGCGCCTTCGCCGGTGGATATAACCTTGATTGCGGGGGCCTCGTCCAGCAATCGCGATATTATACGCTGTTCAACGCGACGAAATTCTTTTTCGCCATACATTGCGAATATATCAACAACGCTGCATCCGGCCGCGGCCTCTATTTCTTTATCAGAATCCACAAAAGGAATACCCATCCGTCGTGCCAATGCACGGCCGACACTGGTTTTTCCCGCCCCCATCAGCCCGACCATTACAATCGGTTTATCTAATTTCAGTTCAGTTTTTTCATTCATGTCCAAAATAATAATAAAAATCCATGCCCCAGACAATAAAAATTTAATTTTTGGATTCAAATCGCATTGCCAAACGATATACTGAACAGGCTTTTTTATTTTCAATATTGGGAAAATATGCTATAATTATATCATAAAGATACTGGTGATTTAAAAAAGCGAGAGAGATTATGAAACACGTATCATCATTCACTTTGTCTGCGATATTAATTGGGCTGTGCGCACCTGCATTCGGCGCACGCCCACATATGTATGCAAATGCGATTTCTGCGCATAATATCGCGGTGATGCAACATTCAATCATGACGAACGCAATGCAAACATTCGAAGGCTCGGCCGCGGCCGCACTGGGGAACCGTGCAAAGTTAACCATGCAACCTGCCCCGCGCGACAGCAAAAATTCGCCCGACCTGTATGGTCGGATGCCGATGTATGGCACAATGCATTTGTATGGCGAATATGGTGAAGAAGGCAACCATGCGCCCACCAAGGGCCGCAATGGCGGCGACGATTACACCCGCCCCGTCGTGAACAGCATTTGGTTAAATTGGGCCCATTACGGCGACGATGCCAAGTTTCGCCATTATGACCGCCTGGATTCAGATTATGATATTGTAATGCTGGGGCTGTCCGGCGGCGAAGCCCAATGGGGCGCAGGTATATCCGAATGGGGTTTATATGGCGGATATGTTGGCGGCAACCAAACAAACGATTTTGTTGATATAGAAGAAAACGGCGGTTATTGGGGCCTGTACAGCGGATACAACATCGGAAACTTTAACCTGTCTATATCGGCAAATGGCGGTGCATTATACAACCGCGGCGAAACAAAATTCGGCACAGATGAATACGCGAATATGTGGGCCGGTGGCGCAGCACGCGCGGCATACAACATTGCACTGGATGATACATTTACATTGCAACCCAGTATTTATGCAGGATACGCATGGATAAAATCTGCAAATTATGTATCTGTGTCCGGTGAAAAAATCGCAAACAAGAATTTTAATATTTTTGAAATAACACCCGCCCTGCGCGCGATAAAACACCTGGGCAAAGGTTGGTTTGGATTTATCGGCATAAAATATGTATTTGAAAGCGACAATGGTGGCGATGTCATTGTTAATGGTGCAAAATTAAGCAAATTGGATTCAGAAAATTATTCTGAATATGGAATTGGCATTGAAAAATCCATTGACCGATTTAACCTGATGCTGCATCTGGACCGACGCGACGGCGGCCGAACCGGATTCAGTGGCGGATTAAACCTGAAATATATTTTCTGATAAAAAAACACCCATTTGGGTGTTTTTTATTAACATTATATTTTTGGCCATTAACAATCAGTTATTGCCCGTTTTGTAATAACAATCATGGCCTTCAAAAGTATACGTTCCAGAATCATCCATGAATTTTATATCACGTTTTTGCATACAGTTTGTAATACTGTTGTTATACCCAATGTTCGTCGTTCCATAAATTTCACCACCGGCCGCCCCGGTCAACGACGGACATTTTTGACACGACGTTCCGTCATCCCAATAATTATCACTGCACGTATAATTTGTTCCTATATCAGTTAACTCACAACTGTATCCATATTGTGCAATTTGTCTGGTGCCATAACGTTGATAAAAACGCACACCATTGGAACCGACAACAGTACGCCAATCATCCTCGGATTCTTGTTCGCCATGCTGGGCCGCATCCACATACCAACATATATCACCCTGATCTACGGCCTGGGGCTCAAAACAATACGTTATTGTGGTGATATCACCAGATGTTCTTGTGGCGACTATGCATTCTTCTAATGGTTCGGAACTGTACCTATCATCAGACGTGTATAAATTTGTACAAAGCGGGAAAGCCTCGTTATCAATATCCACCGTTCCAAATTTTTGAACCTTGTATGTTTTAAGACATGAATTTTCATGCCCACAATTTCCAGAATAACACCATTGATTAACGCCTGACGTGGCGTCAACAGCCAGCACGGAATAAAAAGCCCCCTCGCTATTGGTGATAATGCAATCTAAATCACTTTCGTCGCAACAATAACCACGCTGGGTTGGTCCACCGTCGTAATCATCCCATGCAAATACGCAAAATTCCCCAGAATTGCATTCGCCATCACTATAACAACCACCTGCATTAGCAATTGACGGCAACAATGCCAATACCGCCGCAAAAAAATATTTTCCCATGTTCTGACCCCTGTTTTCATTATGAAAAAACCACCAATTTTCATGGTGGTCAGGAGGTTGAGAACAATCATACGAATTGTGTCGCGTATTAAATATTCCGCGACCCTCCTGACCCAATTGGGTATCAGGAGAATGTTTTTCGTCTGAATAATAAAAATGGCGCAAATCTGCGCGCCACAGGTACCTATTCCGACGCGTATGAACGGGTTCTCACACCCCATCAATGGAACACCCATTGACACAGGAATTATATAATATTCACAATTAAAAGACAAGAAAGAAAAAATAGTGTATAAAGTGTAATTAATTTGAATATATCATCTCATTTACACTCTACACATTAAAAAATCCCGCGTCCGCGGGATTTTTTATTCCATATTTGCCAATTGTTCCAATTGATCTGCGGCAATCAGGGCATCTATCATTTCGTCCAGCCCTGTTCCCCCGGCCAAAATATCATCCAATTTATACAATGTTAATTTTATGCGATGGTCCGTTACGCGTTGTTCCGGGAAATTATATGTCCGTATTTTTTCACTGCGATCGCCGGAACCAACCATTGATTTACGTGATGCATTACTGGCACTTTGCTGTTCATTGCGTTGTTTTTCATATAATTTGGAACGCAATACCGCCATGGCGGACGCCTTGTTTTGAAATTGACTGCGTTCATTTTGACAAGTAACAACAATTCCGGTTGGAAAGTGCGTAATACGTATCGCACTGTCGGTTTTATTGACGTGCTGGCCCCCGGCACCGGATGCCCGGAATATATCAATGCGAATATCTTTGTCATCAATGACGACGTCAATATCTTTGGCCTCGGGCATGACGGCAACGGACGCGGCACTGGTGTGGATACGACCACCGGCCTCGGTTTCTGGGACACGCTGAACACGATGAATACCTGATTCAAATTTCATGCGGCCATATGCGCCGGCACCGTCAATTTTAAAAACAATTTCTTTGTATCCGCGCAAAGACGTTGCATTTTCTTCAATAATTTCAATTTTCCAACCCATTCGCAGGGCATATGATTTATACTGATTAAATAAATCCCCTGCAAACAGCGCGGATTCTTCGCCACCGACACCGGCGCGAATTTCCATAATAACACTGTTGTCATCCGCATCATCGCGCGGCAATAATGCAATTTGCAGTTTTTTCTCGATTTCCGGCAACGCGTGATTCAGTTCCGCCAATTGTTCCAACGCAATTGATTTTAATTCCGGTTCATGCTGCATTTCCGTGGCATCGGCAATACCCTGGGTTGTTTGAAAATATTCAGCGATTAAGGGCAATATTTCCGACATACGGGAATATTCTTTGGATAATTTGGTTAATTCATCACCTGACACCGCGCCAGAATTCATTTGGTCGGCGATTTCATCGGCGCGCGTTTGAATATCTTTTAATTTCTGTTCAATTATCATTTTATGCCGTCTTTAATAATTTTATTACCTGTGTTAAATCCATATTTTCCTGTTGGCCAGATTCCATATTTTTTACCGCCAACACTTGATTTTCACGTTCAGATTCACCAATTATAATACTGAATTTAGCCTTTATTTTATCGGCGAATTCTATTTGATTTTTAAACTTTTTTTCCGCATCCAGATACGGCACCGCAACAATTTTTTCATCGCGTAATGCGCGCACTGCGGACATTGCATAGTCCACATTTTCGTCGCCCATAATTAACACTGCCGCAGATATGGGATTTTCAAAACGTGTTAAATCAATTTGACCACTTTCCAGCAACGCAACAAAAATACGTGAAAAACCAATTGCTGCACCGACGCCGATAATTTTGGTTTTGCTGAATTTTTCTGCCAAATCGGCATAGCGACCACCACCGGCCGCCGTTCCCAATTCAGGATGCGACGCCAATTTAAATTCAAATACCAATCCCGTATAATACGCCAAACCACGTGTAATTGCCAAATCAATTTCTGCATTTTCAACACCAAATGCGCGCAATGTTTCCATAAATTTGGTCAGTTCAGAAATCGCAGAATTTAAATTGTCAGATTTATTTAAGAATTGCGTATATCCATTTGTAAATACGGATTTAATTTCATTTTCTTTTT
This sequence comes from Pseudomonadota bacterium, assembly GCA_023402015.1. Taxonomy (GTDB): domain Bacteria; phylum Pseudomonadota; class Alphaproteobacteria; order Rs-D84; family Rs-D84; genus Enterousia. The sequence continues at coordinate 18,534 of JAEXCU010000008.1, read as the reverse complement.
CTGCATCTGATAACGCATCAGCCAGTCCTTCGGCAAAATCTTGGTCGCCCATTTTGTCTTTTTTATCAATCAAAACGAACACCATTTTTTTCTGTTCTGACGTTAATTCCAGATATTCAAATAACGCATCCCAAAACGGACGACTGCCGACGCGAACATAATTTTCACCGATAAATTCACGAACAGAATTTAATGTTTGCTGAATCACTGAGATGATTTCTGCATCATAATTCAGCGACAGGGAATTTATCCCCATAATGTCCAAATCCATTTGATAAAATTCACGATAACGGCCACGTTGCGCCCGTTCACCACGATATCGTTTTGAAAATTGGCTGGCGCGGAATGGGAAAACCAAATCGTTCAGATGCCCTGCCACATATCGCGACAATCCAACGGTTCCGTCATACCGCAGGCCCATTTTTGTATCGCCTTTTTGAAATAAAAACATCTGTGTTTCAATCTCATCCCAGTTGTCTTTATCTGTCAGAACCTCGGCCCGTTCAATCGCCGGCAGGTCCAGGTTTGAAAAACCGGCTGTTTTCAAAACGTTCAGCATTCGCGCCGCACATTCATCAAAGCAACGTTGCTGTGCGGGCAACAATTCTATAAATCCGGACAAAGGTTTGGTTGGTTTTAATTCCATTTTTTTATTCCTATGTTTTAAACCCTGTGAAACGACTGACAATATCATTGTCAATTATATCATAAAATGTGCAAAATGCTATAAACGTCCGCCACAATGGGCGTGATGAAAGAATGCAAAACCAAATGTTTTATTTAACATGCATTGATTTTTGCATAAATTTCATAAAATTCAAGTTAATTATGGCCAAAAAACCAAGGCGGGGCAAAGTTTTCACGCACACGACCGAAAGAAAGGAATTTTTTTCGTTCACGCATGCAATGAAAATTTGCCCCATAATTAATCCAGACACAAAAAACCACCCAGAAAAACAAGGTGGTCAGGAGGTTGAAGACAATTACCAGAATTGTGTCGCGTATTTTATATTTCGCAACCCCTCCTGACCCGAAGATCAGGAGTTGTTTTTCGTCGTAATAATAAAACGGGCGCCATTCAACGCGCCACAGGTACATATTCCGACGCTGGTACAGGGTCTTCATACCCCATTGGCAGAATACCTGCCAACATGTGCATTTTATCCTAAAACATCGTAATGGGCAAGTATTTGTTTCAAAAATAGCGATGCAGTTCCGCGCCATGCTGGGTCAGCCAACGTTTTGCGCGTTCAACCCCAAACCCGTACAGTTCGGATACCGTCGCCCAAAATGCCGGCGAATGGTCCATGTGCCGTTGGTGCGCCAATTCATGCATGACAACATATCGCATAACATCCACCGGTGCAAACGACAATCGCCATGAAAACGACATGGTGCCGGTGGTGGAACAACTGCCCCAACGGGTTGTTGTATCACGCACCGCAATGCGGCGCGGCCACAATTCGCGCGGCGCCGTCTTTATCATTTGTTTTACCGCCGTTAAAAATTCTGCGCGAATATAATCCCGCACGCGGCGTTCAAACATATCTGCCCCGCCCCCAATTATTAAAATTCCATGTTCATTATCGCATGCAATATATTCATTTGCACGTCGGGTTGGGTCATGGCGAATTACAACACTGCGTCCCAAAAATTCAACTGTATCACCTGGCATAACGTGTGATTTTTCGGGCGCGGCCGCAAATATCCGTTCGCACCAGCGACGCTTTTGTTCCAAAAATCGCAACGCCGTCGCGTCGCGTGTCAGCCATGGTTTTGACATGCAAATTTCACGTTTTGGCCGCGTTTTTGGCCGCAGTGTAATATTGCGCACGCCCCGTCGCGTGGTTATAACGACAGGTACGATTTCACCCGTTGATAAAACAAATTCGTATTCAGACATTTATTATTTAATTTTCTTGGAAATATCACGCGCAATTGCATCCGCGGAAAAACCAAAGTGTTCATACACCGCCCCGCCCGGTCCCGACATACCAAATGTATCTATGCCGACAACGGCATCTGCAAATTCAAACCATGCAGGACTGGCCGCGGCCTCAATCGCGACAACATATCCGCGCAAGATTTTTTGTTTGTATTTTTCATTTTGTGCGCGGAATACGGACACGGATGGCATACTGACAACCTGGACATCATTACCCAAAATTTGCGCAACAGATACGGCCAATGGAACCTCGGACCCGGTGGCAATAATCGTTGCACGAACGCGACGTGCGGTTGCCGGATAAATTACATATCCACCACGTGAAATTTCACCGTTGGGTGGCGTTTCAATCTGGCGAAATTTTTGCCGTGATAAAATTATGCATGACGGCCGCGCAGTATCCGCAATCGCGGCGTTCCATGTGGCGGCCACCTCGGCCCCGTTGCAGGGACGAAATACATTTAAATTCGGCACCAGGCGCAGCGACGGCAATTGTTCCACCGGCTGATGCGTGGGGCCGTCCGGCCCAACGGCAACACTGTCATGAGTAAATACATAAATAACGGGCAAACGCGACAGTGCGGCCAAGCGAATACTGGGGCGCATATAATCACTGAACACCAAAAACGTTGACCCATACGGGCGCAAACCGGCAATGGCCAGTCCATTCATAATCGCGCCCATGGCATGTTCGCGCACGCCATAATTAATAAAGTTCCCGGTAAAGTTTTCCGGCGTGATATCACGATGTGCGTCTGTTTTAACATTCGTACTGGCGGCCAAATCCGCACTGCCCCCGATCAGGCGCACACCCGACGAAATCAGGGAACGCAGGTATTTTCCAGACAATTCACGTGTAGAAATTTCCGCGATACTATCCGGCGCGGGAATATCAACAACACTGACATCCAGCGGGTTGCACACATATTTTGCAACCGCATCAGATGCAACAATTTTCCATAATTTTTCACCCGCCGGCGAAATAAATTTTTCACTTAATCGCATCAGTTCAGAATCAGAAATCCCAAACCCATGCGCCGCAGGCGTTCCGGCCACCGACGAATCGCGCCCGATAATATTTTTACACTGAATAAATGTTGGCACATCGGACGACGACGCCTGTGTTAATGCGCGATTAATTTTATTAAAATCATTACCCGGCACGGTTAAAACACGCCACCCGGCCGCGCGCATACGCATCGCCACGTCGCAATCCACCAGGGCCGTTCCGTCAATGCTGATACCATTGTCATCCCATAATAACACCAGGTTGTTTAACTTGTATCGTCCGGCAAAAGAAATGGATTCTGATGCGACGCCTTCCATTAAATCGCCGTCGCTGCACAGGCAATAAACCATTTCGTCGCATTTTTTTATTTTTGCCGCCAACGCCATACCGACCGCGTTTCCGATACCCTGGCCCAGGGGACCGGTTGTTGCCATAACGCCGTCAATGCCCAATTCCGGATGACCGGGCAACCCGCCCATTTTACGAAAATTGCACAAATCACCCACATTATACCCGGCCAGTTTTAATACAGAATATAACAACGCACTGCCATGTCCCGCAGACAGAACAAATTTATCCTGACCCCGGCGCAGAAAATTTGCATAAATCGTTGTGATTATGTCAGACGCATCCAAAACAATACCCACATGTCCCGAACCGGCACAACGCACCGCATGCAGCGCCCAGGCGCGCACAGCATTTGACATTTCTTTCAATTGTTTGGCATCAAATTTCATTTTATGTTATTATATCACAAAAAGGATTCAGACAAAATGTTAAAAATTTGGACAGACGGCAGTTGCCTGGGCAATCCGGGCCCGGGCGGATGGGCATTTGTTGCCACAGACGGAAAAAATACCGCCCGCCGCAGCGGATGCGAAGCCAACACAACGAACAACCGCATGGAATTAACGGCTGTTATCAAGGCGTTATCCGCGGCAAAAAAACATGATGAATTGGAATTGCATACAGACAGCCAGTATGTAAAAAATGGAATGGAATCCTGGATGAAAAATTGGAAAAGGAATAATTGGCGCACCGCGGACAAGAAACCTGTTAAAAACCAAGATTTATGGATGCAATTGGACGAATTGGCTGGGAAAATAAAGATACATTGGCGCTGGGTTCGCGGGCACGCAGGGAATGAATTCAATGAATGCTGTGATGAATTGGCGCGATGCGCCGCCGCCAGCGTAAAATAACCACCCGCCATTTGGCGGGATTTTTTCGCGCGGCGTTTTGTCCGTGATACGTAATTCGTGATACGTTTTCTACCTTTGTCATTGCGAACGAAGTGCAGCAATCCACAAATAAAGCATTATAGTTCATTAATTATCTGGATTGCCGCGGTCGTTTCACTCCCTCGCAATGACAAAGGAGATATGTCGTAGGTCCCCGTAATGACAAAGAGCACGAATTATCTTCCCTGTCATTGCGAGCGCAGCGTGGCAATCCAGCACCGACAACATATTTTAATGGAATTGTTTCCGGAATTCGTGTATAATATGTCGGAATCCATAGGGATATGGATTCGGGGCCTTCAAAAAGCCCATACGTAATCGGTGCAGCAATGCGTCGTTATCCGAACTGATTGCGGTGTCAACTGCACCGTTATCTCTCTGACTTTTAGTATGGTCGGGGAGCCATTGGTTATAAAACAGGGTCCGCCCAAAGACCAATGGGGTCATTAATTACGTATGATTTTTTGAACTCCCCGACCGCCCAGATTATCTCTCCGGCGGTCTTTTCATTGGGAAACGGGTGAATATAGAATTAGGAATAAAAAAAATCTAGTACCCGTTTTCTGCATGCAAGTACGGGGTGTTTCCCTCTCCTGATGCATGTGTCAGGAAACATCCCGTGCTTTTTAACAGGTGGGGTTTGGTCAGACTCTTAATCAGCAAATTGTTTCTTTTCCTGCCCCACACTTTTTTATGGGGACAATTAAATACGGTGCGCAAAACACAACTAAGGTATTGTCCCCACCAGGCTATATCCGTTGTCATTGCGAACAAAGTGAAGCAATCCATATGTAAAGCGGCAAGGTTCATTAATTATCTGGATTGCCGCGGTCGTTGCACTCCCTCGCAATGAATCCGAGTATATGAAAACAAGCGCAGCGCAGTTTGAATAGGTACCGAGGATACGCGCAGGCACAAAGTGCCCAGCGACAATATGGACCAAAACGTATCTTCTTTGTCATTGCGAGGCGCGCCCGTCGCGGCCACATGAAGTGTGGACGGACGGCAATCCATGCAACCATAAATTAAACAAATATGGTTGACAAATCATAAATCCGTATTATTTTTGTACGTATGAATATATCAAACCCAGAAAAAATTTTAAAAATTCGTGATGCAGCCGAAAAAATGTATCGCAATGTCAGTTTATATACCACGCCCAGTTCTGCGCCGTATTTATTTTCCACAGAAAACCTGATGGCCAGTTTTGATGTAATAAAACCGGCCGGTCGGAAAATATTAACTGTTGCGGCATCCGGCGACCAGGCATTTGACGCATATCTGCACGGCGCCCGGCACGTTGATACATTTGATTTTAATTTAATGCAGGAATGCGTTATGCGCCTGAAAACAGACCTGATACACCAAATGAATTACAACCAATTCATGAATTTCTTTTTCGGGTCATTAATACAGGGCAAAATTGACGACAGTTATAATATTCTGCGACCATTTATACCACATCTGTCCGACGAAGGTCGCGAATTAATGGGTCAATTTTATCACTGTCCCGACAAACGGATGTTCTTTATGCGGGCGCCATTTTTCGGCACAACAATGTATAACTACAAACGAAACAAAATTTCATATTTTCAGTCTGAAACAAATTTCAACACATTGAAAAAACGTTTGCCCGAAAGAATAAATTTCACGCTGGCAGATTCTGAAACAATGGCAAAAAATATTAATGGCCAATACGACATTATACACCTGTCAAATATAATGACCGCATATGTTGATAATTTTTATGAACAGACCAATGGATTTTTGGATTATTACAACGGTACAATTCGCCCAATGGCGAATCACTTGGCACCGGGCGGCGTAATGGTTGCCAATTATCTGTGGGACGGGAATTTCCATGATCAAATGATATATCCGTACCACACCACATTTTATAAAACCATTAAATCAGAACCGGATTTATCACATTCCATTGTTGATATTGAATCTGTACGCCATGGATTGGATATTGATGCATTGTTATTAATCCACAAAACACGATAATGTATTTGCCCAACCAGGCTATCCCCAATTGTCATTGCGAACAAAGTGAAGCAATCCAGTAATAAGTATAAATAAACATTAACTGGATTGCCGCGGTCGTTTTACTCCCTCGCAATGACAGAGAAGATACGTTTTGGTCCATATTGTCGCTGGGCACTTTGTGCCTGCGCGTATCCTCGGTACCTATTCAAACTGCGCTGCGCTTGTTTTCATATACTCGGATTCATTGCGAGCCACGACAGTGGCGTGGCAATCCACAGGGGGGCACTCTATACTTTCCACATTACACATAAAATAAAAACGCCCAATTGGGCGTTTTTATTTTAACCGCGAAAACCGGTTGCGACAATGAACATTTCTACGCTGTCTTTGCGGGATGCGGGTGGTTTAATATGATGCACCGATTCAAATTTTTCTTTGATTTGTTTTAACAATTCGTTCGTGGTACCGCCGGTAAAAGATTTTGCAACAAATACCCCGCCCGGCTTTAACGCGCGCAATGCAAAATCAAATGCAAATTCCAACAACACCATTTGGCGCAAATGGTCTGTTTTTTTATGCCCCACAGTATTTGGTGCCATATCTGACAAAACAACATCCACGGTGCCATTTTTTGTATCATCCATTGGCAAATTTAATTTTTCCGCCAACCATTCCAATGCCGCATCCGTGGTGAAATCACCCTGGTAAAACTCTACGCCCGGAATTGGTTTTATTTCCAATAAATCCATGGCAAAAACCTTGGACCGTGGAAATTCCCGCATCACATATTGCGTCCATGAACCCGGTGCCGCCCCCAGGTCAACCACAACCTGGCCATTTTTTAAAAATTTAAATTTTTCATTAATTTCAATCAGTTTGTATGCCGCCCGCGCGCGATAGCCTTCGCGATGCGCGCGTTCAACATACGGGTCGTTTGATTGGCGTTGCAACCATGCAACCGACGATTTTTTTGCAGCAATTTTTTTGTTTAATATTTTCATTTATATTACACCGCCGCAGGTTTTGGTCCACCGGGAATTCCGCCCTGGCCTTGCTGGGCCGCCTGCATTTTTTGCATTACGGCCTCCATACCGCCCATGCGTTGCACCATGGCCATTTGTTGTTTCATTTTTGTGTATTGTTTAATCAGGTGTTCAACATCGCGAACAGTGCAACCGGCATGGTCAGCAATACGCTGTTTTGCATTGGCAAAAATTTTATCTGGTTCTGCGCGTTCGGCGGGTGTCATCGCTTCCAGTATTTTAATTTGCGCCTCTACACTGCCGTCCTTGACCTTTTCTTTCATTGCGGCAACCGCACCAGACATGCCCGGAACCATTTTTAACAGCCCGCTGAAATTACTCATTTTTTTAATTTGTTTTAATTGCGCCAACATATCGTTCATATCAAATTGGCCGGACATCATGCGTTGGGCGGTTTCTTTCATACCGGACGGAATTTTGATATCTTTGACATCGGTCTTAACATCGGATTTTATTTCCGCACCCACCGTGGCATCAGTTTGCGCCGCAGATGCAACAACTTTTTCTTCTTTCTTTTTTCCAAAACCAAACATACTTTTACTCCTTTGTTAAAACTTTATTTTTCTTGGTTGCCCGGGTGGTTGTTTTTGTCGCACGATCCAAATACGGTCGCAAATATTTTCCGGTCAACGATTCCGGAATCGCGGCAACCTGTTCCGGCGTACCGGCCGCAACAACGCGTCCACCGCCCGCGCCACCATTTGGTCCCAAATCAACAATCCAATCGGCGGTTTTTATAACTTCCAGATTATGTTCAATTACAATAACCGTGTTTCCTTGGTCAACCAATTCATGCAACACCGACAGCAACATTTTTATATCTTCAAAATGCAGACCGGTTGTTGGCTCGTCCAGAATATATATGGTCTGACCCGTGCTGCGCGCCGCCAATTCTTTGGACAGTTTTATACGCTGGGCCTCGCCCCCGGACAGATCCAATGAACTCTGCCCCAGTTTGATGTAATCCAACCCAACGCGTTTCAGCAATTCCAATTTGCGCGAAATCTGTGGCACATTTATAAAGAATCTGTACGCTTCGTCAACCGTCATGTTTAATACGTCGGCAATGGATTTGCCTTTGTACTTAACGGCCAGTGTTTCGTCATTATATCGCGCGCCATGACATTTGTCGCATTCCACATAAACATCGGCCAAGAAATTCATTTCAATTTTTATTTGGCCGTCGCCTTGGCATGCCTCGCACCGGCCACCTTTGACATTAAATGAAAAACGACCCGGTCCGTATCCACGGGCCTTGGCCTCAGGCAGGCCCGCAAAGAAATCGCGGATATTGGAAAACACACCCGTGTATGTCGCCGGATTACTGCGCGGTGTACGTCCAATTGGCGATTGGTCAATGTCAACAACCTTGTCCACATTTTCCATACCGCGGATAATATCATGTTCGCCTGTTTCAATTTTGGAATTATACAATGCGCGCATTAATGCCGGATACAGCGTGTCCAACAACAATGTTGATTTGCCAGAACCAGAAACACCGGTCAGTGCAATGAATTTGCCCAATGGAAATTCCACATCAATATTTTTCAGATTATTTTCGCGTGCACCATGAATCGCAATTACATGACCGTTTCCGGGGCGGCGTTTTGTGGGCACGTCTATCTTACGTTTACCGGACAGATATTGCCCCGTTAATGAATCTTTGTTCTTGATGACCTGTTCCGGGGTCCCGGCGGCAACAACGTTTCCACCACTGACGCCTGCGCCACGGCCGATATCAACCAAATAATCTGCGGAACGCATCGCATCTTCATCATGTTCAACAACGATAACTGTGTTATCTTTGTCGCGCAGCATTTTCAGCGTTTCCAACAATTTGTCATTATCACTTTGATGCAGGCCAATGGACGGTTCGTCCAATACGTATAGTACGCCGGACAGGCCACTGCCGATTTGCGACGCCAATCTGATTCGTTGTGCCTCGCCCCCGGACATTGTTCCCGACATACGCGACAACGTTAAATATCCCAATCCCACGTTTTGCAAAAATTGCAATCTGCTGGTGATTTCACGCAGGATTACGCGCGCAATATCGTTTTCTTTTTGCGTCAGATGATTCGGCAAATCCATAAACCAACGCAAAGAATCATCCACCGACATATCGGAAATATCCATAATGTCTTTGCCTGCGATTTTTACACACAATGCCTGGATATTCAGACGTTTTCCATGGCACACCGGGCATGGCTTTTCCGATTGATACTTTGCCAATTCTGCCCGCATAGATTCAGAATCCGATTCGCGCCAACGGCGTTCAATATTCGGAATAACGCCTTCGTACGGTTTTTCATAAACGAAACCATTCCAATTAATTTTGATTGGTTCATCACCACTGCCGTATAAAATAATATTTTTCTGTTCAGGCGTTAATGTATGCCATGGCTTAGACAATGGAATTTTATATTTTTTATGCAACGCATCCAACAGATGTTCAAATTGGGACAACATACCGCCGCGCGACCATGGCGCAATCGCACCATCCAGAATGGATTTTGATGGGTCCGGCACAACTAAATCCGGCGACATGTTTAATTGGACCCCCAAACCATCACATGATTGACACGCACCCATTGGCGCATTAAAAGAAAACAATCGTGGTTCAATTTTTGGAACGGTAAAACCACTGACAGGACATGCATAATTTTGTGAATATAAAATATCTTCGTTGGTATCCAAACGACGCACCAAAACAACGCCGGGGACCAATCGCAAAGAACCTTCAAAAGATGCGTACATGCGACTGCGGAATTCATCCATATCCGCATCAGATGTATCCGCCGCCGGCATTGCCAAACGGTCAACAATAACAAAAATATTATGCTTTTTATTTTTATCCAGCGGCGGCACAGACGATAAATCATACAATTCGCCGTCAATAATTGCGCGCTGATACCCCTGTTTAATCAAGAACGCAATTTCTTTTCTGTATTCGCCTTTGCGTTCGCGAACCAACGGTGCCATTATGTAAATCTTGGTTCCGGCGGGAATTTTCAGTGTCCAATCCACCATTTCACCAATTGTTTGCGATTTAATTGGCAAACCCGTTACGGGCGAATGCGGCACACCAATGCGCGCCCATAACAAACGCAGATAATCATATATTTCCGTCACGGTTCCCACCGTGGAACGTGGATTCTTGGACGTGGTTTTTTGTTCAATGGAAATGGCAGGTGCCAGCCCCTCAATCATATCAACATCGGGCTTTTTCTGCATATCCAAAAATTGGCGCGCATACGAAGACAATGATTCAACGTATCTGCGCTGGCCCTCGGCATAAATGGTATTAAATGCCAGGGATGATTTTCCCGAACCGGACACGCCAGTAAAGACCACCAATTTATTCTTTGGTATGTCCAGGTCAATATTTTTAAGATTATTTTCGCGTGCACCGCGAATTTTTATTACGCCAGTCATGGTACAAAATATAGATAAATTATTAAAAATTTCAATAGAAAGGATGAAAGATTTTTAACCCAAACAAATTCCATTAAAAAACAAACTAATACAATGGAACTATACCCTTTTCACCCATTTTATTTTAATAAAAATATACAACATGAAACCATTTTTGTCAAGCATCCGACATAAAAACAGGCCTGAAAATCGGCCTGTTTACAATTATTCCCAAAATTATTGGTATTTTTATTCTGCGGAGGTACTGGCCGTCGCCAATAATGAACCAGGTGTCATGGAAATACCGGATTTGCGAACGTGGTCGGCGCCAACCTTGGGGGCCAGTTTGCCGTTTACCCAAACGTCAATACCCCCGGCATTGCCAAATGTGCCCTTGTATTTGTCGCCGGCCGGAACATAATACACGTCGCCCGGGACCAAAACGCGACTGAATACCGTGTTTCCACGTCCATCTTCTATTTTAACCCATGATTCCTGTGTTGCCTGTAAAATTACATCTGCATCATCTTTGTTTTCTGTGCCAAAACGTTCGCGCACCGCAACATTAAATTGTGGTTCCGCCGTCGCCACAATAACCGGTGCCCCGGTTTCTGAAACAGTTGTATTTTTTTCACCATTTCCAACAAACAAAATCAGTGCGATTATGGCCAAAATCAATATAATCAGGCCACCCAAAAACCATTTCCAACGGCGACGCGCATACTGATATGCGCGCCGTGTCAGGCGTCCTTTGCCGCAAGCACCATCACCCGGTGTTCCGGCACCGTTTTCTGCAACCGCATTGTCATCATCATCGTCATCCGATGAATCCGCGATTAAACCCATTTCACGTTTCAGTTTATTTACAATTTCATCCGGATCCAATCCCAATTCCAACGCATAATTACGCGCAAATCCCAATACATATACTGTTTCGCCTATGACAGCAAAATCACCATCTTCCAGAGCCTGCAAAAATTCCTCACGAATGCATAACTGTTTGGAAATTGTTGGAATTTCACGTTTGCGACGTCCGGTTGTGCGCGCATTGCGCAACATTTCGCCGGCGGTCATTTCAACATGTGTTTCTGTATCGTGTTCATTCATAATAATTAATCCCTTGCTTTTGTTTATAATCATAGAATCTATAAATTGTCAACGCAACCCCAAAATTCACAAATGGCGGATTTCAAGGCACCTACATCGGTAATTTGATTAACCCGAATACGAAATTCCGCGGAATTGGGATAACCACTGGAATACCACGCCGCATGTTTGCGAAACATGGGTATTGCCGTTGGTGCACCGTAATATTCCAATGCGTATTCTAAATGTCGTAATACAATTTCACCAATATTTTTTGGCGCCGCCATATTTCCAACCAATTCACCCAATATCCATGGCCGCCCCAGCATTGCACGACCAACCATTGCACCGTTATATCCCAATTTTTCCACGCGCACGATATCACTTGCCGTGGCAATATCGCCGTTTGCAATTATTGGTATCGGTAAACCCGAAATTTCCGGCAAATTGGCCGGCCCCACGTATAACTGTGCCCGCGTCCGACCGTGCAGCGTCGCAAACCGCACCCCATTATCCGCGGCAATATTTATCAGTTTGCGCCAATCCCTGTGCGCATCATCCCACCCCAATCGCGTTTTAATGGAAACCGGAATTTGAACTGCGCGTACCACCGAATTCATTATTTGCCCGGCCAATTTGTGGTCCCGCATCAGGTGCGCGCCCGCCCCGGACCGCGTCGCAACCTTGGGCACAGGACAGCCCATATTAATATCAATCCAGTTTGCGCCCTGGTCCTGTAAAATTTGGGCCGCCTGGGCCATTAAGTCGGGGTCTGCACCGAAAATTTGGGCGCCAACGGCCCCTTCGTCATCATAACGATCAAAATTACGCAGACAATTTTTGTGTGCCCCCACCAGTGAATGGCAAGAAATCATTTCTGTTATCAATGGCGCATTTGGCGCAAACATGCGCAACATCCGGCGAAACGGTTTGTCCGTAATTCCGGCCAATGGCGCACCAAAAATTTGATTATCGGTAAACATTTGTGATATAATGCCACCGATGAAGGAAAAAATCAAAAATTTCTTTGGCTTTCTGGGGCGTGCATGGTCATGCGGAATACGTGGTAAATTCGGTATTCTGTTCGCCGTGTTTGCATTATTTATGTTCGTACGTATTTTCTGGGGCGAAGTTAATGTACAAAAATTTGTAATAAATATTTGGCGCCTGAATACTGAACAACAACAATTGGTTGCAGAACAAAACAAATTAAATTTGTTAAATCGTCATATTGAATTATTACAGGGATACAGCCCAGATTACGTAGAAGAATTGGGCCTGAAATATTTAAATATCGGCGACCCGCGGGCACGGGTTTTAAAGATATAAAAACCGCCCAGATTGGGCGGTTTTTCTGTATCAATTCAGATACATAATCGCGCCATTTAAATACAACGCGAACAACAACCACAATATGTACGGCCACACCAGATAAGATGCCGCACGACTGATTGGATGAAACGCGCGCATCATCCAGAATGTGAATATTATCAACAATATTATCGTAATTAATGCGGCACTGACCAAATGCAAGCCAAAGAACAAATAACTCCATAATGCATTCAAGACCATTTGAATAAAGAACAATACATATGCCTTGGTCTTGCTTTGGCGGGTTTTATCGTTGCTGATAATCAGGTACAGTGAAATTCCCAACAACGCATATAAAATGGTCCACGCCACGGCGAACACCCATCCATCAGGCGTTAAAATTGGTTTATTCAGGGTGTTATACCACAGGTCTGAATTACCATGCGGGGAAAATAACATACCAGTTATACCGGGGATAAAAGATATAACGATTGCCAAAATGAATCTAAAAAAATTTTTCATAATACTTCCTTTTTTATTTAATTATAGCACCGGTCGCCCACATACCCCACAGGAACGATTTCGCACATATTTTATTTTTGCGCCACAAAACTTGAAATTTACGTATAAATAGTATAGAATTGCATGCAACGCGCCCTTAGCCCAGCTGGATAGAGCATCGGATTTCTAATCCGCAGGTCGCAGGTTCGAATCCTGCAGGGCGCGCCAGAAATTTAAACCGGCCATGTGCCGGTTTTAATTTATGCTGTGCGTCCCAGGATTTGAACCTGACCGCAGGTTTGACAATAAGTTGCCGTTTGCAAACATCGTACAGCGAACGGCATACGTTTGCCCCGCAGGCACATTTGTGCCCAGGGAATCCTGCAGGGCGCGCCAGAAATTTAAACCGGCCATGTGCCGGTTTTAATTTATAGCGGGGCAAACGAATAAAAAAACACCGCCGTTTGGCGGTGTTTTTATTTGCGTTTATTTATTAATCTGCGATTTCTTTTTTCAATTTGCGCAGTTCAATGTACATGTAGATATCTGCGGCCGCATACAAAATTAATGTTATGGCCAGATAGTAAATCATCGCAACCGCGCCCGCCACCGGATAGAACAACAAGAACACCGCCAACGCAACCAATATAATCGCCATAATCAGGTCAAATACATAATGACCAAATTTTGCGCGCGCCATGTTGATTGCAAATACCAATGCACGTAATGCCTTGAACAGGAACAATATGACAAAGATATAAACCAGGCTTATCATTGATCCCACCGGATACACGCAGAACAAAACCCCAAAAATAACATTAACCAGGCCGAATAATACATCAACCCAGCCGCCGCCAATATTACGTGAAACAACGAATCCGGCGATTGTGCGATACAGACCGAACAAAATCAATCCAACCCCGATAACAAATGTCAATGCGGTCAAAATCGCGACCGGTTTGATAATTATCATCACCGCAGCAAATGCGAACAATAATGCCTCGCATATCAATAATGGTGCACTGCGATTATATAATCGTTGCACAGACGCCGCCATTGGATCAGATGTATTCCGACGCGACTTTACGTTTTTTGATTTTGATTTTTTTTCTACCATGCCAGAACTCCCTTCTTTTTGTTAAAAACTCTCAGGATACATTTTACTACAAACAATGCGTCAATTCAACATGTCTATTTTGTCTGCCCCCCAGGCACGTTTTCCTTAATCGCGTTGGCGTGCGAATTGGGGCATCATATAAGACTGATGAATTTGCTGGGGTTTAACGCGAATTACACGGCCACAGACCGGATTAAATTCTTCATTACCATACACCAACCATATAACGTTGATTTTTCGTGTACTGTCATCGGGCATTCTGCCGGGCGTTTCGCCATCGGTAAAAATAATTTTATTAATATGCCGTTTTGGCGTAAAAGATTTTACCGCCAAATCCCAGTTGGTTCCACCCTTGTCCGGAATTTTAAATGCATTAATATCGCGGTCGTTTTTAATTTCCACAAATGGATGAAACCGATGGTCAAAGCATCCCACCCGTAAACGCGAGTTTTTTAATAATGGACGCAGTTGCCGCAAAAATTCGCGCAGAAATTCATCACTGACAGAACCACTGGTATCCAATAATACCTCTGTTTCGCCTTTGTCATCTTCTTCTATTTCTTCTACGCGGGCCATATATCCATTGTCGGCCGAAGACCGCCGATAAGACCAGCGTTCTTGTTCGCTGGACAAAGTTTTTTGCAACACGCGCCGCCAATCCAATACCGCAGACGACCGCCCAACATCGCCAAAAGAATTTTTACTGTCATTAATTTGCGATTCCATTGCCCGATTTTTTGCAATATTTAATTGTTGTTGTGCGGCGGCGGCCATTTCGCGGCGGACTTTTTTATTTTCTTGTGTGAACCCTTTTTCATATTTACTTTCTTTATCAGGGTCCCAATTATCAGTATTGCGCATATCACCAGGTGTTGAATCATTGGGCATGCCGTCGGACGTGCGCGAATCATTATTTTTATCCGATGATTGCGATTGCTGCGATTGATTTTGTTGGTCGGATTTTTGCGATTGTTGATTTTGTTGTTGCGATTGTTTCTGTGATTGTTTTTGTTGCTGCTGTTCTTTTTCGTGTTGTTCCACCGCACGTTTCCAGATTTGGTGATTGTCGTGTCCGGCCTGTTCGTTTTTTTCATCAGATTCATCATCGGATTGGCCGTCGCCGGATTGGGATTGACCACCCTGCCCACGTTGTTTTTGTTGTTGGGATTTTTTTTCTTGGTTTTGGCGCAACAGTTTTTCATACATTTCTTCGGCGGAATGATTTATTGCATCTGCGATATCAACACCACCCTGGGCCATGGGCAACTGTTCAGATTTCAGCATTTGATTTATTACCGCATCCGTTGCCTGGTTCCATATTTTATGATTGCGCCCTTTGCTGCGCAGGATGTGGTTAAATGCAACATGCATAACTTCGTGTGCATAAACAAAGACGCGTTCATCATCAGATAATTTTTCAAAATATTCCGGGTTATAATAAATCGTTTTGCCGTCGGTTCCGGCGGTATCCACCACTTCGTTTGCGACACGTTTTGCCGCAACGGTTTTCAGTTGCGCCATTGTCGTCCCCAGCAATGGAAATTTGGCCCGAACGCGGTCGCGAACGTATTCTATTTCCATATTTTGCCGAACATTTTCGGTCGCACCACGAAATAAAATTTCTTTGATTTTATTAAACATTGTATATCAGCGATAATTTCTGTATTTCACGGCAAACGCGGGATACATCTGCCACCGGAATAATAATTTGAACGTTTGCCGGGAATTTATACATCCCTGCACGACGATCTTTGACAATGCGAACAAACTTTAACTGTTCATCTGGGGCCAATTTATCCATTCCCGCAATAACCATCTGAACAAATTCGCGACCGCGCCCCATTGTTTCCAATTCCGCGACCCATTGCCCTGTATGTAAATCACGTTCGGAAATTGTTGCAGGCATCACGGCCGATTTGCTGAAATCATTCGCCGTCGCGCCACCAATAATCAATGGCCATTTACGGTTATTTTCCACCAACATTTTTAATTTTATTTTCTTGGATGATATTGCCATGTTATTTCACCTTGGTTTGATTGGTGATTTGAAAGTTCGCAATTCGCGAAATTTGAATTGCGCGTTCTTCGCTGTTTCCGACCCACAAAGAATCAAATATTGCCAGGTTTTCTGCCCCCAAATTTTTTCGTATAAATTCACGCACAACCGGTAATTGACGTTCGTTTGCATGTCGCAGATTCAATGTGCATGCCAATCGTTGGGACGTGCCTTCGGGGATATCATTACGATTGTAATTTCCGGACACAACGTCGTCCAAACTCAGCATTGGTTCACGCGCGAACGCCATCAGCGCCGCCGCATTATCCGGCCCGATTTTATTTTCCATCAGTTCACGACGAATAACATTGTTGTTATCGTAAATGATATCAGATAATTGTTCCCATCCACGTGGATCCACCGCAAATTTTGGTGGCTCTTCTTCATCATACGCAGAATAAAACGTCGTCGGATATGCCGCCAGGAAAGACGACACCAACGGATGAATATTTAACCGATTCGGATTTTCTGGATGACCCGCACTTTTTTCAGACGCCCATTCCAACCATTCCGGCAGATTCAGGTCCAAATATATATGGCCCGACATACGACGGAACAATGGCGACGGCATATTGTATGCCGCACCGGAATCGGCCTTGTCATTTCCCGCCAACACAACGACTGCGTTCGGTGGTAATTTGCCCTGGGACGGACTGATAGATTTTTTTAACACAATATGGAAAATTAAACTTTGCGTTGTTGGTTTTGCGTTTGTGATTTCGTCAATAAATAAAACATGTTGACGATTTGGTTCTGCATTGCATTTACGAACCAATTCCGCATACCAATCGGGCGCAACCCAAACACCACGCGCAGACAATCCGTCATTATTTGCATTACGTCCGGCAAATGCATCATCGCCGTCGCCACGCCCCTGGGCCAGGGGTTGGGATGTTCCGTTGGGGTATAAAACCTTGCCCACAATATCTTCGGGCAAAACCCCATTCCATAATGGTACCGCGGTCAAATCGGGATCAATGGCCTCTACCCGGCCGGTTTTACCAATACCGGACGGCCCATGCAGCATAAATGATTTTCCGGTTTTTATATATGTTTCAATTTGTTCACGAACCGACATTGGTTCGTCCACAATCGTAACGCCATATCCACCAATGCGGGTTCGGGCGGCGGCAAATCCATCACCCTTGTTAACCGACGGCCGGGTATAGGACACATCACGACTGGCCTGCATTTCAGGAACAAAGTATTTATCCAGATATTTTTTTATATGCGTGCGTGAAAAATTTCCGTCATAAGAATTGTCTTCGCAAAATTGAACACCGGCAAATAACGCCTTGTGCGACAGCAAAATTCCGGTTTTGGAATCAACCATCCAATCAATGGGTTGAACCTGAATCCAGCATACATCGCCATGCTTTACCTGTCTGCCATTGGATAAAACTGAATCGCTGTCGTATGGACGTGCAACAATGCGGATATATTTTTTCCCGTCGTTAATGTATTCAACGGCCTGCTCAGGGGCAAATCCATCGTTGTAAGCGTCATATTTTCGGGCGTCAAATGTGTATTTTTTTCCTGTTGTCTTTAATGGCGTTGTCGTGGATCGCATCAGTGATTCCAATACAAACGCTTCTTTATCTGATACAATTGTTTGTGGGTATTCGCCGTATTGTACAATTTTAATTTGGCCGGCGGGCCTCGCTACGCTCGGCCGGATTACCGATGCGGCAGATGCGGGCAAAGCGGGGCGCGCGGCCACAATTCGTTTACACGGTTAATTCCAATCCTTGTCCCCGATTCTGCCTACGACGCGGACATTACTACCACAGGGGGACGCCGACCACACGGCGGTTGTTTTCAG
>JAEXCU010000007.1 GCA_023402015.1 Pseudomonadota bacterium | reverse complement strand
CTGTTGCGTCTGGCATTGGCGAACAAAATTAAACGCGAAGATTTCTTGGCGGAATACACCGGAAACGAATTAAATCGCAACTGGGTAAAAAAACTGGCCAAGAATAAAAACCAGAATTGGGTTAACTTTGCAAAAAAACATGAAAACGATATTCTGAAAATTCAGGAAGATATAACCGCAATTGCACGCGAAACCGGCCAGCCAACCGCCGAATACAAAAAGGTCGTTGAACTGGTTCGTCGTGGCCAGATCGAGGCCGCCCGCGCCAAACGCGAAATGATCGAAGCAAATTTACGTTTGGTTATCAAATTTGCGAAAAAATCCAGCAATCGTGGTTTAGGATTGGATTTTTCCGATTTGGTCCAGGATGGAAACATTGGCCTTATGAAGGCGGTTGATAAATTTGACTATCGTTTGGGGAACAAATTTTCAACATATGCCACGAACTGGATTCAACAGGGTATTTCCCGCAGTATTGCGGACCAGGCCCGTACCATTCGTATCCCGGTTCATATGATTGATAATATCCACAAAATCCAACGTGCATCGCGTCAATTTATGCATAAATACGGACGTCAACCGACGGCCGAAGAATTGTCCAAGATTATTTATCTGCCGGTGGACAAGATTCACAAGGCAATGAAGGTCAATCTGAAACCAATTTCACTGGAAGCGCCCGTCGGCACCGAAGATGACAGCAGCCGTATTGAAATCATTGCGGACGAAACGGCGAAAAATCCGTTTACATCTGCGGCGCAAAAGAATCTGCGAAAAATCGTAACGCAAATTCTGTCGGAACTGGATCCCAAGGAAGAAACCGTTCTGCGTCAACGTTTCGGTATGAGTACGAATAAAACCAGCACATTGGAAGAGGTTGGCGAATACATCGGCGTTACCCGTGAACGTATCCGTCAGATTGAACAAAAGGCGCTGAATAAATTAAAGCATCCGACACGTGCACGTAAACTGCGCAGTTTCTTAGAGGATTAATAACCGGCCCGCAAATGCGGGCCATTATTTTTTAACACAAATGTACAGGGGAAAATATAAATGAATCAGGGATATATGATTGCGGTGGAAGGAACAGACAAAGCGGGCAAACACACCCAGGTTATGAAAATCATTAATTATTTAAAATCCCAAAATATTGCCGCCCAAACGTTGGATTTTCCACAATACAATTCTTTTTTCGGCCAGGTTATAACCAATTATTTAAATGGCAAATACGGCGCCACTCGCAATTTACCGGCCGAATACACGATGATGCCATATGCCTTGGATAGATTACAGCATCAGACAAAACTGCGCGATTGGTTGAACGCTGGCAATTGGGTAATATTGGACCGGTACACATACAGTAATTCTTTTTCTGTGGCCAAGATGCCGCGCGGACAATGGCCAGAAAAAATAAAATTTATGGAAGAAATGGAATTTAATCAATTGGGATTAATACGTCCCGACCATAATATATTTTTGTATTTAAAACCGCAAATTGCATTTAACATGCGAAACCATGGATTAAAGAAATATCAAAATGGCAATGCCGATATTCACGAGCGTGATTTAGATTTGTTAACCAATGTTGTGGACGTTTATAAATACATCGCCCAGCAAAACCCAGGTAATTGGACTGTTATTGATGAAATGAAATCCGATGGCGAACGTATGGGTGTTAACCAGGTATTTGACAATATTCGTCCGATAATAGATAAATTAATTAACGATAAAACGAAAATGCGCGTTCGTTAATTTTAATCTTTTTCATGGCCGCGCATCATAAACGCAATATTTTGTTGCGGCTGCACAGTTTCTTTTTCTGGCATTTTTACGTCCCATTTGGCGCGATTGACCGCGGCCATAACATCTTTGAACTTGTCATCCAGATATCTGATATCCAAATTAAATTCGCCGGATTTCTGTGAAACCTGCTGATTAATATATTGCATTGCGGCATTGCGCAGATAATCATTCAATTTGCGAATTTCATTTTGCATGCGCGGGGACACTTTGTCCGGATGAAAATTGTACGCGGGATACCCCGCGGCAATTGCCGCGCGCACACCACTTGATAATTCCGCCGTATTCTGAACCGGTGTTAAAATTTCAGATCCCGCATATGGGTTAAAATAATATGAAATATTTTTCTTGATATACGAATGCACCATTAACTTTGCCACGGGTTCAGAATTGGCCGCAACAAATTCGCGATTCTTGATGTCTGCGTATGTAATCGCAGTTGATTCATCACCCCACGTAAAGGCCTTGAACCAATTAGTTAACTCTGCAACATTTACAATATTCAGTTTTTTATAATTATTCATGCATATAATTATAACATATTTTTACACGCATTACAAGCCCATTGCGGATGCCCGCATTTCAGGTGGCAATTTTTCAATTGCATAACGAAATGCCGTTCGGGGCATTTTGTCGTGTCGCGCGGCCACAAAATCATAAACGCGTTGCGGTGCGAATTCCCCGGCGGCCTTTAAGGCCCAACCGTATCCTTTTTGAACCATTTCATCTGTATCGCACAATAATGCATCAGATATTTTAAATACTTCATCAATAAAGCGTCCATGTCGCGCCGATAATATAAAAGACACAGCCGCGCCACGACGAACCCAACGATTGTCAGATTGCGTCCATTCATATATTTTCTGGGGTAATTCAGGATACATTTCCAATAATGCATTCACACTGTGATTGCACAATATATCACAGTTTGCCCAATTTGTAATATATTGGTTCAGCCATTTGTAAAATGTATAAAAATCATCCGGTTGAAATTGCGCCCGCACAGAATAAACGATATTGGCGGCCATTGACGTGGATTCCATATAATTTTTCTTCATTAATTCCCCGGCCAGGGCAAATACAGATTCTCTGGGTAATTGTTTAATCTGGGGCATATATGATTTTTGAATGCGATTAATATCCGCGCTTTTCAGTCCCAAAAAATTTACAGGCTCTTTGAAAAAACGTGCACTGGCGTCGGCAACGGTGGCGCTGCCAGATTTTTTCATTGTATCAAAGATATCCTGTGCCAATTTTGTCATTTAAACGTCCCTAAACATGTCCCTTGACGGCGGCATATATCTGACCCAAATCTGTCTTTATTAATGTCGCGGCCAGTTTGTCAGGGTTGTCTGCCTGGGCGGCGGCATTTAATATTTTATCAAAACTGCGAACAAATTGTGTTGCCTGGGACCGGAACACTGCATCGGATTTCAACATGTCGCGGACCTGTTTTTTATCGGCGGCCGACATCATTTTCGCCAACCATTTGGAAAATATTGTTTTGTCGCCGCTGTGATACTTTTTCCAAACCACATCTGGTATTTCGGCGCCAATTGCGCGTGTTAAGTCCAAAGACTGTTCATGCATTTTTTCAAACAGCCGTTCACTTTGTTTCAAGAAATCCTGACTGCTGACGCGGCCAAACGATGATGCAGCAGGTGCGGCGGCAATTGCATCCATGGGGGCGGTTGCGCGCGCGACCATCATTTGTTTATTCAGTGTCTGCATGGTATTCACGGCCTTGGCATAATCAGCCATCAGGTCAATCATTTGCTGGCGCGATTGGCCGGCCAAATCTTCCAACTTTAATGCAGATTCTGTGATGGTGGTATTTGATTCTGCAACCGTTGTTCGCATTAAATTAATCTTTTCTGTCAGGGATGAAACAATCTGTTCCAGATTCTGTCCGGCGGCAACAGAATCCTGGGACAGGTCGGGCAGAGCCGCATAATATTTTTCAATTAATTCTGACAATGGTTGCAATTGTGCGGTTGTTTCCGCCGACATTTTTATCAGGTTTGCCGATTGACCGGACAGTTGCGTGTGCGCTGTATTCATTTCTATTAATGTTTCGCGTACACCCGTTGCCATTGCCTTGACCGATTCCGAAAATGCGCCGGCCGCGGCCTTGGTATTTTCCAATGTTATGTTTGCAACACCCGATACGGTTTTCAGTTCAGAAACCACGCCCGTTGCGAATTCTTTGATTTCACTGTTGAACCGATTGGTCAGTGTCGCCAATTCAGTTGATATTCCGCGCACAGATGTTTCGGTTGCAGTTGCCGATGTCATCAGGGTTTCAACCGCGTCGGTTAATTTGCGGATTTGTTTTTCAATGGATGATTCCGCCAATCGCACCTGGCCGCCAACAACGTTCGCGGTGTTGGTCAGGGTGTTCATCTGGCTGGTTAATTGTTTCTTGGATTGCTTGCTGAATGTGTCCATTTTATCCAAATGGCCGTCCAATAATCTGTCATTGCGTATCATTACGGTTTCATAGTCAGCAGCAGCAGTTTTTACATTTTCAAATCCGTCTGCGGTGGATTTTGCCAAATCATTCAGTTTTTGTTGCATCGTGTCTGATTGCGCTGTCAGATTTTTCATCTGTTCATCATTTGATGCAAATTCTGTTTGTAAATGTTGGGCCAGTGTTTCACTGGACGAAATCCATGTATCCATTTGATTGCGAATGGCGGTAATTTTTTCGGTTGTATCCTGGGATGTTGTGTCAATTTTACCCAATAAGTCATTAACAGTTGTGCTGAATTTTTCTGTGGATATTTCCACGTCATGCCAGCCTGATGATTCAACAACGCCACGCAATCCAGATACCGTGTTGTCCAATCGCTGGGACATAACGGCCAGTTTTTTTGTTGCATCGTCGGCCTGGCCGACCAATTTTTCATTTTGATTTGTTAATTCCTGTTTTAATGCGTTGGCATCGGCAATCTGGGAATTTAATGTGTCGCGCATTGTTTGAAAACTGGATTCTATTTTGGATATTTCATCGGCCAAAATTGTTTGTAATACGCGGGCGGCATCGGTAATTTTGGCACGTTCCGGACGTGTCATTAACATCAGTAAAGATTCCATAACCTTTTGCGAACGGCGCGAAACAAAAAATAACACACCCAGTGATGCCAGCAATAAAAATCCCAATATGGCGCCACAAATTAATAAAATCTGATTAATGTCCATCTATCCCCCCGTAATTTATCAACCGCGCAAATGTTTTTTATCACGCGCGCGGCGGACGTATATATCCTTGCAGTTCAATGAAATTTATACTAGAATCTTTTGCATAAAGCAAGGGTATAAATGGGTCAAAAACGCGCATTATCACCAGACCAAGATTTGGCTGCCAACCCGGCGGAAAACATATGGGTCCAGGCAAATGCAGGCACAGGTAAAACCAGTGTCCTGGTCCAGCGTTTATTACGTATATTATTTCGTACATCCCCAGATGACCACGGTGGAATTTTATGTCTGACATATACTAATGCCGGGGCAGGCGAAATGCGTAATCGTATTTTAATGGCGTTGCGCGAATGGGCAATGGCAGATGATGCGGAATTAACCGAATTATTACAGGGCGTATCCGAAAACAAATCGCCAACACCTGATGATTTGGCAGATGCGCGACGTATATTTTTTAAATATATTGATAACCCGGACGTTTTAAAAATAAAAACAATTCATGGCTTTTGCGAAGAAATCCTGCACCAGTTCCCATTAGAGGCCGGAATTTCACCCGCGTGGCAATTGGTGTCTGACACAGCCCAAAGGGTTTTATTGCAAGATGCATTTGATAAATTGGTAAATTCGTCCAATGATGAACGTGTGATTAATGCATTTGCCCATATTGTGGGACGTGTATCTGAAACGTATATGGACGACCTGTTGAGTATACTTAGTGAGCAATATAAATACTTTTTTCAGGTTGAAAACATAAATAATTATCGCGAATACTTTATTGACACGACTAAATATTTTTTAAATATAAACACAACACAAAATAACAAAATATCCACCACAGAACTGGAAAATATCATAAATTTGGCCACTGAGGATGCAAATGGGTCAAAAAAACCGGCAAAATACCTGTTGAATATTATAAACTTTACGCGACAGTATATTGATAAAACAATAGATTTTGAAAAATACAAAACATGCTATTTAAAATCAGATGGCGGCAAAATATTAAATGTTTCACGACGTGATTATTTGGTTGCTGAACAGGACCGTGTTTACGAATTAAACCAACAATTATCAAATATGTGTGTGTTTGATGATACAATGGCATTGTTTGATTTGGCCGCGGCATTTGCAAAAACATACCAGGAAATAAAGTCCAATCGCAACTTAATGGACTTTGAAGATTTGATTTTGTATACACGCAGATTATTTTCGCAACCAGACACAATGGGATGGGTTTTATCCCAATTAAATGTGCGCCTGGGCCATATTCTGGTGGACGAGGCCCAAGATACCAGTCCGCTGCAATGGGATATCCTGCGTATGTTGTCCGGTGATTTCTTTACCGAAGGCGACACAGCCGAACATCAGCATTCTTTGTTTGTTGTTGGCGACACGAAACAGTCTATTTATGGGTTCCAGGGCGCCGATCCCCGCGCGTTCGCAGCCAGTCGCGATGAAATTGCCGCACATATTACCCAAAATCTTCGCACAATACGCGAGGTTCCATTGGCGCAAAGTTTCCGGTCTTTGCCGGCGATTTTACATGCCGTCGATGAATTTTTCTGTGATGAATCTGTTGTGCGATTAACCGGGTTTGCAAATAATCGCCATAAATGTTTTCGTCGTAATGAATCCGGCGTGGTTGAAATACACAAATTAACATCAAAATCAGAACATGGGATTGATACACCAGAATACATCTGTATGATTGCAGACCAGATTAAAACAATGATTGAATCTGGAAAGTGTGCGCCACACGAAATCATGATTTTGGTTCAAAATCGCCGGCCGTATGCACCAATATTGGTTAATGAATTAAAACGTCGCAACATCCAGGTCGCAGGCAGCGACAGAATTATTTTACCCGATTTTCCGGCTATTCGGGATATGATGAACCTGGTACGGTTTTGTCTGAATCCGGACGATGATTACAGTTTGTGTTGTGTGTTAAAAAGTCCGATTTTCCGTTTGAATGAAGATGATATTTTTAAAATTTGTTCTGTTAAAAATCAAGAAAACAAAACGCGAAAAGCATCATGTGAAAATCCTGTGCTGATGACTGTTTATGATGTTTTAAAAACCGACCAACCGGATATTTATAAACGCCTGGGCGATATGATAGAATGGGCCCAGGAATTGGCGCCTTATTCTTTCTTTACACGCGTTTTAAATACAGACAACGTTCGTGAAAGTATAATTGCGGCATTGGGCAATCAGGTAATTGACCCATTGGAAGAATTTATGACAATATGTTTGGCATACGAAAGAACCCAATGCGGCACGTTGCGTCATTTCATAAAATGGTTCATAACCGGCAGCAGTGAAATAAAACGCGACATGGATGCATCCGCAGGGGTGCGCGTCGCCACCGTACATGGCAGCAAAGGTCTGGAATCACGTATTGTGTTTTTAATTGATACCGTACGAACACCAAAAAGCGAACAAATATTACCATTAACAGACGAAATGATTCCTGCAAATCTGCGGCGCGCGGGCGAAGCGTTTCCACGGCCGTGGTTGTGGGCGCCCCGTGGTGATGACAGTCGCCGTCGCGCAGACGCATGCGATGCTTTAATGAACACCAGAATTGCCGAATACTATCGTCTGCTGTATGTGGCGATGACACGTGCCCGCGATGAATTATACATTTATGGATTTACGCCCAATAAAAATGCCCCTGAAATATCATGGCACAGTCAATTGTGGCGTGTTTTGGGAAATATAGAGGGCGCGCAGGCCGGTGATGACGTAATCAGGATTACATATGAACAATAATTTACATGTTTTTTTAAAATCCCGTGAAAATCAATCCCGTGCAACCGATGCAGGCCGGCGAATGCATGAACAAATGCGACGGATTTTTATAAATGGCGACGAAACCCGTGGTGATACAGAAATATTACGCGCTGTGAAATCGCGACCGGACCTGGTCCCATTTTTTGATGCGAATTCCCAATGCGAGGTTCCCATTGCCGGATATATCCGTGGTCGTTTTGTCAGTCGCCGGATTGACAGATTACATATAAATCATGATACGAAAACCATAAAAATCTTGGACTATAAATCCGATACAGATAAAACGGCATTTTATACTAATTACGTTGCGCAAATCAGGGAATACCAAGAATTAATGCGCGAAATTTATCCTGGATATACTGTGCGTGGATTTATATTATGGTTGCATGATTTTTCATTACAGGAAATTTAAAAAATCTTGAAATGATTGGCAATTTCTGGCTATAATTCCCACATGTTAACCGCATTGCATATTTCTAATATTGTATTAATAGAAAAACTGAATTTGGAATTCGGGGCGGGGCTGAATATCCTGACGGGTGAAACCGGTGCCGGCAAAAGTATTTTATTAGACGCATTGTCTTTGGCATTGGGCGCACGTTCTGACAGTGGGTTGGTACGTCATGGGTGCGATATGGCATCTGTGATTGCGGAGTTTGATGATGCGGATGATAATCTGCGCGTGATTTTGGATGAAAACGGAATAGATTATGACGGCACATTAATATTGCGCCGAACCCTGGGGGCGGATGGCAAAAGTCGCGCATGGATAAACGATACACCGGTTTCAATCAAAACATTGAAACAAATTGGTGATGCATTGGTTGAAATCCATGGCCAGTTTGCAAATCATACTTTATTGGATGCAACGACACATCGCACAACACTGGATGATTTCGCCGCCACAAATATCGCCGGATTTGATGAACTGCGGTCATCTGTACGAAGTGCATATACCCAGTATCACGGCGCAGTTAAACGGTTAAACGAATTAAATGATATGTTGGCACGTTCTGTGGCGGAACGTGATTTCTTGGAACATAACGTCGCGGAACTGCGCGCACTGAATCCAAAACCTGGCGAAGAAGAAGATTTGGCAAACCGTCGTGCCACAATGATGAACGCGGAAAAAGACGCCGCCATTCTGGCCGAGGCCACAGATGCATTAAACCCACGCGGCGCAGGCCTGGACGGACAAATTTTTTCGGTTGCGCATATTTTACAACGCATAAAAACCGAACCGAATCCATATCAATCGCAAATTGATCGTTTGTATGATGTCGCGCAAACGATATCGGAAATATCCCAGCAATTGTCCCCAATGGACGTTGATGTTGAAAATCTGGATGCCATAGAAGAACGTTTATTTGCCATTCGTGCCGCTGCACGTAAGCATCGTGTTGCCGCGGATGATTTGGCAAAAAAACTGAACCAGATGACCGCACAATTAAATGCAATTGATAATTCCGATGCGGAATTAAAAAAGATTAAAGCCCAGGTTGCACAAAAGAAATCTGAATTTGATAATTTGGCATCGCAATTATCATCTGCGCGCATGGCGGCGGCCGAAAAATTGCGCACACGAATACTGTCAGAATTGCCGGATTTGAAATTGGGCCAGGCCGACTTTATGATTCAGCAATCGCCCTGCGAACCATGCGGTGCGGGATGTGATGATATTACATTTATGATAAAAACAAATCCCGGCATGCCGTTCGCACCATTACATCGGGCGGCGTCGGGCGGGGAATTGGCACGTTTGATGTTGGCGTTGCGTGTTGTGTTGGCAAATGGCATGGCTGCGCATACATTTGTTTTTGACGAAGTGGACACCGGTATCAGTGGCGCCACCGCCAGTGCCGTCGGCCAAAGATTAAACAGGTTGGCATCTGCATCGCAGGCATTGGTTATAACCCATTCTGCCCAGGTTGCAGGATTCGCGGACAGACACTTTAAAATTTCCAAACAATCCAATGGCGACAAAACAATCACCGATGTTTGTGAAATCCAGGGCGACGAGCGTTTAAATGAAATTGCACGCATAATCAGTGGCGCCGAAATAACGCCTGAATCACTGGCAACGGCAAAAACATTAATAAAATAATCACCGTTAAAAATTTCAATCGTTAATTGGTATAATGGCAATTATTGACATACTTGCCGTTGCCAGTGGTATCTTGAAATTGTGTATCTGTGGGTAAATAACAATTGTTTATATCTGTTGTGCCCGTGTCGGCGGTTGTGCCGGTTTCTGGGCATGCGTTGCACGATGTATCTTTGCCGGCACCTGATTTAAATGTACCAACCGGACATTCCACACATGACGCGCCATTTAAATAATATCCGGCATTACAAGATGTATAATATCGTCCCATTTCGCATGTCGTGGTCGTTATTAATGCATGCGACGACGTTGATAAAAATCCAGAAAAAATAACCAGGTAAAATGATTTCTTAAACATATTTTTCCTTTTATTAAAGACATGTGCAAATTTTGGAATATTTATATTTTTTGACATAACCACTGCCGCGACTGTCAGAAAACGTTTCAGATGTATCAACAGTATAACTGCCGGAACATATGTTTGTTGTACTGCCACCGGTACCACTGTCGCAGCATGAATAACATCCC
Organism: Pseudomonadota bacterium; assembly: GCA_023402015.1. GTDB lineage: Bacteria > Pseudomonadota > Alphaproteobacteria > Rs-D84 > Rs-D84 > Enterousia. The sequence goes on along the minus strand of JAEXCU010000007.1, from coordinate 22,125 downwards.
CCGTCGGGGCATATCACGCCGCCCGACTGGGCACATGTTTTACCATTGGCGACCGCAACAACGCCGCATTTTGCCTCCGCCGCCCCGGGCGCCAAAATCGCAAATAACGCCAAAACCAAACCGACGTTTGTTTTCGGCAATAATGGGGGATTTAAAACATGCAGAAATCAGGGTTTTTAGAAAAAAGAAAGGGCGTTGTGAAAAACGTCCCATTGGATTCGGCATATCTTTATATGTCTTAACGCCATGTATTATGCCACATTGCGGGCATTTGTTCAAGGTAAAATTATCAAACCCGTATGACGCCGTCTGCAAATTCAATTGTTGCCGGCGCAGGCGCATTTTCTGCACGACTGATTACTGCATTGTTTCCGTCGCGAACAATTGCATATCCGCGTTGCAAAACACTTTTATAACTCAACGACCCCAACATTTGACCCATATATAAAACCGCCTGGTTTAATGCGGCCATTTTGTTTTGCAATAAATTTGGGAATGTCGCAACTGCGTCCATTTTCTGGTGTGATGATTGCAATTTATTGTTCATGATAATATTTAATGTACGTGAAATGTCATCCAGACGTTGGGCCTGTTCCATAACCAGTTGACGTGGATTTTTTATCGTAATTGATTCCATGCGCGATTTTGCATTTACCAATCGCGTTGCAAAATGTCCGGATAACCTGTGCCACAGATTGTCCATTTCCTGGAATAACGATAATTTTGTTGGCACAACTGTTTCTGCCGCGCCGGTTGGCGTGGGTGCACGAAAATCCGCCGCAAAGTCAATCAGCATCCAATCCGGTTCATGCCCCACACCGGATATTAATGGAATACGACTGGCCGCCGCGGCGCGCACAACAATTTCTTCGGAAAATGGCAACAAATCTTCCAATGCGCCACCACCACGCGCAACAATAATTACATCAACATTATTTGCACGATTAAAATATTCTATGCCGGCGGCAACTTCTGCGGCGGCGGTTGTACCCTGGACGGTTGCGGGGTATAAAATCACACGCACCGGAAATCGTTCACGCAGACGGTTTTGGATGTCCTGAAATGCGGCGCCGGTGGGACTGGTAACAACACCAATACATTGCGGAAAACGGGGCAGTGGTTTTTTTCGGGATGCATCAAACAAACCTTCGCGCGCCAATTTTTGTTTGCGTTCTTCCAGCATTTTTAAAATCGCGCCCACACCCGCCATTTCAATTTCATTGGCAATTAGTTGATAATTACTGCGCGCAGGATATGTGGTAAAACGTCCGGTTATAATAACCTCCATCCCGTCTTCCAGTTTGAATGCAACCGGCGTTCCGCGCCAAATAATAACAGAAATTGCCGCACCAGAATCCTTGATTGTCATGTACATGTGGCCCGATGATGCACGCGTAATTTGCGATAATTCACCGCGAATTTTTATGCATGGAAATGCGGTTTCCACCACACCCTTTAATAATGCGGATGCGTCAGATACGCTGAATATAGTATCGGGTTTAACAAATGGTTCCGGTTTTTGCATAATTTTAACGCCTGTCTAGTTCACGTTTAATTTCTTGGATAAAGGCATTTTTGTTTGGCGTCCGCATATTACGAATACCCTTGATTATTGGTGTACCCAATTCGTACGGAACACGCAGTGGCGCAAATTGGTCGCCGGTCGGATCAAACGCGTTGCCTGTTTCAATTTCGCGCAAGAAAACAACAGGTGCATGTTCCCATGCGCCCAAATGTATCGCCGATGGTTGCCAAATAGATTCGCCGCCATATAATTCATATGTACAAATTGCAGACAGTGCACAAAATCCTTTTGGAAATGGGGTAAAACCATTAAATTGCATATCGCCAACGTATTTGTCGCGAAATAAATGGTCTTTGTATTTATTTCGCAGTACGTACGTTATATCATACAAAGTGTACTGCGCCTCAAATTTATTCAATGCAGTTCTGTCTATGCGCCCAGCCAATTCCAAGACTTTCTGGGTTGCGTCATCATAAGATTTGATATAATTTTTCATAACAAAAATTGTACCATATGATGCGGAACTTTTCAATTCTATAATTCTGTCAGTGGCCAACGCGGACGTGGTGCAATCGGTTCGCGCACAATGCGCCCCAAACGATAATTTTCCAATCCGGCCCATGCAATCATTGCGCCATTATCCGTACACAGGTTCATCGGGGGTGCGGCAAACACCATATTGTTTTCGTTTGCCATTTGTTCCATTGCGGCGCGAATAGCGCTGTTTTTGGCAACGCCGCCGGCAACAACCAATGTCTTGGGCGCCGTGGCAATTACGCGCGCGTCGTTCATGGCATTTTGCAAACGGTTTATGATGCAATCCACAACGGACGCCTGAAACGACGCACAGAAATCATTTATAAATTCATCGCTGTGCGGGGCAGGTGATTTTTCCAGAAATGTTCGTGCGGCGGTTTTAATACCACTGAATGAAAAATCGCAACCCGGTTTGTCGCATAATGGGCGCGGAAATTTAAACGCATTGGGATTGCCCAAACACGCACGTTTATCCACGATTGGGCCGCCGGGATACCCCAGACCCAGCATTTTTGCAACCTTATCAAATGCCTCGCCCGCGCTGTCATCCAATGTTTGGCCAATCATTTCATATTCGCCAACACCGCGAACCAATAAAATCTGACAGTGCCCACCCGATGCCAGCATTAATAAATACGGAAAATCCACAGATGTTGCACCGTCGCCACCCGTGGCCGATGCCGCATGCAGGCGCGGAACCAATGCATGACCTTCCAGATGATTAACCGCAACCAATGGTTTGCCGGTTGCCTGGGCAATGCCAGTTGCCGCCATCCAACCGATTAAAACCCCGCCAATCAATCCCGGACCGGCGGTGGCCGCAATAACATCAATGTCTGAAATGGTTTTACCCGCCACATGCAGTGTTTGCCGTACAACTTCGTCAATTGCCAAAATATGTGCGCGCGCCGCCAATTCAGGCACAACACCACCGTATTTTTGATGTTCAGGAATTTGGGAATAAATTATGTGCGATAAAATATTGCGATTTGAATCAACAATTGCAGCCGCCGTTTCATCGCACGAAGATTCTATGCCCAGGCATAAAACAGGGCGCGAATTATCCGTTGCGGTTGCATTCGTCGCCATGCCACCCATATCCATTTTAATCATTTTTTCGTCTGTCATTTTATACGCACCAATGCTATCCCTATGTTATTTTTGTTTTTCTGCATTCGCATAACATATTCTGCAAAATCAGTATCCATTACGCGGCCATGTTCACTGGATGCATGACGCAATATTTTACCACCCGGCATCAAGAATCCCATGTGCACAACCGCCAAATCTGTACCTATCTTATCACGGATTTTTTGATTGTCAGTAATAAACAATACGATTAAAGGTTTCCTGTTTTTTATCTGACCCAGGTTTTGGTATGGTATATATTCTAATTGTGCAAAATTTACTGGGAAATCAGCGGTAATTCCATGAACCTGTTTCATCCACCCCGATTTATCAATTTCCACAGAACGTATTGCCACCGTGGCGTATTGGGTGCTGACATTTTCAACAATATTTGCATTGTTATTCAGCCAATCTGTTTCAATAAAATGATTACGGTTTAAAAATGAAATGTCGCCATTTTTATATCTGATTTGTGTCAGTTTGTTTACATCGCCGTCCGCCAAAACCGTTTCAACATATGTTGTGCAATCAAACGCATCGGTGCGAATTAATGGATCGGCATCGGGCAGGGTGAATTCACCCAGCGGACTGAACATATATTTTGCGCCCAGATATTCGCCGCCAAAATCATAATTATTTAATGGGGCGCACGCAGCCAACCCCATTAATAAAATAATATATTTCAGCCTACGCATTTAAATATTTTCTTTTAATTGAATCCCTGTATAGCACAAAGACATCGCATCGCGCACCGCCATTTCGCCAGAATCCGGCAGGGTTGCCATTTTATCCACACATGCCACAATCAGTTCCAGATTTTCTTCACCGGCAGTAATAATTTTTGCGGCGGCCGTGCGACGTTCTGTGGATGCAGACCGCCAATTTTTCAGATTGCCACCTTCTAAATCATTGCTGCGCTGTGCAAAAAAGAAAACAACAATTACCAATATTAACGCGGCAATGCCAATAAATATTTTAAAGTATTTTTTCAAGAAATTCATGATTTATTCCTCCTGACTGCATTTGTTATTCGCAACGAACCAACCACACATCGTAATCTGAATTTTGAACTGGGTTGTCGCCGGGTTCATTGCGACTCATCCAGCCACCGAAAATTTTACCTTCGGAAATTTTAGATATTTCAACAAATGCAAAGAAGTCTTCGGCCTGAAACGGGTCTGTTTGTTTGCATGAGCGCACCATAATGAACAGTTTTTCAAATTCAGACATTTTACCGACGGGCAATTTAACCGTTTGAACTTTGCCGGCGGCCTTGTTCATTATGCGCAATGTCGCCATATCGCGTTCAACATACGCGCCCGCGTTGTGGGGCAAAATGGCGGCAAAGGCCAAAGATATCATTAAACCAGTGATTATTTTTTTCATACCAACAATATTACCGTTGCCATGCCACAAAGTCAAATTGTTAAATGCTGAAACCACCAAAATACTTGACAAATTAAATTTAAGGGCTATATTTAAATCAAAGAATTAATTCATACGCATTATGCTGTATCCAAGCCACCGTTTGGATTCGGCAAATGCAAGACGAACGAAATCCCAGGAATTGGGGCAAAAAATATAAATAAAAACGCCACCTGAAAACGGTGGTTTGGAATCCGCAGAAACAGGAAACAAGACCGCGAAAATGATAAAGATAAGTTCAGAATCTTATAAAATATTCCAAACAATGCCAAACCCCAGAATGGCCGAAAAGGACTATCTGGAATGTGCCATATTGGACAAATTGTTTCAGGATTCATATATCAATGATAACTTTGTTTTCGCCGGCGGCGGTTCCATTACAAAATCTTATAACATCAGTCCGCGTATCTGTCAGGATTTGGATTTATCTTGTGCAGATTTTGCGGATATTCCAAATGACCGCAGTAAAAAACAGTTGTACCATTTCAAAAAAGACTTTAAAAAGTTTGTGTTTGAGGTTTTAAAAGCCAAAATTAATTACATAATAAATCAAAACCAACAATTTATGATTGCAACTGACCGTGATTGGCACGCATTGGAAAACAAAGAACAATTTATGTCTTCGCCAACATTGCATCTGTTGTATAAATCTGCGTTTGGACCGGAAATGGGACATATCTGCATAGAGGTTATCCCACGCGTATATCAACCATCCGCCATAGAACATCGCAGTGTTGTTCCGTATTCAACCAAGACGCCAATGGGCGATATACCGACCGTTTCATACGAACAAACGTTTTGGGATAAAATTTATGCGCTGCATTCAAATACACAAAGTGAAAAACCGCATTCTACACAATTTTATTCACGCCATTATTACGATGTTGCCCAAATCGCACCGTATGTAGATTTATATAAAACAAAGCACATGTTGCGCGTTATTGCCAATCATCAAAAGAAATACACAACGCGCGAAATCAGTCCATTTATCGGCCCACGTGATATTTCATTAATTCCAGACAATGAAACTGCAAACAAATTGGATAATGATTACCAGGAAATGTCGCGCGCAACATTTTATTCTGCGCCCGAAGAATGGTCAACAATCATGCAACGTTTACGTATGCTGAACCAAAAATTAAAGACATTATAACAAAGGTGAATCAAATGAAAAAATATGTATTTTCAGACCCGCATTTTGATTCCGAAAAAATTATCGGTTTTGGCAATCGGCCGTTCAAAAACGTTGCAGAAATGAATAATAAAATCATCGCAAATTACAACATGATTGTTGGCAAACAAGATGTCTGTTATTGGTTGGGCGATATAATGTATGGCGCAACCAAAGAAAAGGTTCGCAATATTTTAAGCCGTATGCACGGCCGCAAATTTTTAATCATGGGCAATCATGACAGAAACCACAGCGCAACATGGTGGTTATCATGCGGATTTGAACGGGTTTACGAACATCCAATTTATGATGCAGAAAATTATATAATGCTGTCGCATGAACCTTTGCCAGAATTCGGCAACAATCCACCGATTGTTAATATTCATGGACATATACATATTCAGGATTACGATTTTAAAAATCACCAACAATGTATAAATGTATGTCTGGAAAAAACAGATTACAAACCGGTTCCAATGGTTAATCCATATATTCGCATGCCGCGTGAATTCAGTCGCTAAACAGATAAAAAAATAAAAGCCCGCAAATTAATGCGGGCTTTTATTTAAATGAATACAAAATTATTTGTTTGCATTCTTTTCGGCAGATGCCGCGGCCAAATCTTCAACGATACGTGCCTTTTTACCAGACAATCCACGCAGGAAGAACAATTTTGCACGGCGGACTTTACCGATACGAACCTTTTCAATTTTTTCAATTGCTGGGCTGTACAGTGGGAATTTACGTTCCACGCCAACGCCATAAGATTCGCGACGTACTGTAAAGGATGCATTGTTTCCCGTGCCGCCGTCGCGTGCGATAACAACACCTTCAAACGTCTGAATACGGAATTTGTCGCCATCTTTGATTTTTACATGCACTTTGACAGTATCACCGGCCTTGAACGCAGGGATAGTTTTGTTGCCTTTCAGTTTTTCAACCTGGGCCTGTTCAATTTTTTTAATAATGCTCATTTTACTTTTCCTTTATTAAATCCGGACGACGCTGTTTTGTAATTTCGTCCGATTGTTGTTTCCGCCATCTTTCAATATTGCCGTGATGACCGGACAGCAGGACTTCTGGGACATTTCGTCCACGCCATACTGACGGGCGGGTGTATAACGGCCATTCCAACCCCCCGATTTCAAAACTTTCATTTGCGGTGGCGTCATTTCCACCGCCCAGGACATTATCCATCACGCGAACACAACTGTCAATAAAAACCTGGGCGGCAATTTCACCCCCGGACAATATGTAATCACCGATTGATAATTCCATTATATCATATTCATCAATTACGCGTTGGTCAATTCCTTCGTACCGACCGCACAACAATGTGTAATCCGCCGCCGCATCAGATGCAAATTCGCGGACCATTTTCTGGGTCAGTTGCGGCCCGCGCGGTGAAAAATAAATAATCTTTCCGCGTTTTTCAATAGAATCCAATGCCGCCCCCAACACGTCTGGGCGCATAACCATACCAACACCACCACCGAATTGTTCGTCATCCACACTGCCATAACTGTTGTATGCAAAATCACGAATGTTTATGGCATCATATGACCAAATTTTTCTTTCCAATGCACGACCGACCACACCGGCCCCCAATGTACCTGGAAACAATTCTGGAAAAATGGTCAATATGTTAAAATGCATTGTTATTATTTGCCATTGTTTTGTTTTTGATTTATCAGGCGATATTTGCATTTGGCGGCAGCATTTTTAACCGCAGCGACAAATTCATGATAACGTGGCCCATACCCGTCGTCGCCCGCATACAAATCAATTGTATGACCGTCGCGGTGTTTATAAATGTATTTTGCAAAAATATATCTGTCTGAACCCTGGGCACAACGTTCTTGAACAAATATTGGACAATGACACGCAAACTGTTTGGCAGAAACATCATCAATGTGGGTACAGTCGCAGTAAAAACCACCACAAATCGGTAAAGAACAATAAACTTTGTATGAGTTTGCCATTTTTGCTCCTTATATTTTATCATATATTGATTTTGTGATTATCCAAATCCACATCGGCCCCAACAAACGACAACATATCGCCGTTATTCAGTTCAATGATATCACCGGCGCCGAAATTCTGAAATCCCGCAACCGTGCCGATTTTTTCGCCATTACGCATAACTGTAAAGCCAATTAAATCCGCCTGGTAATATTCGCCGTCCGCCAATTCGGGCAGGGCATCGCGCGCAATAAACAGTTCTGTTCCGCGCAATGTTTCGGCCGCGGCACGGTCATTTATACCTGCAACACGGGCGATAATCACATCGGACGTTGGGTTTAACAAACGGACAAAATTAAAATCCCCGGTTTTAAAGTTTGCACTTTCTATTGCCAAATTTTTAAAATCCGACGGGGTGGCCGTGTACGTTTGAACGCGAAACTCCCCACGAATTCCATGGGGGGCGACGATTTTTCCAACCAAGATTTTATTTTTGTCTGTCATAAATCAATCCAAAGAAATTTTTGGTCCGCCATTTGACGGACCAAATACAAGCAAAAATTATTCTGCAACAGTTTCTGCGGATTCTGCTGGTGTTTCCACAGGCGCTTCTGCGGCGGCCTTGGCAGCAGCCTCAGCGGCGGCTTTTTCTTCGGCGATTTTCGCCAATTTTTCAGCCTTGTCTTTGATTTTCATCTGGGTCTTTTCAGATTGCAGATGTTTTTTTGTCTGAACCGGAACCGGTTTCGCAGTGGCCAGGCCCGCACGTACCAAGAATTTGTAAACACGGTCAGATGGTTTTGCACCTTTGGCAATCCATGCCTTGATAACATCTGTGTTCAAGACGACGCGTTTGTCGCTGTCTTTTGGTTGCATTGGGTCGTATTTACCAACGACTTCCAAAATATTTCCAGAATTACGCGCGTTGCGGGAATCCGTAACAACAACGTGATAATATGGGCGTTTTTTTGCCCCATAACGTGCCAGTCTGATAACTGTTGCCATTTTTTGCTCCTTGTTTAATTAACTGTTTACCCACAAAGAAAACCAAAAAGGGAACCAACATCAAGAGCGAAACCGCGTGCGGAAGAACACAAAGAGTTGCGTTATTAGCAACGATTTGATGTTCGCGCCACAAGGTTGCGCGATTCAACGCACACAAATACGTCAAACCACACATCAAGAGCGAACACTCGCCGGTTGATGTTCCACACGCATACCGCGTACTGGTTTTATTATAATGGCAATCTTTGGGGATTTGCAGATATATTATGAACTGTTTTTTACCAAAAGTCAAATATTTAATAAAAAATCCCCCGCCAAATGCGGGGGAATACGCAAATTAATACCAACCACGCAGTTTCATCGCGGCGGCAACACGTTTGATAGAATGCATATATGCGGCTTCGCGCATAGAAACATTGTATTCTTCTTTGATTTTGTAAATCGCATCAAACGCTTCTTTCATCGCGATTTCTTCTTTTTGTTCAACCTCTGCTTCGCCCCAATAGTAGCCATAGCGATTCTGAACCCATTCAAAATAAGAAACCGTAACACCGCCGGCATTGGCCAAAATGTCGGGAACAACGGTTGTACCCTTGGCCGCCAGGATTTTTTCACCCTCGATCGTGGTTGGGCCATTGGCACCTTCTACGACCAGGTTGGTTTTAATTAATGGCGCAGTTTCGTTGTTAATGGTGTTTTCCATGGCGCATGGACACATAACATCGACATCCAAACCCCAGAATTGTTCGGCCGGGATTTCAGATGCACCGGGGAATCCCTTGATGCTGCCCTGGTTTTCAGATTTAAACTGCATCAATGCATCAATATCCAAACCGGAATCGTTAAACAAAATTGTGTTCCATTCTGCAATGGCGATAATTTTTGCACCCATGTCGTGTGAACATTTCGCTGTAAATGAACCAACATTGCCAAATCCCTGAATTGCAATGCGCGCACCGGTCATTTTTTTGCCCAATTTTTCCAATGCCTGGGCGATAATGATGGAAATTCCCAAACCGGTTGCCTTGGTGCGTCCCTTGGAACCGGCCAATTCAACCGGTTTGCCGGTGAATGTACCAAAAGATTCTTCGCCCGACAATTTAATGTATTCATCAATCATCCATGCCATAATCTGACCATTGGTGTTGACGTCGGGGGCAGGGACATCTTTCTTTTCACCCAAAATCGGATAAATTGCATCAACATAACCGCGGCACAAACGTTCCAGTTCACCTGTGGACAGTGTTTTCGGGTCAACGATAATGCCACCTTTGCCACCGCCATATGGAATGCCCGTAACGGCGCATTTAAATGTCATCCAAATAGACAGTGCAGATACTTCGTCTTTGTTGACCATTGGGTGAAAGCGAACACCGCCCTTGGACGGACCGATTGCTGTGTTATGCTGGGCACGGAAACCGGTAAAAACGCGCACAGTACCATCGTCCATTTTAACCGGAATAGAAACTTCCAACGTTCTTTGTGGATTTTTCAAAATTTCATATACGTCCGCCGGCAAGCCTAACTTATCGCATGCTACCTTTACGCGTTGTTGGGCCGCCAACAGTGGATTTAAGTTTTCATTTGCCATAATAAATCTCCCTTTATATTGATAGGCAAAATTTACGTTAGGACTAAAAAAATGAAAAATCAAATGGAAAAAGGGGACGACGTTTTATTCTGGACTTTTTATCCGTGGGGGTATAAAATCACGCCATTGAATCTGCGGGCGTGGTATAATGGCAGCACGTCAGCTTCCCAAGCTGAAGACGAGGGTTCGATTCCCTTCGCCCGCACCAAAAATCAAATCGGCCATGTGCCGATTTTATTTTTGGTCTGTTGATTTGTGGAATTGAACCCGGCAAAGCCGCGTCAGCGGCGAAAGGGTTCGGAACGAAGGGCGCGAATGCGCACGCAGTGAAAGGGGCCCGCCGAAATCATCAAGAGCATTGCGATTGAATTGATTTCGGACGGGAATATACATTCCCTTCGCCCGCACCACACTTCGCGTCAGAGACGCGTTATTAACAAACCCGGCATTGTGCCGGGTTTTATTTTATCTGCCATTCATGTACATTTGACGCGTCAAATGTCCCAACACTTCGTTCAGGTTTCTGCTGCCCACAGGTTCGCGCCATTTGTAATTTAAAACCGCCGTGTTCGTATTGTCTATTTGCAGGCAACTGCCGGTTTCCATATCTGGTTGTCCATTAATATACGAAGTGCCGATTTTATTATCGGCGGCACGTCCAACAACAGAAACAGGTGTATCAAATCCATAATAAACATGTGCGCCCACACCATTGTATCCAATCATCAATGTCTGCCGGTCAATTGGTTGGTGCGTTAATCCGCGTGCGCAGACCTGGGCAATTAAATTAATAAATTGCATGCGCGATTTTGGCGTATTTAATCCAACCAAACTGATTCTGATTGCGCGAATGTTTCGCGGACTTTTAAAAACGTTTTCAATAATTGCGGCGGTCTGGGCGATATTATTGTGGAATTCATCCACGGAAATATCCAACGATACCAATTTCTGATATTTATATGCAGCGTTTGCCAAATCGTCAAGAATCGTTGTGCGCAATTGTGCATCACCACCCCACATGCCATTGGTTTTAAAGAACGGAACAAAACCATTTAAATACGCGGCATCCAAACAGCGCGGGACATAATCATGTTCACCGTGATAATATGGTGCCATGGATTCGCCACCCGTAAACACCAAATGTTCGTATTTTGGAACCTGTAAATCACGGAATTGCGACACGTATTTATTAACGTCGCCCACTGGCATTAATTGGGGCGTGCATTCGGGACCACTGCGTTCACTGCAATGCGCGCAACGCATATTGCACCAATTGGTGATTTTTAACGCCAAATTTAATTTATTCATGATTTATTATTTCGCAGATGTTGGGATTTGCAATAATTGCTGGGGGAAAATCAGGTCTGGATTTGCAATATTGTTGCGCTGTGCAATAATGCTGAACAAAACACCACGACGCAGGAAATTGCGCGCAATTACCCACAAACAATCACCACGACGTACCGTATAGTATGTGTCATCATCACCTGTCATTTCCGGCATTGTAAATGTATGTCCGACCTGGGCGATTGTGCGGCCGTCGCCGTCATGCAAACGAATTGTCAGCGTATATTTTTTCCCGGTTTCCAATTGGCCAACATCTGCGCCCAATCCAAAATGATGATGATCTGATACGCGTGCAAAGCCCAAATATTTGTCATTCATGGACAAAGAAACGCGCAGGCGGGGCAAACTGTCGCCGGTGATAACAATGCGACCCGTGTCCAGATAATCAATTTTGGATACAGACAAATCACCGTCCGCCAACATTGTTGGGGCCTGTAATAATGTACTGCCATCTGATGTCATCAACAGTGATACAGAATTCTGATATCCGCGCGGGGAAACATAAATAAAAACATTTTCATCAGATTTGGTTTCCGGTTCCGTGCCAATCAAAGAAATCGTGTAATTGCCGGATTGGAATGCATGGGTCGGCGCGTATACAAATTCGCCTTCGTTGTCGGTGCGTTCTGTGGCAACGATTTTACCGTTTACGGCAATAGAGATATTTTTGTGTGGCAACCAACGACCCGCCACAACGATTGTTCCGGCCGGTTCAATGCGAACAATATCAAATGTTGGCACGATATTTTCAGTGGGTTCATTTGCAATTCGTTCAACCGTATCAGTCGGGACAACAACAACCTGGGTTGTGGGGGTGGGGCGCAAAAATGCAACCCAAACCGCAACAAAAATTACAATTAATGAACACAAAATCGGAAACCAATATGCGCCCAAACCGTTGCGTTGCTTTGCCGCGGGCACAGCGGCGTTGGCGGCCGCAACATGAACATTGTTTTTTGGTGCCGGGCGCGCAAAAATATTCATAGTTTTCAAGAAACGACGCGCGAAATTACGACGATTTTCCATCCAAGAATTTTGCTGCGCAATGGCATCATTTATCAATTCATCGGTCGTACGCTTGGTCTTGCCGATGTTGGTGTTTTTTGAATTCTTTTTTGCCATAACGCAATCTCCTGAATTATTAAACTGAATATAAGTATAACTTTGGACAAATTATTGCAAAATATATTTCTTTGTCAACTTATTTATGATATAATTTTACAGAAAAACAGGGGAAAACATGAAAAGAATTGGAATTATGACAACGGGTGGCGATTGCAGTGGATTAAACACCGTTATTCAGCGTGTGGTCCAGGGGGCGAACAAACGCGGATGGACGGTTTTGGGGATTCAAGACGGAACCGATGGTCTGTGCACAACACCCCCAAATATAATAGAGTTAAATGCAGATACTTTGCCAATTGAAAACGCACGCCTGGCGGGCAGTTTTTTGCACAATGGTCGTGCAGATGCACTGAATTTTGAAACCGCCGCAGAAGAGGGTAAATTGGCCCAATTTAATAAAAAACTGCGTCATTCACTGGATGAATTAAAATTAAATGCCCTAATTTTGGTTGGTGGCAACGGCAGTTTATCCCTGGCGTGGTGCAACCGCGAAATTTATTCCGGATTACAGTTAATTTGCATTCCAAAAACAATTGATATGGACATTCCATTAACGGACCGAACAATCGGATTTAACACCGCTGTTCAACAGTTAACGACGTTTTGCGATCAATTGATGCTGACCGCGCGCAGTCATCACAGATGGTTTGTTGTTCAAACCATGGGGCGTGATTGTGGACAATTGGCATTGCATGCCGGTATTGCGATTGGGGCGGCGGCGATATTGATTCCGGAAATAAAATTCAATGTAAATTCCGTGGTTGAACATATTAAAAATTGGCCCGCAGATTACGGTGTTATCTTGGTATCCGAAGGTGTATCTTTGCGTGGGCATTCTGGCCGCCCGGCGGATATTATTTCACGGCGCCTGACCGCGGCAGGAATTGTAAACAGAACCGCGTTTCCCGAACATACCCAACGCGTGGGCGACACAACGGCCGCGGACCGCATTTTGGCCACACGCATGGCCGATTGCGCATTGCATGCAATTGAAAACAATGAAACATACGTAATGACGGCGATAAATGACTGTAAATGTAAAACAGTCGGGCTGGGCGAATTCTTTGATGCGGGCGACATCGCAGATGACCCACGCATACCGGGCATGAAGACATCGGACGCATACGTATCACCGGATGATCCATTACTGGACATTGCGCACGATATGGGCATTTATATCGGTGAAGTAAAATAAAAATCCGGCCATATGCCGGACTTTTTCTTTCTTGTGTTAATTATTCGCATAATCTATAATCACCATTGAAACCAATAGGGATATTGGAATCGGGACTTAGAAAATCCCATAAGTATGCAGTGAATAATCACTGTTTATCCGACGCGAAAACATCGCGGCGCATTTGCGCTGTGCGTTTTCTTATCCCGACATACCGGTCGGGAAGCCACGGTCATAAGGCAACGCCAAAACCCGTGGAGGTCATTCATACTTATGATTTTTCTAACTTCCCGACCACCAATTAATTTGGTGGTTTTTGTTTAAAACAAAAAGGGATTTAGAAAATGAAAATACATAAAATAATGCCAATAATTGCAATAAAGATTTTTATTCCATTCACGGATACTTTTGCCGCAATTGCAACGAACCAAGAAAATGGGATGATTTGTATTAACAGTCTGCAATGCCAAAGCAGTGCATGCGTTCAACCGGGTGGCAGCAATGGTTTAAACTATTGCGTGCCCAAGGCACCACAGGGCGAAGTGTGTTCGCCCAAGAATCTGTATGGGGTTTATAATTATCCGCCGTGTGAACGGGGGCTGACATGTACACAAATAGATATATTGCAAGACCAGACAAATATTGGCGTGTGTGTGGATTCTGGCCAAGACTGTGAAACATGCGACACATGGATTCATGTCGGAACATCGTCGCGATGCACCGGATACGAAGAATATCTGCACGGCAAATGCGATTCTGAATGCGGCCAATGGGACAGTTTATATCGCTGCGCCGCCGGTTATTATGGGATATCACATTCAGACATCGTTGGCACAGTGCCGCCGGCATGTCCCACCGCATGCAAACCATGTCCAGAACACGGTGTATGCAACGAAGGATATAACGAAACATTTTATTGCGCATTTGGTTATTACAAAATCGGCGACAAATGTTTACAATGCCCAGAAATAGGTGTGGATTCTGGCGGCACAACACGTTATGGAAACACACCCAAAAGTATGTTGCACGAATCCGGTCCACAAACATGTTTTGCCATATCCGGCACATATACCGATACCACCGGAACATTTGAATTAAGTGATACATGCACATACACAGAATAAAAAAATCCCCGCAACCGCGGGGATTTTTGTGCAGATGTTTTTATTTCTTTTCAGAAAAATCTGCGTCGCGGGTGCCGTCATCGTTTGATTTGGCATCGCCGGATTCAGGGGCGGATTGCGCCGACTGTTCCTGTTGGGCTTTGTAAACCGCTTCGCCCAGTTTCATTGCCTTTTCAGTCAATTTTTCTGTTTTTTCTTTCAGTGATTCAGCCGTTGCATCTGCCTTGGCAATTTCGTCCGCCAATTCTTTCTTGGCATCTTCAATCGCCTTTTTTTCATCTTCGCTGATTTTGTCGCCATGTTCTTTCAGCGATTTTTCAATGCTGAATACGGCGGCTTCGGCGTTGTTTTTGGCCTCGGCCAGTTCGCGTTTACGTTTATCCGCATCGGCATTTGCGGCCGCTTCGTCAACCATTTTCTTGATGTCTTCTTCGGACAGACCACCGTCGGATTTAATGGAAATCGTCTGTTCTTTGCCGGTGCCTTTATCCTTGGCGGATACGTGCACGATACCATTGGCGTCAATATCAAACGATACTTCAATTTGTGGCATGCCGCGCGGGGCAGGTGCGATACCTTCCAGATTAAACTGGCCCAGCAATTTATTATCCGCCGCCATGTCGCGTTCACCCTGGAATACACGGATGGTAACGGCCGACTGGTTATCTTCGGCGGTACTGAACACCTGGGATTTCTTGGTCGGAATTGTTGTGTTGCGGTCAATCAGACGTGTAAACACACCGCCCAACGTTTCAATACCCAATGACAACGGCGTTACGTCCAACAGCAATACGTCCTTTACATCGCCTTTTAAAACACCACCCTGAATCGCGGCCCCCAGTGCAACAACTTCGTCGGGGTTAACGCCCTTGTGCGGTTCGCGGCCAAAGAATTCTTTGACGACTTCTTGAACCTTGGGCATACGGGTTTGACCACCAACCAAGATAACTTCGTTAATCTGTGATTTATCCAAACCGGCGTCTTTTAACGCTTTGCGGCATGGTTCAATTGTTTTCTGAATCAGGTCATCAACCAAAGATTCCAATTTCGCACGTGTTAATGTTGTATTAAAGTGTTTTGGACCGGATGCATCCGCCGTCAAGAACGGCAGGTTGATATCCGTGGATGTCTTGGACGACAATTCAATTTTGGCTTTTTCGGCGGCTTCTTTCAAACGCTGTAATGCCAATTTGTCATTGGACAGGTCAATTCCTGTCTGGGATTTGAATTCATCAACCAGATACTTTAAAATGCGCGCATCAAAGTCCGAACCACCCAACGCTGTGTCGCCATTGGTTGCCTTAACCTCAAACACACCATCAACGATTTCCAGAATGGAAACGTCAAACGTACCACCACCCAGGTCGTAAACGGCAATTGTTCCGTTTTTGTCTTTTTCCAAACCGTACGCCAATGCCGCGGCCGTCGGTTCATTAACAATACGCAATACGTTCAGTCCCGCAATGCGACCGGCGTCTTTGGTTGCCTGGCGCTGGGAATCGTTAAAGTACGCGGGAACAGTAATAACGGCGTCGCTGACGGTTTCGCCCAGATAGTTTTCGGCATCTTTTTTCAGTTTTGCCAAAATCATGGCAGAAATCTGTGATGGGGCATATTTTTTGCCTTCCATTTCAACCCATGCGTCGCCATTGTCGCCCGGGACAATTTTATACGGAACGCGTGCGGCAATTTCTTTGACCGCCGGGCTGTCATAACGCAGACCCATTAAACGTTTAATTTCATAAATTGTATTTTCCGGATTTGTAACAGCCTGGTTCTTGGCGGTAATGCCGACCAATTGTTCGCCGCCGGATGTCAATGCAACAACAGACGGTGTTGTGCGCTGACCTTCGGAATTTTCAATAATTTTGGGGTCATTTCCGTCCATGAATGCCATGGCTGAATTTGTTGTCCCCAGGTCAATACCCAATACTTTTCCCATTTTTCACTCCTTAAAATCTTTTGCTAAGACAACATATAGTGAATACTAAAATGCATTTCAAGACCACAGGAAAAAAATAATAAAAAACCGTCCGAAAACGGACGGTTTTGTTTGGGTTTGGCAAAATTATTTTTTTGCCGGTGCCGCTGCTGCTGCGGCCGCAGCCTGTTTATTATCGGCTTCTTCGGCCATTTTGCCACCAATTGTTGCAAACGCCAAATCTGCCTGGTGCAGGCCCAATTCAACGCCGTCTGGCAGAACCAGGTCAGTTCCGTGAACAGAATCACCAATTGTCAGGTTCGTCAAATCAATTGTAATTTTTTCTGGGATTTTTTCAATCAAACCAACCAATGCAACCTGACGAACGGCAAAGTTCAAAACGCCGCCCAATTTCAGACCACGTGATGTTTCGGCATTGATAACTTCTACGGGAACGACAACGTTCACAGGCTTTTTCACATCAATGCGTTTAAAGTCCACGTGAATAACCGCATCGGACACCGGATGATATTGAATATCCATCAACATGGCGTCTTCTTTGCCGTTTGATGTTTGAATTTCAAACAATTTTGTCCGCAAACCCGGTGTTCTGATTAACATTTCAAAATCGCGTCCGTTCAATTGGATTGCGACCGGTGCCTGTTTTTCACCATAAATAACAGCGGGGATGTTTTTGTTGTTGCGGATGCTGCGTGCGGCCCCCTTGCCAGCGACGTCGCGAATATCTGCATTTAATTTAACTGCCATTTTAAATCCTTATTTTTCAGCAATTTGTTTTACTTCACGCGACCTCCAAGGGTGCCGCGCGCCGCATATTATTTACCAAAAATATTGAAAAATCAAGGCTTTTATTACGCGCGCCGGCGTAAAATTAAAAATCGCGCCCGGCCATATTGTTTGTCGCGCAGTATTTCCCACGCATTTTCATCCGGCATCACCGCGTACGGGCCGTCTTGTTCCCAGATTAAAATGGTCCCCGCACGCGCCACGGGCGCCAATTTACGAACAAATGCCGCGCCGGTTTCCGCCATTTCATACGGCGGGTCCAGAAATATTAAATCCGCATCCGCCCCATATTTTGCAATCGCCGCCACCGCGTCAATTTTCACAACCGTCGCACGTGAATTAACGCCCAGCATTTGCAGATTTTTCCGCACCGTCTGGGGCGCGACATCGGTAAATACCACGCGGCAATCTGGATAGCGGGACAGACATTCCAGACCGAACGCGCCACTGCCCGCGAATGCGTCCCAAATCATGCGGGGACGAACACCGATTGATGACATCATGTTAAACAACGCAATGCGCGCGCGGTTCTGGGTCGGGCGCGCGCCGCCCGGCAAATACAGTTTTCGCCCGCGATACGTACCGGAAATAATTTGCAATTTTGATTCCATGATTTATACTTTATCACATGGATTTCATGAAACAAACTTTAATTTTGGCGCGCCGCGCCGCCGAACATGGCGACGTGCCAATTGGCGCGGTTATCGTGCGCGACGGCAAAATTATCGCACGCGGCGAAAATCGGGTGCAATTAAAAATGAACCCGACACTGCACGCAGAAATTGTGGCGATAAACCGCGCATGCAAAAAATTGGGACAGAAATTTCTGGACGATTGCGACATTTACGTTTCATTGGAACCATGCGCAATGTGCGCAACGGCAATTTCATTGGCCCGGTTGCGTGGTGTGTATTTTGCCGCAACGGATGCCAAGGGCGGTGCAGTATTGCACAACGCGCGCGTGTATGAAACCGACCGACATTTGTGGAAACCGACCACACAACAAATGCCGGAATACGCGGATGAATCCGCCGCATTACTACGTGAATTTTTTGCGGCGCGCCGCCGGAAATAAATTGCCCGCCATTGACGGGTATTTTAATTTACATACGAACAATTACCAACGTAATCAAAACTGCCACTGGCGTCGGTTCCACTGCGACCGGACGGGATATAACATCTGGTTATTCCACCTGTACCAATATTTGATGTGCCGGGCGCCGGACATGCGGTGCAATACGGCGACGATGCAGACGGATATCCATAATATCCGCCATAACATTCATAATCTGTTTCAGAATCGCATGTTCCATCGCAATTGCACGTTTTGGTTGTTTTCTTGCGTGCGCCCGTACCCGCAGACGACCAAACAGAATCACTGAAGCAATCTGTACATGGTTCGCAACAAAACTTTACGTGCATTCCTTCAAAACAAGTATAAACCACACGCACATTGGTCCCATATTTTGCAAACACCAATTTGTCTTCGCCGTTTTCACACGGCACAGAAAACAATCCATCCCCATCCGTTTGCACATAGTTGGAAACACTGCCATCTGGATGTTCAACATGAACCGTAACATCCGAAACCGGTCGGTAATCGCAATCCACAACCTGACCGCGGCCAATTCCATATATTGCGAATGCGCAAATTGGCATTGCCCCCAACGCACATGCGGGAATTATAAAAAGATAATTTTTCATTTTATTAATCTCCTGTTTATTCAAAATGAAAACCACCAACAGAATTGGTGGTCAGGAGGTTAACGACAATCTTACGAATTGTGTTGCTTATTGAATATTCGGCAACCCTCCTGACCCAGATTTGGATTCAGGAGTTTGTTTTTCGTCGTAATAATACCCTGGGCACATTTACATGCCACAGGTACGTATTCAGACGCGTAAGCGCGGGTCGTTACACCCCATTGACGGAACACCCGCCAACGATTTAATTATAACTGGTCGGGCATAGAATTACAAGAACGGATTTTTGGTTTTCTTTCAAATAAATAGTGGGGGTGTATCTCAGCGGTCGTTGGCACTCCCTCGCAATGACGAAAAAGCATTGTCATTGCGAGCCACGACAGTGGCGGGGGGCGTTAATTGACTGGATTGCCACAGCGCTGTCGCCCTTCGCAATGACAGTGAAGATTATTCCGCACGCACGATTGTCATTGCGAGCAAACGCAGTGCAGCGTGGCAATCCATAAAATATATTTGCACAATTGCAACTTTGTGATATAATTCACCTGCATCGGATGATTACCGATGTGGGGTGTAAGAACCTCCTAAATCGTAAAACTCCACATTGGTTGGAGGGCTGTGATATATTTGAATAAGCAGCACTATTGATTTAGTAGTTCTTAACCTCCAACCGCCCTTAATCACGGCGGTGTTTTTATTGCTGGATTGCCACGCTGCGCTCGCAATGACACAACCTTGTCATCGCGAGGGAGTGCCAACGACCGTGGCGATCCATAATTCCCGCCGGCGGCGGGCCAAGAAAACAGAGAGGAGAAAACAATGAACGAAACACCGGATTATCCAAAATACCTGGGCGCGATGTTGCGACATGCACGCGACCAATATAATATACCACTGATAAACATGGCCACCATTTTACGAACAAATGAAAAACTGCTGAAAAAATATGAAAGTGGCGAATTACCAATCCCACAACCCATTTTGGAACGAATATTTATTGTGGGAATTGGATTTATGCGCCTGAATAAAATCAATCGCCACTTTCATCATATGACCCGGGTGCACTATAAATACGGGCAATACAAATATATGGGATGCTATGGCAAAAAAACAAATTCAGATAATTAAAAAACGCCCGTTTGGGCGTTTTATTTAAATCAGGCTGTGGCCTGTCATATCCGCCGGCTGGGGCAAATTTAATAACTTTAACATTGTTGGTGCAATATCGGCCAGTCCGCCGTCATGAACATCGTATTTATGTTCGGACACAACGATAAAGTTTACCGGATTGGTTGTATGCGCCGTCCAGGGCAGGTTGTTTTCCGCATCCCACATTTTTTCTGCATTGCCGTGGTCCGCGGTAATCAGTACCGTTCCACCCAATTCCAACACCGCCGGCACCAGGCGCGCCAATTGCGCATCCAAAACCTGCATCGCCTGGATTGTGGCGGATTCGTTTCCGGTGTGTCCAACCATGTCGCCATTGGCATAATTCAAAATAACAACATCGTATTTCGCCAAACGCAGTAATAATGCATCCGTAATTTCCACCGCCGACATTTCAGGTTTCATGTCAAATGTTGCAACGTCCGGCGACGGTATCAGAACTTTGTCTTCGCCGGGGAAATCAACATTGCGTTCCGCATCAAAGAAATATGTTGTGTGATTATATTTTTCTGTTTCGGCAATGCGCAGTTGTGATTTACCGTTCGCCGCCAAAACATCGCCCAATGTATCATTAACCGCAACATCCGGCAACAGTGCAGGGCACAATTCATTTAACCCTTCGCCATATTGGGAAAAGCATAATACCCGCGCGCCGGTGGTCAGAATCGCACGCACAATTTGGCGGGCGCGGTCGCTGCGATAATTGCAGAATAAAAATCCATCCCGATCGTTAATCGCTACATCGCCGGCGATAACGGTTGGCCGGATAAATTCGTCGGTTTCACCACGCGCGTACGCATCATTCAGTGCCGCGTCAATTGTTGGTGCATTAAATTCAGATTTCGCGCATGCGATTGCGTTAAATGCCAATTCTGTGCGGTCCATATTCTGGTTGCGGTCCATTGCGTAATAACGTCCCGATAATGTTCCCCAAAACGCCTGGCCAGATTCAAAATATGGCGCCAATTCTTTATTAAACTGGGCAATGTATTTTGGGGCCGATTGCGGCGCGGTATCACGACCGTCGGCAATAAAGTGAATGCAAACGCGCAGGCCGGTGTTTAAAACGCGCCGCGCAATGAAAATTTCTTGGTTAATGTCGGAATGAACACGTCCGTCGGACATCAGGCCCGCCAAATGCACAACACCACCAGATTCTTGGACCCCGCGGATAAAATTGCGCAGCGGGGCGTTGTTATCCCAATCTTCTAACTGAAACCGGCGCAGGAATTGATTAACAACGCGGCCCGACCCCATGGTGATATGTCCAACCTCGGAATTGCCCATGATATTTTCGGGCAATCCAACGGCCGGCCCACTGGCGTTAAGTTTGGAATGCGGGTATTTTTTCAATAATTCATTAAAATATGGCATCGCGGCCATTGCAACAGCATTGTGTTCGGTGTTTTCAC